>NZ_JBCNNF010000058.1:0-22638 GCF_039594555.1 Inquilinus sp.
CAGCGGCGCCAGCGCGGCGGCCATCTCCGCCAGCCCGTCGATCGGCATGTCGGCATTGGCGCCGGCCTCGATCGCGCTGGCCTGGCGGGCCAGGCGGATCAGCCCCAGCGCGCCGGCGGAGCTGCTCAGGCGGTGCGCCAGCCGGGCCAGGTCGCGGCGGTCGCCGTTTCCGGCCGCGGCGTCGATGGCGCGGACCAGCGGCCGCGACACCCGGTGGAACATCAGCGCCAGCCGCGCCAGTTCGCCGGTGCCGAGGATCTCCTGGCGCTCGGTAAAGAACTCGTCATCCACCAGGGCTGCCGGGCCGTCCGACGGCGCCGGCGGGTCGACCGGCGACCGCGACTCCGAGATCGCGGCCAGCATGCGCTGCAGCACCGCCAGCTGCAGCGGCTTGCCCAGGATCCGCTCGATGCCCGCCAGGGCGCAGCGCTGGCGGCTGCCATCGGTCAGGTCCGCGGTCAGCGCCAGGATCTGCGGCGGCTCATGGTCGCCCGGCAGCGCCCGGATCCGCCGCGTCGCCTCCAGCCCGTCCATGCCGGGCATGTGCAGGTCCATCATGACGACGTCGAAACCGCCGCCCGCCGCCGCCTCGATCGCCGCCTGGCCGCTGTCGGCCAGGGTCACGCGATGGCCCAGCCGGCCCAGCAGGCCGGCGGCCACCGCGCGGTTGATCGGGTCGTCATCCACGACCAGGACCGACAGCACCGGGCCTGCCGCGACCGGCGCGGCGGCCTGCGGCTGCGCGGTGCCCGGCGTCACCGGCACGGCCAGGCGGAAGGTGCTGCCGGCGCCCGGCGCGCTGTCCACCGTCAGGGTGCCGCCCAGCAGGTCGATGATCCGGCGGCAGATCGCCAGCCCCAGCCCGGTGCCGCCATAGCGGCGCGCGATCGAGGAATCGGCCTGGATGAAGTCGCCGAAGATCCGCTCATGCATCTCGGGCGCGATGCCGATGCCGCTGTCCGCCACCGCCATGCGCAGCGTCGACCGCGGCATCGCCCCGGCCATCGGCTCCAGCTCGACCGTCACGGTGATGCCGCCGTCGGCGGTGAATTTGACGGCGTTGCTCAGCAGGTTGATCAGCACGCGGCCGAGGCGGCGCGGGTCGCTGTGCAGGATCGCCTCCGGCGGCGCGTCGATCGACAGGGTCAGCGACAGCCCCTTGGCCGCGACCTGCGGGCGGATCAGCTCGACCGCGTCGGCGACCAGCCGGCGCAGGTCGAAATCGTGCAGGTCGAGCGACTCCTGGCTGTTCTCGAGCCGGGCGTAGTCGAGGATGCCGTCGATCAGGTCCAGCAGCGACCGGCCCGATTCCTCGGCGATCTCCAGATAGCGGCGCTGCTCCTCGGGCAAGGGATCGCGGTCGAGGATCTGCAGCATTCCCAGCACGCCGTTCATCGGCGTCCGGATCTCGTGGCTGACGACCGCAAGGAATCGCGACTTCGCCTCATTGGCGATCTCGGCGGCGCGCCGGGCCCGCCGCGCCTCCCGCTCCTTGGCCACCGCGCGTTTGCGGGCGGTGTCGAGCTCCGCCGTGCGCTCCGTCACCTTCTGCTCGAGTCCTTCATTGGCGCGCAGCAGATCGGTGCGTGCGCCGTCGAGCGCGGTGAACAGCCTCGCATTTGCCAAGGCGATGGCCGCCTGCGCCGCCAGGACCTGCACCACCTCCAGCCGGCGCGGGCTGAAGACGCCGGCGGCGAGGTTGTTCTCGAGATAGATCAGGCCGTCGACCTGGCCGCGCTCATCCAGCGGGGCGCACAGGACCGACGCGACGCGATGGGTGCGGATATAGGGGTCGCGCAAGAACTCGGGCGAATGCTGAGCGTTGTCGAGAACCAGCGCCTCACGGGTCCGCAGCACGTAGGACAGCACCGACTGGGGCACGGCATCGCTGTCCTCCAGCCGGCCCGACCCGTCGCCGCTGAGCAGCGAGACCTCGCGGTTGTGGCCGACGGCCTCGACATGCAGCCCGTCGTCGCGCCGCAGCACCAGGACGCCGTAGGCGGCGCCGGCGCTGTCCTGGATCGCGCCGAGGACCCGCTGCACCAGCTGGCGCAGATCGATCTCGCCGGAGATCGAATGCGCGGCGCGCAGCACGGCCCGGAAGTCGATGTCGTCCTCGCCGGTCGAGCTGTGGGACTCGCGCAGCGATGCCCGCCCGGGCCGCGACCGCACCGCCAGGCGCGGGAACTCCTCCTCCAGCGCGGCGACCTTGGCCGCCGCCCCCCAGTAGCCGTACAGCGTCGCCGCCTCGCGCAGATGGGCCATGCCGGACACCTCATTGCCCAGCCCCAGGCAGAAGCGCCCGGCATATTCGTTGGCCAAGGCGGCATGGTGGGTCAGCTTGCTGGCCTCGGCCCGGCGGATGGTGTCGCCATAGAGGCGCAGCGCGTCGCCGGCCCGGCCCTCGACGCGCGCCAGCTCCGCCTCGACCAGATGGTGCAGGGCGCCGAAATTGTGCGGGTTCTGCTCGCTCCAGCCGCGCAGCCGGTCGCGCAGCGCGGCGAATCCCTCATCCCGGCCGCCGTCCTGCGCCACGGTGGCCAGCAGCAGGAAGGCGACGCCGTCGGCCTCGACCGCCACGCCGGCGACCGCGGCTAGGCTGGCCGCCGTCGGGCCGACGAGGTGCCGGACCAGGTCGGCATCCCGGAACAGCACGGCCAGCTGCAGCCGGCGGATCAGGTAGTTGCCGCGCGCGACGAGGTCCAGCCCATCCAGCCAGGCCTGCTCTTCCGCCTCGCTGCGCACCCGGTCGCGGGCCATGCTGGTGGGGGCCGCCGACGCGCCCATCAGCGCCGCGGCAAAGTCGATCTGCATCCGGCAATGCTCGGCCGCCGTCCGGTTCTTCTCGCCGATCAGGCGCAGATGCTCCTCGCCGATGCGGGCGACCTCGGCCAGCCCGCCGCCGCTGCCCAGCAGGTGGATGACATAGGCGGCGGCGTGATAGGCGCCGAACTGCATGTCGCCCATCTCGAAGCCGGCGCGGATGCCGTCGAGGTTCAGCTGCAGCGCGCCGTCCAGCGGGTGCAGCCAATGCCGCAGGAAATAGGTGTAGACGAAGGTCGTGCTGGCGGTGAGCGGGTGCCCGAGCTTGGCATCGAGAGCGACTGCGGTGCGGGCGAAGGCGTCCGCCGCGACGCTGTCGCCGGTCATCCCCCGCAACGTCAGGGCCAGGGTGACGATGATGCCGGGCGCCAGCGTGTCGCCGCCGTGCTGCAGCATCAGATTGGCGTTGCGCAGCGCCATCAGCGCGAACAGCGCCGGCTGCAGCGTGTTGTGCGCATCCGGCGCCAGGCGGAACAGGATCTGCATCGCCGCCGCCAGGCGCCGGTCCCGCAGGGGTGGCAGGTCCAGCAGCACCTCGGCCGGGCGCCCGGCCATCAGCCGCTGGAACTCGGCGAATTCGGCGCCCACGGCCTCGCCCTGGCGCTCCGCCGTCTCCGGCAGCTCGATCCCGACCAGCCGCAGCGCCCGGCGGCCGACCTCGATCGCCTCGTTCTCCATCAGCCGGGCATCGAGAGAGACCAGCTGCAGCATGGCCAACTGCAGCCGGTGCTCGTCATCCTTGAGCCGCGCGGCCAGCCCTTCGACCTCGCGGTCGAAGGCGGCGTGGTCCTGGGTCAGCATCCGGCACTCGGCCAGCAGCAGCGCCGCCTCGGCTATCTCGGCGTAGTGGGTGTCCCACCGGCCGGGATCGGTCAGGCCCAGCCCGGTCTCGGCATAGTCGCGCGCCGGCCCGAAGGCGGCGGCGGCGCGGGCCTGGCGGGCCGCGATCAGGTTGATCTCGGCGCAGCGCGCCCGCAGCGGCGGATCATCGTCCAGCGATCCCGCGGCGTTCAGATGGCGGGCGATCGCAAACGCGGCGCCGGGCAGTTCGTCGGGGGCCGTGCGTTCCAGCAGCCGCCGCGCGATGCGGCGATGCAGGTCGGCGGGATCGTCGGCAAGGCGATAGGCAGCCTCGCGGATCCGGTCATGGGCGAAGGCGAAGCCGCCCTCGCGCGCCGTCATCAGCCCTTCCGCCACCGCGCCGTCGAGGATGGCGCGCAGCGGCGGTCCGTCGACGTCGAGCACCGCGCCCAGCTCCTCGGCATCGACCTGCATGCCCAGGCAGGCGCTGGTGGTGACCACGCGTCGCAGCTCCGCCGGCAGGTGACCGATGCGGTCGGCCAGGAAGCCGACCACATTGTCGGTGGCCTGCACCGCCGCGATCCGGCCCAGGTCCCAGCGGCCGGAGGAGCCGATCGCCCCAGTGTCGCGCAGATGGCCCAGCAGCTGCCGGGCGAATAGCGGGTTGCCCAGGGTCTTGGCGTGGACCAGCGCGGCCGCGGCGGCGATGTCGCCCGGCTGGCCGCGATAGGCGGTGCCCAGCATCGCCTCGATGTCGTCCGGCGCCAGCGGCTGCAGGTCGATGCGGATCACGCCGCCGAGCTGCGCGTCGAGGGCGCGGAGCGTGTCGTGCAGCGCCTGCCCGGGATCGGCCTCGCCCTCGCGGCAGGTGCCGATCAGCAGCAGCCCGCCGGCGGGCGCGGCACGGCAGATCGGCCCCAGCAGCTCCAGGCTCGCCGCATCGGCCCATTGCAGGTCGTCGACCAGCAGCACCAGCGGATGCTCGGGCGTGGCGAAGACGGCGACCAGGTCCTGCACCGCCTGGGCCAGCCGGTTGCCGGCCTCGGCCGGGCCCAGCGGGGCGGCCGGCGGCTGCGGGCCGATCAGCCGGTCGAGGCCGGGGACGAGCTCCACCAGTGCCCCGGCGCTGCGGCCCAGCCGGTCCAGCAGGGCCGTGCGCCAAGCGGCGACCATGGCGTCGGGCTCGGTCAGCACGCTGCGGACCAGCCCGGCGAAGGCCTGGGCCAGGCCGAGATAGGGCACGTCGCGCTGCTGCTGCTCGAACTTGCCGGCGGCGAAGCGGCCACCTGCCTGGGCCACGCGGTCGCGGATCCCGGCCGCCAGCGCGGTCTTGCCGATGCCGGGCGCGCCCGCGACCAGCACGGCGCCGCTGCGGCCGTCCCGGGCCACCTCGAACGCGTCCTCCAGCATGGCCAGCGGGGCCGCCCGGCCGTAGAGGATCGAATCGCCGAAGAGATCGCCGTCATCCCCGGCGGCGAGGGCGAAGGCGGCGATGCGCCCGGCCTCCGGGCCCGTGGGCTCGAAGCCGGATCGGCAGCGCCCCAGATCGGCCGCCAGGTCGGCGGCGCTGCGGTAGCGCGCCGTCGCATCCTTCATCAGCAGCGCGGCGACGATCTCCGCCAGCACCGGGGGAAAGCCCGGCCGCAGCTCGTCCAGCGGCACGGGGCGCTGGGCCAGATGGGCGTGCAGCAGGTCCAGCCGCTCCTCGCCCAGGAAGGGCGGCCGGCCGGCGAACAGCTGGTACAGGATGGCGCCGAGCGAATAGAGATCGGCGCGGTGGTCGACCGGCCGATTCATCCGCCCCGTCCGCTCCGGGGCGACGGCGGTCAGGTCCAGCACCGTCGGCAGGGCCTCGGCCGGGACGGAGTCGCCGCGGCCCAGCGCCAGGGCTCCGCCGAAATCGATGTAGTTGATCCGGCCGTTTTCCGGGTTGATGACGATGTTGTGGGTGGACAGGTCGCCATGCAGCACGCCGCGCTCATGCACATGGGCGAGGCCAAGCGCCAGGGTCTCGGCCGCCGCGATCCGGCCGGCCAGGTCCGGCGGGGCGGCGGCAATCCATTGGGACAGGGTGATCCCGCCGATATCCTCCAGCACCAGGGCCGGCCCGTCCGGACCGTCGGGCCGGATCCCGACCGGCCGGACGACGAGATCGGAATCGAAGCGCGACAGCATGTCGTGCTCATGGCGCAGCCGGTCGACCAGGCCGACCGCTGTCTCTCCCATCATCTCCTTCAGGATGACCGGACGGCCATCCTCGAGGACGGCGCGGACCACCGTCGTGGTGGAGGTGCGGTGAATGATCTCGCGGCGGCGAAGGCGGTATAGCTCGTCCGGCACGGTTGCGTCTCCCCGGGGGCAGGCCCGCTGTCCCTCGACCCACCCTATAGCAGCTAGCCTTGGCAGCGTCCTGCAGTCCATGGCGCCGGGGTGGCGAGGCGGGCATCGGCCCGCGCCGATTTTCACTGGAGGTGCAGCGGCTTCGGTGCCAAGCTGGTGGCATAGTCCACTGCTTTTCGATGAATCGGAATCATGAGTTCGCTTCGGCCGCAGGCCAATGACAATCGCTGCCCCGAGGATCGCTGCAAACGGCAGATGGACGAGGTGAAGCGCCGCTTCGTCGCCAAGATCGCCTGCGCCGTCGGGGAACAGCCGCCGTCGCATCCCGACGCCTCCCCCGAACCGAACCGTTCCCCGCAGGCTCCGACCTTCGGTGCAGGGCGGTCCTGAACCGCCTCTAGCCCTGGTCCGGCCGGCTTACCGCGCCGCGGCAAGGACGCGCCGGGCCCGCTCCACAATCGGGGCGTCGACGAAACGCCCGTCGACCATGTAGGCGCCCTTGCCCTCGCGCTTGGCCGCCGCATCGGCCTCGATCACCTTGCGGGCCCAGGCCAGCTCCTCCTCGGAGGGGGCGAAGGCTTCGTTCAGGATCGGCACCACGGCCGGGTGGATGCAGCTGGCGCCGTCGAAGCCGAAGGCGCGGGCCTCGCGCGCGGCCGCAATCATGCCCTCGATATCGCGGAAATCGGCGACCGAGCGCAGCAGGCCGTAGGAGCGCAGCCCCGCCGCCTTGGCGGCGTAGTGGAGCAGCAGCTTCGGCAGCCGCAGCGTCTCCGGCGTCGGCACCGCGCCGGTGGCGGTGGCGAAATCCTCCCCGCCAAGGGCGAGGGCGACAATGCGGGGCGCCACGGCGATGGCGCGGGCGTCCAGCAGAGCCGCCGGATCCTCGATCAGGGGAATGAACTCCATCGGGGCACGACCGAGCTTGCGCTCGATGGGCTCGATCCGACCGGCCAGCTCGGCCAACTCCGCCGCGGCGGCCGCCTTCGCCACCATCAGCCCGGCGGCGCCGGCGCGGCAGGCGGCCTCGGCGTCGAGGAAGCGCAGCTCCAGCTCGGCGTTGATCCGGACATAGACCACGGCGCCGGACTGGCCGGCCTGGGCGACGCTTTCCGCAAGTGCATCCCGCGCCGCCGCCTTGCGCGACGGCGCGACGGCGTCCTCGAGGTCGAGGATCACCGCGTCGGCGCCGCGGGTGTGGGCCTTCTCGATGAAGCGCGGCTCGGAGGCCGGGACGTAGAGCAGCGAGCGGATCACGGGGCGTCTCCCTTGCCGGCCTGCAGGCCTCGGGCGATCTCGGCCTTCAGCTCCTCGGTGTGTTCGCCGAGGGTGGGGGCGGGGCGGCGCAGCCCGCCCGGCGTGCCGGACAGGCGCGGCAGCACGGCGTGCATCGGCAGCGAGCCGTTGTCCGCATCCTCGACCTCGACGATCACGCCGCGCTCGCGGATATGCGGGTCGGCGGCAATATCGGCGGTGTCATAGACCGGCCCGACTGTGGCCCCGGCGTCGCGCATCACCTGCAGCGCCGTCTCGCGGTCGCGCTCGGCGAACCAGGCGCCGACGGCCTGGTCGACCAGGTCGCGGTGCTTCACCCGCGCGGCGTTGCTGGAAAAGCGCGGGTCGGTCTTCATGTCCGGCCGGCCGATGATGTCGAAGATGCGCATGGCGATCACCTGCATCGACCCCGACAGCGCGACATAGTGGCCGTCGCCGCAGCGATAGACGTTGCGCGGCGACGAGGTGTTGGAGGCGCTGCCAGTGCGCTGCTTGACCTTGCCGGTGACCCGGTGGATCGCGGCCTCTGGGCCCAGCACGGCGACCATCGGCTCCAGCAGCGACAGGTCGATCACCTGGCCCCGCGACAGTCCCTTCTCGCGGGCCAGCAGCGCCATGGTCACGGCTTGCGCCCCGGTCATGCCGGCGATCATGTCGGCCAGCGCCAGCGGCGGCAGCACCGGCTCGCGGTCGGGGAAGCCGGTGCGGGCGGCGAAGCCGCTCATCGCCTCGACCAGCGTGCCGAAACCCGGATAGGCGGCATAGGGCCCGGTCTGGCCGAAGCCGGAGATCCGGACCACGATCAGGTCGGGGTTGAGCTCGAGGAGGCGTTCCGGCGCGATGCCCATGGATTCGAGCGTGCCGGGGCGGAAATTCTCGATGAAGACGTCGGCCGTCCTCACCAGCGCCAGCAGTGCGCCCATGTCGGCCGCCTCGCGCAGGTTCAGCACCATCGACCGCTTGTTGCGGGCATAGACCTTCCAGTGCAGCGACTGGCCGTCATCGGTCCAGTCGCGCAGCGGGTCGCCCTGCGGCGGCTCGATCTTGATCACGTCGGCGCCGAAATCGGCGAGCTGCAGCGACAGCATGTTGCCGGCCACCAGCCGGGACAGGTCGAGGACGCGGACGCCGAACAGGGGGCCCTGCAGCGTCGGGTCGAAGCGGATCGGCTGTTCGGTCGTCATGCGCTCCTCCCGGGGCGGCTTCGTCTGGCGAGGTCGGCCGAGATCGCCTGCGCGCCGTCCAGCACGGCCCGGGTGATCTTCGGCAGGTTGGCGACGACCCGTGGATGCGGGCCGGAGATGTTGAGGGCGGCGACGGCCCGGCCGGTGCCGTCGAGGATCGGCGCGGCGACGCCGGAAGCGCCTTCCACCACGCCCTGGGGGTTGAAGTAAAAGCCGTCGCGCGCGGCGGCTTCGGTGCGGGCCCGCAGCTCGCGCCGCTGGCCGGGATGCAGGCCCAGGCGGCCGCAATAGGCTGTCAGCTCCGCAGCCGCCAGCCGGGCCAGCAGCACCACGCCGCTCGACACCTGGTGCGGGATGCGGGTGGGGCCGATGTTGCGGTCGTACCGGATCTCCCGGTCCGGCAGCAGCTTGTTCAGGTAGCGGATCTCGTCGCCATCCAGGACCGCGACGAAGACGCTTTCGCCTGACTCCTCCACCGCGCGGGCCAGATGCGGCGCGGCCAGGCGCAGCAGGATCGCCCAGGCCTCGCGGCCGTCCGGGCGGTCGCCGGGCAGGCGGACCAAGCGGTAGCGGCCGTCGGCCAGCCGCTCGGCATAGCCGCGCTCCACCAGAAGACGCAGCAGCAGCAGGGTGCTGCTCTTCGGCAGGTTCAGCGTCTGCGCGGCATCCGCCAGCGCCGCCGGCTCGGCCCGTGCCGCGAGCCATTCCAGAAGATCGAGGATGCGCTCCGCGCCCCTGCCGCTCACGTCCCGGGTCTCCTATCAATCGTTCAATATATTGAACGCATTCCTTATTTTGAATCTATGGGGCGAAACAATGGGCTGTCAACCGGCTCTCCCGGGCCCGGACGGGTCTTCAGAAACCGCGATGCCGACCGCGCAATGGCTTGGTCTGCCGGGCAGTAAACATCCTGGCGAGATCGCCTGGGCGTACTTTGCCGACCGCGAAAACGCAAGGAGGCGGCGGTTTTCACCGCCGCCTCCCGCATTCTGTGCCGGCATTCCGTGAGGCCTTCGGTCCTCACCGGATGCCGGCTGTCCGGCTGGTATCAGAGCACCAGGTCGGCCACGGCCAGGGCGATGTTGGCCCGCAACATGATGTGGAAGTCCGACACGCCGTCGCCGTCGACGTCGCCTGCAATGGTGGTCGTGCCCGACGACAGATGGGCGAAGCGCAGCTCGCCGGCATGGTGCGAGTACAGCCCCGTGCCGATGAAGGTGAACGCCTGGTCGCCCGCCGTGCCGGTATCGGCATCGATGCCCGAGAGGTCGATCCGATCGCCTTGCCCGTGGTTGAAATCGCCGATCTGATCGGCCTGGGAGCCGACGACACTGTCGCCGACGGCCGAGAAGACGAAGCGATCGGCCCCGGCACCGCCGAACAGGACATCCATCCCGCCGCTGCCGTTGAGGGTGTCGTTCCCCTCATAGCCCCAGAGGACGTTCTTGCCGGCATCGCCGGTGAGCGTGTCGCCGGCCGTGCCGCCGGCAACCCGCTCAATGCCGACATAGGTGTCGCCCTCGGCGTCGCCGCCATGGCCGGTCCCGGCCCCCAGATCGACCGTCACCGCGCTGGTGGCGCCGAGATAGCTGACCCGGTCGATGCCGTCGCCGCCGTCGAGATGGTCTGCGCCGGCGCCCCCCTTCAGCACGTCGTCGCCGGCGCGGCCGTAGAGGGTGTCGTTCCCGGTCCCGCCGTCAAGCGTGTCGTTCCCGGCCACGCCGATGTTCGGCATCACCGGCGGGGGCGGGGTGACGGAGACGTTCAGTTCGTAGGAGCCGCCGTTCGGCACTGTCTGCTCCGGCTCGCCGGAGTCGTTGTCGTAATGGCCGACCACGATGTAGTAGGTGCCGGTCTCGGCGACCTTGAAGCTGAGGGCTGAGTCGGTCCGGACGCTCGATCCCGGGTCGTTACCGGCGTCGTCATTCTCGGCGAGCACGGTGCCGTCGGCCCGCGTCAGCCAGATGTAGCTGTCGTCCAGCCCGCCCGCGGTATGGTCGAGATCGAGGGTGATCACCGTGCCGGCATTGACCGTCAGCTTGTAGTAGCCGCCCTGGCCGTTGCCGGTGGCGGTCACCGTCGAATGCGCCAGGGTGGTCGCGTCGACGATGTCGGGATCGGCGGCCAGTGAGAAGTTGGCGGTCAGGTCGAAGGCGGCCGCGATCGAGTTGTTGGTCGCGCCCGTCCCCAGCGCGGCATAGCCGGTGCCGGTGCCGACGCCGGTCACCGGGAAGGGGATGAAGTCGCCGTCGAGCGTGTCGTTGCCGGCGCCGCCCTTGAGGGTGTCGTCACCGCCCTGGCCGATCAGCCGGTTGTCGCCGGCATCGCCGGTGAGGGTGTCGTTGTGGCCGGAGCCGGCCAGGCCCTCGATCGAGATGAAGATCTCCTCATGCGAGGCGGCGTTGCCGAGAGAGACGTTGACCCCCGTGGTGCTGCCGTAATAGGCCGCCATGTCCTGGCCGGCGCCGCCATCCAGCGTGTCCTTGCCGCCGCCGCCGGCGAGGGTGTCGTCACCCGCTGCGCCCGACAGCACGTTGACGCCGGTGTTGCCGATCAGGGTGTCGGCGAATTTGGAGCCGATCACGTTCTCGATGTTCACCAGCTTGTCGAACTGGTGCGTGGTCGTGGTGTCGCCCTCGCCGTCGCCGCCGCTGGCGGTGCCGGTCTGCAGGTTGACGGTCACGCCCTCGGTCGCCGGCGTCCGCGGCGGGCCGAACATCGGTTGGCGCTCGTCCAGCGTGTAGTCGGCCGTGTCGATGCCGTCGCCGCCGTCGAGATAGTCGGCGCCGGCACCGCCGATCAGCCGGTCGTCGCCGGCCTCGCCGCTCAGCACGTCGCCGTCGCGCGCTCCCTCCAGCACGTCGTCGCCATTACCGCCGCTGAGGACGTCGCCGCCGCCGAGGCCGAGGAAGTAGTTGTTGGCATCGTTGCCGATGAAGCGGTCGATGCGGTCGTCCGATCCGATCAGGTTCTCGACGCTGAAGAAGGTGTCGCCGGAGGCGGTGCCGCCGCTGGCGACATTGGTCACCAGGTTGACCAGCAGCTGGAACGGGCTCTCCAGGCTGAAATCGACCGTGTCGTTGCCGTCGCCGCCGCGGAAGACATCGACGCCGTCCATGCCACGCATGATGTCGTCACCGGCGCCGCCGTCGAGGATGTCGTTGCCCTTGCCGCCTTCGATGATGTCGTTGCCGTCCTCGCCATACAGCGTGTCGGCGCCGTCGCGGCTGTCGGGGCCGGTGATGATCGGCAGGGTGTTGTTGCGGTCCCGGCTGTCATTGGTGTCGGCACCGCCGACGATGATGTCGTTGCCGGCGCCGCCATGGATCTCGTCGGCGCCGTTGCCGCCGTCGATCCGGTCGTCGCCGCCGCCGCCCAGCAGCAGGTTGTCGCCGTCATTGCCGATGATGATATCGAGGAAGTCGCTGCCGACGCCCTTCTCGATGTAGTACTCGGTCGCGTCGGCGTTGTGGCCGTCGAAGATGGCGACGTTGTTGGTATGGCCGTTGACGCTGGAGAAGCGGCCCTCGCGCAGGTCGAGGATGGTGCTGGTGGTCGAGCCGGAGAAATCGACCGTGTCGTAGCCGCCGGTGTCGTGGATGACGAAGCCGATGTCGTGGGTCGCGCCGGTCGCCGTCAGCGTGTAGCCGAGCCGGGTGCTGCCGAAGCCGTAGACGTCGTCGCCGGTGTTGAGCTGGATGTCCTCATAGGTGCGGACGCCGTTGGTCACGATGGAGAAATAGTGCCGGATCACCGCCTCGATATCGGCGATGCCGGGGGTAGTGTTGGTCCATGCCGTGGTGCCGCCGATGTCGATATTGTCGAAATACGACATCACCGAATATTGCTGGTTGTCGTAGACCCATTTGGCATCGTTGTAATAGGTAATCTGCGGGCCGCCCGGACCGCCGTAATTGTAGAAGCCCGGGTGGTTCAGGCCCCATTCATGGCCGAATTCATGGATGAAGGTGTTGAAGATATAGCCGCCGACCTCGGTCTTGTCCGGCTCGGTGTCGTGGAAGCGCTGCCCGACACTGACATAGCGGCCCGAGGAATAGGCGCTGCCATCGTCCCGCTGCCCGACCTCCGGGCTGACGACGCGGAGGTAGTCGGTGCTGGCGTTGTAGGCCCGGTCGTCGACGATGGTGAACTGCAGCGGCGTCACCGCCGACCACATCTGCAGCGCGCCGATGGCCGCTTCCTTGTAGTCGGGATGCGCGTTCAGCCCGAACAGGTTCACCACGATCGGGTCGTGGGCCATCTCGGGCGTCAGCGGGCGCTGCAGGGCTCCCAGATAGTCGAGGAAGGTCTCGTAGTTGGTGTCCTTGTTATACGGATTGTCCGGAGTCTGATCGATGTTCTGCCAGTTCTGCAGGTCCTCCGGGCTGATCGTGAAGGTCCCGGCTGCCGCATCCGCTCCTCCGACCGGAGTCGAATGCACCTGCTGGTAGCCCATCTGGCACAGGATGCACATCTGTTCCCCCTATCAATGTTGGTCCTGGCTGGAGCCCGACGGGCTGCACGCCTCCGGCAACGGGTCGAATCCCCGCCGCGGATGCAGTGGCAGCTCCGATCGTGATCTCAGCGTGCGTGGGTCGGGTTTCGTCGGTTGCCGGCGGCGGATTTCGTCCGCCGCTTGCGCTCAGCGCATCCGCATCGCATCCGGCATTTCACCTATGGACATCGGCCCCGGCGCGGCCTTGGTCGCGGCGGGGATGACACATCGCCAGTCGGGAGAGACTTAGGCACCAGTATAGGGCGCCGCGGAGATCCCGACGGGGAAAGGATGATCATGGTTGTCGATGTCCCCCTGTTGCGGTCCGCTATCCGCCGAGACATTGGGCCGGGGAAACATGCTGCCTCACCGGTCCGACCGCGCGGCCATTACTTGACGGGCGCCGATCGTCACGGCGCACATCCTGGCTTTTCTGCCCCCGGAACCGGAGGCAGCGTGCGATTCAAAAACTCGACTGTTCTGCGTACCTCTGGCCGTCATCCTTCGGCAATGTAGCGGCCGCCGCAATCAAAAAAGCTCTCACTCCTGGTTGTTTCGGCAGGTTTCGTTGGGGCGCGCGCAGGCGTCCCCGCCAGGGGAGGGCAGATATTGCCGGAGCGACCGGCAATCTGTGCAGGAGATTATCTGAAATTATCCTCAAAATCGCTGAATGCGACGACCGCGTCGTCCGATGAAGCTGCGGCCCGGCCGATATGACCTACTTTTCTCTTGCAACCCACCGATGCAGGTTCGGCGCCGGCAGGTTCCGGCCAAGCCAGGCGAGGCGGCGAAAGAGTTCGCAGGCAAGCGGGCAGGCATTCGGCGCGGATCGGTTAGGCCACAGTCGGTCGGTGTCGGCGAGCCTCTGGCCACAACATAGCGCAACGTCTTGCTGCCGGTGCCCCATATCTTGTATGGTCTCCGACCCCGTACCCGGCCGAGATTCGCCGCCATGCCGCCTTCCGCGCACGGTCCGCGTTCCTCGCCTTCCCTCCATCGCGGTGAGCCGAGAAAGACCACGCCCATGACCATGCTCGACTGGTCCGACACCCCTGCCGCCGCGCCGGTCCGGACGCCGCGGGTGGACGCGCCCGCCGGCGGCCTCGCGGGCGACGCCACCGGCCTGGGCGCCATCGACCGGTCCGGCGGCCGGGTCAGCATCGACGACAAGGCGATGATCAACTGCCGTGCCGACGTCAACCAGCTGCTGCCGATGAAGTACCGCTGGGCGTGGGAGAAGTACCTGGCCGGCTGCAACAACCACTGGATGCCGACCGAGGTCTCAATGCAGGCCGACATCGCGCTGTGGAAGTCGCGCGACGGGCTGACCGAGGATGAACGCCGGGCGGTGAAGCGCAATCTCGGCTTCTTCGCCGCCTCCGAATCGCTGGTCGCCAACAACATCGTGCTGGCGATCTACCGCCACCTGACCAACCCGGAATGCCGCCAGTACCTGCTGCGCCAGGCCTTCGAGGAGGCGGTGCACACCCACACCTTCCAGTACGTCGTCGACAGCCTGGGCCTGGATGAGGGCGAGCTGTTCAACATGTATCGCGAGGTGCCGTCGATCACCGACAAGGCGGCCTGGGCGATCCGCTACACCCAGAACCTGTCCGACCCGTCCTTCCAGACCGGCACGTCCACGGCGGACCAGGCGTTCCTGCGCGACCTCGTCGCCTTCTACGTCGTGTTCGAGGGGATGTGGTTCTACACCGGCTTCGCCCAGATCCTGTCGCTGGGCCGGCGCAACAAGATGGTCGGCATCGCCGAGCAGTACCAGTACATCCTGCGCGATGAGTCGATTCACCTGAACTTCGGCATCGACGTCATCAACCAGATCAAGATCGAGAACCCGCATCTCTGGACGCCCGCATTCCAGGAGGAACTGCGGCGGATGCTGGCCGAGGCGGCGGAGCTGGAGGCGGCGTATGGCCGGGACACCATGCCCCGCGGCTTCCTCGGCCTGAACGCGGCGCTGTGCGAGCAGTACATGCATGTCATCGCCAACCGCCGCTGCGCCCAGCTGGGCCTGGCCCCGGTCTTTGCCGAGGCCGAGAACCCGTTCCCCTGGATGTCCGAGGCGATGGATCTGAAGAAGGAGAAGAACTTCTTCGAGACCCGGGTGATCGAGTACCAGAACGGGGGCGCGCTGAGCTGGGATTGAGCCCCGGCGCCGTTCAGCCGAAGGACGGCATTGCCCCGGATCCCCGCCGGCCCTAGCGTCCGGGATCGGCCGATGGGGGAGGGCGGGATGCAGCGGATCCTGATCCTGGGCGCGGGGTTCGCCGGGCTGTGGGCCGCGGCCGGCGCGGCGCGGGCGCTCGACACCTTCGGCGTCGGTCTCGACCGGGTCGAGGTGACGCTGGTCAACCGCGACGCCTGGCATTGCATCCGCGTCCGCAACTACGAGGCGGATCTCGACGCGGTCCGCGTGCCCCTGGCCGCGGTGCTGGACCCGATCGGCGTCCGCCTGGTCGAAGGCGAGGTGACGGGCATCGATGTCGCGCAGCGCCGAGTGCAATGCGCCACAGCGGGGCAGGGGACGACGCTGCCCTATGATCGCCTCGTCTTCGCGCTCGGCAGCGGCCTCGCCCGGCCGGCGATCCCCGGGCTGGCCGAGCATGGCTTCGACATCGACACCTTCGCCGGCGCCCGCCGTCTCGCCGACCATCTGGCTGGGCTGGGCGGGCGGCCGGCGTCGCCGGGTCGCGACACCGTGCTCGTCGTCGGCGCCGGCCTGACCGGGATCGAGGCCGCGACCGAGATGGTGGGCCGGATCGGGCCGGCGGGCCGGGTGATCCTGGCCGACCATGCGCCGCAGGTCGGCTCCGACATGGGCGGGAGCGCCCGGCCGGTGATCGAGGCGGCCCTGGCCGCGCTCGGGGTCGAGACCCGGATGAGCGTGTCGGTCGCGGCGGTGGATGCCGGCGGCGCGGCGCTGTCGACCGGCGAGGCCATTCCGGCCGCGACCGTGATCTGGTGTGCCGGCATGCGGGCCAGCCCGCTGACGGCCGAGTTCCCGGTGGAGCGCGACCGGCTGGGCCGGCTGCCGGTCGATCCGACGATGAAGATCGTCGGCCTCGAGGCGGAATTCGCCGTCGGCGATTCGGCGCGGGCGATGGTCGACGACGGCCACGCCTCGGTGATGTCCTGCCAGCACAGCCGGCCGATGGGCCGCTTCGGCGGCCACAATACGGCGGCCGACCTGTTGGGCCGGCCGATGCTGCCGCTGCGGATCGACTGGTACACCACCATCCTCGACCTCGGTTCCTGGGGTGCCGTCTATACCGAGGGCTGGGACCGGCAGGTGGTGACGCAGGGGCCGGCGGCGAAGCAGACCAAGCAGATCATCAACCGCCAGCGCATCTACCCGCCGCTGACCGGCGACCGTCGCGCCATCCTTGACGCGGCCGCCCCGGTCGTCCAGGCCCCGCCGCAGCGGTTCCGCTGACGGTCAGGCGGTGGCGCGGCGGATCAGGCCTTCGAACAGCTCGGCATGGGCGACGATTTCGCCGGCGTCCAGCGTCGGCGGCAGGATGCGCACCTCGAAGGTGGTCTTCTCCGGCCGGCCGGTCAGCAGGTTCAGGATGTTGAAGTCGCAGTACTTCGTCGCCCCGGCCTCGATCAGCCGCGCCGCCGCCTCGGGCCAGGGCAGGGCGGCGAAGCCGTCGGCGAAGGCCGCCTCCAGCAGCTCGCGGGAATGGGGGCCGAGGCGCCGGCAGCGCGGGTTGGTCCGGCAGACGCGCCGCAGCTCTGGCCCGTGCTCGGCCAGGATCCGCAGCAGGGCCTGCAGCGCCGCGGCGTCCTGCAGCGGCCTGCCGTCGAAATGCAGATGCACCGCGCCTTCGTCCGGCAGGCCGAAGCCGAGGTCGCGGGCCGGGGCCAGCAGCGCCTCCACCACCCTTTCGTGATCCGCCGCGATCGGCGGGGTGATGATCTCGCAGGGCCGCTCGCGCTCGCCGGGCAGCGGGGCGGCGAGGGCGATGGTCGCGCCCTCGGCGTCGGACAGGCGGTGGATGCCGCCCTCCTTCAGCTCGACGGCGCCGCCGAACACCGGCAGCGCGGCATCCAGCACCGTCCCCAGCGGCGCTTCGGGATCGCAGTGGCGGGCCAGCAGCCGGGCGAAGCGCGCATCATCGGCGGCGATGCGGTACCAGCCGGGCTTCGGCGCCGCCTGGGCGGCCAGGTCGTTGCGCAGCGTCAGGTCGTCGACGAAGCGCGCCACCGGCGCCCCGGCCGCGTCGGCCACGGCGAAGCCGAGGGTCAGGGTCTCGAACACCGGCACGCCGGGCACTAGGCTGGGCTCGGCCTGCGGATGGAAGATCCGCCGCGCCCGCCCGCCGCGCCGGGCGGCGACCCGCTCCCCCAGGTCGCGGCGCGAGCCGCCGGGCGGCGCCAGCAGTTCGATCTCGACGCCGATGGTCCAGCGCGGCAAGCGGCGCCTCAGCCCGCCCGGGCGATGGCGGCACGCACGGCGGCGGCCTTGCCGTCGACCAGTGCCTGGGCGATGGTCTCTCGCGCCGCCGCGTCGGTCAGCTTCTCGGCCCTGGCATAGCGCGCGATCTCGTCCTCGCTGAACGACTCCTCCGCCGGGCACAGGGTCGGGTTGCCCGCATTCTCCTCGCGCGCCTGTTTAACCCAGCCCGCGACGATGTCGCCGTCGCCGCGCCGCAGCTTCTCGCCGGCAGTGCTGATCCGCTCCTTGATGAAGCGGTCGCCGAAGGCCTGCTGCATCAGCCGGGCATCGCACATGGTGTAGCCGGCCTCGGCATAGGCATTCTCGTTCGGGCCCGGCGCGGCCGGCTTGTCGCTGGCCGTGGCGATGGCGTCGCGGATGCTGTCGGCATAGCCGTCGATCAGGTTCTCCGACATCTTCCGCTTCGCTTCCGAGGTGGGGATGTCCCAGTACTTGGCGAACAGGGCGATGTCCTCGGCGCCATAGAACTCCTCGGCCGGGCACAGGCTCAGATCGCCGTTGTTCAGCCGGCGGCCGCGGGCGATCGATTTGCGGACGTAGTCCACCTCCCCCTTGCCCAGCTGCAGCGCCGCGCTCGCGATCGTCTGCTCGACGCTGCCGTCGCCCTGGGATTTCTGCATCAGCCGGGCGTCGCACAGGGTGAAGCCGGCCTTGACGAAGGTTTCCTGCGGCGTCGCCGCCGCCTGGGCCGCGCCGGACGCCAGCAGGGCCAGGCCGCTGGCCGTCAGCACCAGCGTCGCGCTCACGGGTCTGCTCATGACTGCAATCTCCCCCACATCGAATCGAAGGGGATTGGGCTGGGGTATTACGGCGAATTTGGGACGACGGTCTCAGCGCTCTCGGGCAGGGGCTCAGCCCAGCGACACCAGAGCCGAGGCCGCGGTCTCGTCGGTGATCAGCCCCTGCAGCAGGCCGCGGGTCAGCACCGCGTGGATCGCCGGCACCTTGACCGCGCCGCCGGCGATGGCGACGGCCGGACGCCGGGCCACGGCATCGAGCGGCAGGCCGATCACCCGGTCGCGCAGCGGCGAGGGCAGGACCTGGCCCTTGGCGTCCAGGAAATTGCCCAGCACCTCGCCGATGGCGCCGGCTTGGCGCAGCGTCTCGTATTCGGCCCGGCTGATCACCTTGTCCTGCAGCACCGGCGCGCTGTCGTCGAGCTGGCCGATGCCGATCAGGATAGCGTCGGCCCGCGCCGCCAGTGCCATGATCTCGCGGAACGGCTTCTGCTCCTCCAGCACCCGGCGATCCTCGGCGCTCTCGGCGATCAGCGGCGCCGGCATCAGGAAGCGCTGTGCCCCCAGCCGGTCGCCCAGCCGCATCACCACGTCGAACGGGTTGTAGGAGGAATCGCGGGCGATGTTGCCGGTGACCGACACCACCTGGTGCTGCGGCCGGGGCGACGACGCCATCTCCTCCACCGCCGCGCGCACGCTGCGGCCGTTGCCGACGCCGATCACCAGCGGCTTGTCGGTGTCGACCAGCCGCTCGATCCAGGTGGCCCCGGCGATCGCCAGGGCCGGCAGGTTCGGGCGGGCGGGGGCCACCGGGTCGGCGGGCACCACCTCGCAGAAGCGCAAGCCATGGCGGCGAGCGATGCGCTCGCCCAGCTCCATGCAGGCGGCGATCGGGTGGTCGATGCGCACCTTGACCATGCCCTCCTGCGCGGCGAAGGCCAGCAGGCGCTGCGCCGCCATGCGCGAGACGTTGAGGCGCCGGGCGATCTCGTCCTGGGTCAGGCCCGCGACATAGGACAGCCAGGCCGCCCGTGCCGCCTGGTCCCGCTTCCTCTCCGCCTGGTCCATTCCCGGCATCAGCCGCGCTCCGCCTTCGCCCTTCTGCAACATCTCCCCCGAACGGGGCATCCGGCGCAACGGTGGCGTGCAGCGATTGCGGTTTGCCGGACGGACCGCTGCGACGATCATATCCGCTCCCGCCCGTGTCGAAAGGCTTGACCGCGACGCGGCGGGACGGTCGATTGCGGCCGGGACGCGTGTGTGGGGCCCGGCCCGGAAGTCCGGCGGGCGAGGAAGGGGCAGATGATGATTCGGTGGGCCTTGGTTCTGGCGCTGGCGCTGGCGCCGCACGTCGCCACGGCCGCGACCAAGCCGACCCCGGTGCCGCCGGAGGACAAGGCGCATATGCTGCTGCGCCAGGCGCTGGAAAAGGCGGAGGCCGAACTGGCCGCGGCGCCGTCGGCCATCCCGTTCAGCTCCGCCCTCAAGCCCGCCGCGGTGGATCCGCGCGTGCCGTTGCTGCGCGAGCGGCTGGACGCCATGGGCGTGACGGCCCCCGAGGCGGAGGCCCCGATCGTCGCCGCGCCTGCCATGGTCATCCCGGCCGTGGTCCAGCCTGGGACGATGCCGGCCGAGGCGACCCCGACGGCGGCGGTGACGGTGACCGAGCCGGAGCTGATCGGCCCGGTGGCGCCGGCTACCCTGGTCTATGACGAGGCGCTGGCCCAGCGGGTCAAGGCGCTGCAGCTGAGCTGGGGGCTGCGCGACGACGGCGTCGTCGGCCGCCGCACCTTCCGGGCGCTGAACTTCACCCCGGCCGACCGGGCCGAGGCGCTGCGCCAGACCCTGGCCCGCTACCAGGCGCCGCCCGCGCGCGGCAAGTCGATCACGGTCAACGTGCCGACCGCCGAGATCATCGCGTTTGAGAACGGGGTCGAGGTGCTGCGCACCCGCGCCGTGGTCGGGTCGCCGCTGACCCAGACGCCGATGATCCAGTCCAACATGATCGCGGTGAAGTACAACCCGGACTGGACGGTGCCGCCCGGCCTGACCAAGAAGTACAAGGCCTTCATGGCCGCCGGCCAGTATACCGAGATGCGCAAGCACGGCGTGGTGGTGAAGACGCCGGAGGGCCAGACCTTCGACCCGGCGCAGGTTCAGCCGGACATGGTCGGCACCATGGGCTGGAAGTTCTGGCAGCCGCCGGGCGACGACAACGCGCTGGGCCTGCTGAAGTTCGAGCTCGACAACGACCAGGCGATCTACCTGCACGACACCAACAACCGGAAGCTGTTCGCCACCGACAACCGGGCGGTGTCCAACGGCTGCATCCGGGTCGAGAACTATCTCGGCCTGGCCGCCTGGGTGCTGGGCACCGACATCGCCGGGGTCGAGGCCGGGATCGCTACCGGCACGACGCATTTCGCCCGGGTGCCGGGCCGCATCCCGGTGCGGATGACCTATTACATGGCCTATCCCGACGCCACCGGCGGCATCCGCTACGGCGAGGATTTCTACAATATGGCCCAGGGCGGCTGGGGCGGGGACCTGCCAAGCCCTCCGCCCCTCCGTGCTCAGAGGTAGACGTCGGTCGCGCGCAGCGATGCCTTCGACCCGGATCGCGAAATCCGCCGTCTTGTCGCCGTTGAGATCGCCCTCCACCAGGAGCGCCTCGCCCGCGCGGCGCGAACGGGTTCAGCCCTGCCGGACGACGGCGCCGATCGCGTTGACGAGAAGGCGCGCGGCGGTGAGGGCCGACAGGCCGCCGGCATCCGCGGGGGGATAGAGCTCGACCAGGTCGAAGCCGGCGATCCGCGCCCGACGGCCGAGGCCCGCGATCAGGTCGATCGCCTGGGTGAAGCTGAGGCCGCCCGGCGTCCGCGCCGCCACGCCCGGCATGATGCCGGGGTCGAGGCCGTCGCAATCCAGGGTGACGACGACCCTCGCGCCCTCCGGGATGTGCCGCAGCGCCGCCTCGACGCCCTGCGCGTGGACCTCGCGGGCGGTCACGAAGCGGCTGCCGTAGCGCCTGGCCGCCTCGATCTCCTCCGCCCGCGCGCTGCCGACCGAGCGCAGGCCGACCTGCACCATTCCGGCGACATGCGCCATCTCGCTGGCGCGGCGCATCGGGCTGGAATAGCCGCGGCGCTCGCCATGCCGTTCGTCGCGCCAGTCGATATGGGCATCGATCTGCAAGATCCAGACCGGCCCGTGGCCGGCGAAGCCGGCCAGGAAGGGGATGACGAGGGAATCGTCGCCGCCGAGCAGCATCGGCACGGCACCCAACGCCAGCACCTGGCGCGTCCGCGCCTCGATCCGGGCCCGGTTCCCGTCATTGTCGCGCATCGCCGTCGGGATGTTGCCGATATCGATGCAGCAGGCCGGCCCGCCGTCGAACAGCGGGCCACCGAGATCGAAATCCCAATGCCCGACGAGATCCGCGTCCTCCTGGCTGGCGGCGCGGATGACGTCGGGCGCGAGGGCATGGCCGCTGCTGTCCGCGCCAGGATAGGTGGTGCCATGCCCGGCCCCGAACAGCACGATCCGAGGGCTGCGGCCGCCCGGGAGGCGGTCGGGAAAGCCGAGGAAGCCGGGCGCGGCGGTCACGAGGCCCCCGTGACCCGCCAGATCACGTCGCCGACATCGTCCGCCATCAACAGCGACTTGCCGTCCGGGCCGATCGTCACCCCCACTGGCCGGCCATAGGAGACGCGCTCATCGGGCGACAGGAAGCCGGTCAGGATGTCGCGCACCGGCCCGGCGGGACGGCCGTTCTCGAACGGCACGAAGACGAGCTTGTAGCCGCTCAGCTTGCTGCGGTTCCAGGACCCGTGCTGGCCGATCGCCATGCCGTCCGGGAAGCCGGGCAGGGTGCCGGCCGGAACCCAGCACAGCCCCAGCGATGCGGTGTGCCCGCCGAGGGCGAAATCCGGGGTGATGGCCGAGGCGACCAGCGCCGGGTCCTGTGGCACCCGGTCGTCGACGATCCGGTTCCAGTAGCAATAGGGCCAGCCGTAGAAGCCGCCGTCGCGCACCGATGTCAGATAGTCGGGCGGTGTCTCGTCGCCCAGCCCGTCGCGCTCGTTCACCACGGTCCACAGCGACCCCGTCGTCGGCTCCCACGCCATGCCGACGGGGTTGCGCAGGCCCCCGGCGAAGATGCGGACCCGGCCGGTCTCGAGATCCAGCTCGTGGATGGCGGCGCGGCCTTCCTCCGCCGCCATGCCGTGCTCCGCGATGTTGCTGAGCGAGCCGACCCCGACATACAGCTTCCGCCCGTCGGGGCTCGCCAGCAGGCTGCGCGTCCAGTGTCCGCCGGGCTTGAACTCCGCCAGCTTTCGCCCCGCCGCGTCGATGCGGGTGTCGCCGGGCGCGTAGGGGAAGGCCACCACGCCGTCGGTGTTGCCGACATAGAGCGTGTCGCCGAGCAGTGCCATGCCGAAAGGCTGGTTCAGCCCGCTGAGGAACACCTCGCGGGTCTCGGCGACGCCGTCGCCGTCGGCGTCG
>NZ_JBCNNF010000580.1:0-3355 GCF_039594555.1 Inquilinus sp.
GCCGACGCGGCCGCGGGCGTGCAGCGTCCACTCCTCCCCGGCCATGCGCTGGCGGCTCAGGATCTCCAGCGTGCCGGTGGCCGGCGCCAGCCGCAGCCAGGTCTCGCGCGTCGTCGCCTCGGCGATCACCAGGGCCTGCAGGATGTCGAAATCCTCGATCTCGACCGCCTCGGCGCCGAACCACTGCCGGCCGGCGGCGGCCGCCATCTCCAGCAGCGCGGCGCCGGGCACCACCACCTCGCCCGCCACCTTGTGGTCGGCCAGGTAGGGCAGCAGCTCCGGGTCCAGCAGGCCGTGCCATTCCGGCGTGCCTTCGCCCAGCCGGGCGCCCAGCAGCGGATGCGCCGGCTTGGCCAGCGACAGGTCGATTCGCTCCGGCGTCGGCGCCTGGCGCAGGTCGCGGCGCTGCCAGGGATAGTGCGGCAGGGCCAGGCGCCGGCCGGCGGGCCGGTCGCCGAACAGCGGCCGGCGGTCGGCCGCGCCGCCGCGCAGCAGCACCTGCAGCACCGTGCGCTCGACCGGGTCGCCGCCATCCTCGGCGGTCTTGTTGTCCAGGGTCGGCAGGATCGCTGCCTCGCGCTCCGCCGCCTTGGCGATGTCGCGCAGATGGCCGGTCAGCACCGGCCGCGGCCCGATCTCGACGAAGATGCCGGCGCCCAGCTCCAGCGCCGTCCGCGCCGCCGCGGCGAAATCCACCGGCTGGCGGATGTTGCGCCACCAGTAGCCGGCATCCAGGTCCGCGCCCGGCAGCACCGCGCCGGTGACGGCGGAGATGAAGGGGATCCGCTCCTCGGCCGCGACGGTATCGGCCAGCGCCGCCCTGAGCGGCGCCTCGATGGGGGCGGTCAGCGGCGAATGGAACGGATAGTCGACGCCGACGCGCTGCGCCGCCACGCGCCGCTGCTTGGCCAGCTTCAGCAGCGCCTCGATCTGCTCGCCGGGGCCGGAGACGGTGACGCAAGCCGGGCTGTTGACCGCCGCGACCACGACGCCGACGAGGCCGACCTCGATCAGCAGCCGCTCGGCCTCGTCCCGGCCCAGCATCAGCACCGCCATGGTGCCCAGGCCGCGCAGCTGCTCCTGGCAGCGGCTGCGCCAATGGATGATCCGGACCGCCTGGTCCGGCGACACCGCGCCGGCGGCCAGCGCCGCCGCCACCTCGCCGACGCTGTGGCCGATCACCATGGCGGGCTCCAGCCCCTCGGCCGCCAGCGCCCGGGTCAGCGCCACCTGCACCGCGAACAGCAGCGGCTGCGCGGTCGAGGTGGCGGGCAGGCGCTGCTCCAGCGCCGGGTCCTGCAGCGCCTCGGCCAGCGACCAGCCGGCCAGGGCGGCGTAGCGGGCATCGACCTCGTCGAAGGCCTCCCGGAACGACTGGCTGGCGCGGTAGGCGTGTAGGCCCATGCCGGCGAATTGCGAGCCGTTGCCGGAGAAGGCGAAGCACACCGCCCCGGCCTCCGCCTCGCCGCGGGCCGACAGCACCGGCGCGGTGCGGTCGCCGGCCGCGAAGCGGCGCAGCCGGTCCGCCGCGTCGGCGTCCAGCGGCAGGGCCAGGCGGTGCGCCAGCAGCTCGCGGTCATGCGCGGCGTGGCGCGCGATCCGGGCCGGTGCTGCCTCGGGCTGTTCCAGCGCCTCGGCATAGCGCCCGGCCAGGCTGCGCAGCGCCTCCTCGCCATGGGCCGACAGCAGCAGCGCCCGGGCCGGCGCCTCGGCCGCCGGCTCCGGCAGCTCGTCCGGCCGCGGCGTCCGCAGCACGGTGTGGGCATTGGTGCCGCCGAAGCCGAAGGAGGAGACGCCGGCAGTCAGCGGCCCCGGCGGCAGCGCCACCGGCCCGCGCGCCGGCACCAGGTTCAGCGCGTCGAACGGGATGTCCGGATTGACGGTATCGAGATGCAGCGTTGCCGGCAGCAGCCGGTGCTCGATCGCCAGGATCGCCTTGACCAGCCCGGCCACGCCCGAGGCCGGTTCGAGATGGCCGATGTTCGACTTGACCGAGCCGACCGGCAGCGGCGCGTCGCGCTTCTGGCCCAGGGCCCGGCCGATCGCCTCGGCCTCGGCCGGGTCGCCGACCCGGGTGCCGGTGCCGTGCGCCTCGACGAAGGCCAGGTCGTTCGGGTCGATCCCGGCCTCGCCATAGACCCGCTCCAGCAGGCGGAGCTGGGCCTCGGCCGAGGGCAGCGACAGGCCGACGGTGCGGCCGTCGGAATTCACCCCGGTCGGGCCGACCATCACCCGCGGCACCCGGCCGGCCGCCTTGGCGGCGTCAAGGCGGCTCAGCACCAGCACGGCGCCGCCTTCCGCCCGGACATAGCCGTCGGCCGCGGCGGCGAAGGGCCGGCACAGCCCGGTCGGCGACAGCATGCCGGCGCGGGAGAAGCCGTAGAAGGCCTGCGGCGCGCCCAGGATGTTGACCCCGGCCACCACCGCCGTGTCGATCTCGCCCCGCGCCAGCGCCCGCACCGCCGCGTCGAGCGCGACGAGGGAGGAGGAGCAGGCGGTGTCGATGGTCAGGCTCGGCCCGCGCAGATCGTATATGTAGGAGATGCGGTTGGCGATGATCGACGCGGTGTTGCCGGTCATGAAATGGGTGTCGATGCCGCTGGCATCGCCCACGATCCGGGTATAGGCGTCGACCGAGGAGGCGCCGACGAACACGCCGACCGGCTCGCCGGCCAGGGTGGCGGGCGGCAGGCCCGCATCCTCCAGCGCCTCCCACACCAGCTCCAGCAGCAGCCGCTGCTGCGGGTCCATCTGCTCGGCCTCGCGCGGCGCGATGCGGAAGGCGCCGGCGTCGAAGCCGTAGGGATCCGCGATCAGCCCGGCGGACAGGGTGTAGCTGCGGCCCGGCTCGCCCTTCCGGGGATGGTAGAACCGCTCGATCGCCCAACGGTCGCTGCCGATGGTGGAGACGGTGCAGCGCTCCTGCAGCAGCAGCGACCAGAAATCGTCGAGGCCGGCGGCGCCGGGCAGCCGGCAGGACATGCCGATCACCGCGACGGGCTGGTCCTGAAGTCTCGAAGAGCCTGCTGGCATGTCGGTCTTCTTTCAACGATTCGGCATGGGCGGGCGGGCCGCGGACCGCAGCGGCAACCTACTGTACCGTAGGAAACGGCGTCCGGAACCAGCAATCGATGGCAGCCTCCATGAGATCATAGATTTTAAATCTATATCCGGTCCGGAGTAGCCCCTGCTGGTGGGGATTCATCCGAACAGCAGCGCGTCGGCCTTCTCCAGCCGGACGACATCGTCCTCGCCGAGATAGGGTCCGGTGCGGACCTCGATCAGCTCGAGGTCGATCTTGCCGGGGTTCTCGAGCTTGTGGTCGGTGCCGATGGGCAGGTAGACGGCCTCGTTC
>NZ_JBCNNF010000581.1:0-3327 GCF_039594555.1 Inquilinus sp.
GCGCCGTTCTGGGCCAGGGTCATCAGCGCCTGGTGGATCGCGGTGGCGGCGCCGGCATCGACGCCCCAGGTCGGCTGCGACACGATGAAGATCTCGGGCGTCTGCAGCACCTCGCGCCCGACCACGTATTTCTGCAGATTGCCGCCGGACAGGCTGCCGGCCGCCGCCTCGGCCCCGCGGGCCTTGACGCCGAACTCATGGATCACCCGCTCGGCATAGCGGCGGGCCAGGCCGGCGCGGATCAGCCCGCCGGGCGCCAGCTTCATGCGGTTGCGGGCGCTCAGCAGGGTGTTGGCGGCCAGGCTCATCTCCGGCACCGCGGCGTGGCCGTTGCGCTCCTCCGGCACGCTGCACAGGCCCAGCAGGCGGCGCTG
Organism: Inquilinus sp.; assembly: GCF_039594555.1. Classification (GTDB taxonomy): domain Bacteria; phylum Pseudomonadota; class Alphaproteobacteria; order DSM-16000; family Inquilinaceae; genus Inquilinus. The sequence goes on from NZ_JBCNNF010000581.1 coordinate 375, forward strand.
CTCCGCGCTCATCGCCCCGACCGGCTTGCCGCCGATGCGGATCGCCCCGGCGGGCCGCACCCGCCGCTCGCCGGACAGCGCCTGCAGCAGCTCGTTCTGGCCGTTGCCGGCGATGCCGGCGATCCCCAGGATCTCGCCGGCGCCGACGGTGAAGCCGATCTCCTTCAGCGCCGTGCCGAAGGGGCCGTCGGCGGGCAGGCTCAGGGCCTCGACCACCAGCTTGGGGTCGGATGCGCTGCGGGCGCCGCGGCGGGCAAGGGTGCGCAACTCCGCCCCGATCATCATCTGCGCCATGCTGCGCGCGGTCTCGGCCGCCGGGTCGCAGGACCCCACCACCTTGCCGCCGCGCATGATCGTCGCCCGGCTGCACAGCGCCTTGATCTCGTGCAGCTTGTGGCTGATGTACAGGATGGAGCAGCCTTCCGACGCCAGGCGGCGCAGCGTCTCGAACAGCCGCTCGACCTCCTGCGGCGTCAGGACCGAGGTCGGCTCGTCCATGATCAGCAGCTTCGGGTCCTGCAGCAGGCAGCGCACGATCTCCACCCGCTGGCGCTCGCCGACCGACAAAGTGTGGATCTCGCGGTGCGGGTCCAGCGGCAGGCCATAGGCCTCGGACACCTCGCGGATGCGCCTGGCCAGCACGCGCCGGTCGGGCGGGCTTTCCAGGCCCAGCGCGATGTTCTCGGCCACGGTCAGCGCCTCGAACAGCGAGAAATGCTGGAACACCATGCCGATGCCGAGGCGGCGGGCCTCATGCGGGCTGGCGGGGCGGGCCGGCTGCCCGTTCCACAGGATCTCGCCGGCATCGGGCTGCAGCAGGCCGTAGATCGATTTCACCAGCGTCGACTTGCCGGCGCCGTTCTCGCCCAGCAGTGCGTGGATCTCGCCGGGCTGGACGGAAAAGCTTACGCCGTCGTTCGCGACGAGGCTCGCGAACCTCTTGGTGATGCCGCGCAGTTCGATGCGCGCGGGGCCGGCCCCCGGGTTGCGGTCCATGCAGCCTCCTGTTCTGGGCCCGCCTCCGCCGCCGGTTTGTCGGCGGTGGCGGACACGTCCTTAGCCTTGGCGAAGGCGATGAGCAATTCCGCCGCGACCATGGCGGCGATGACAGGCGGGCGCTTGTCCCGCCCGAGACCCGCTCCGATCGGGCAGGTCAGCTCTCCGGTGCGCCGCGGGTCGTTGCCCCGGGCCCGGAACCAGCGCTCGAAGCGCTCGCGCTTGGTGGCCGATCCGATCAGCCCGACATAGGCGGCGTCGCCCCGCCGCAGCGCCGCCTCGGTGACTTCGAAATCCATGGCGTGGCTGTGGGTCATGACCAGGTAGGCGGCGCCGGGCGGGGCCTCGGCGACGACGTCGGTCGGGGTCGGCGTCAGCCGCCGGGTGATGCCCTCCGGGATTTCGGCCGGGAACTCGTCGGCGCGGCCGTCGACCCACTGGATCTTCACCGGCAGCGGCGCCAAGGCGCGGGCCAGGGCCTTGCCGACATGGCCGGCGCCGAACACCAGGACGCTCGGGCGCGTTGCCGCCTCTTCGGCCTCCTCGGCTTCGATCCGGGCCAGGGTGGCGCCGTCGGCCAGCTCCAGGTCGATCACGACATAGCCGCCGCAGCACTGGCCGATGGCGGGGCCGAGCGGGATCTCGACCCGCTGCGACCGCTCCTTGGTCGTGATCAGGGTCCGGGCGGCGGCGATCGCGTCCCATTCCATCCGCCCGCCGCCGATGGTGCCGCGGGCGGCGCCGGCGGTGACCAGCATGTGCACCCCGGCCTCGCGCGGGGTCGAGCCGCGGGCTTCGGTCAACGTCACCAGCACCGCCGGCTCGCCATCGCCGAGCCACAGGCGGAGGGTGGGGGCGAGGGGGGTCATGCGAGCCTCCCTGGGCTGTGGCCTTTCCCTAGGAAATCATTGCAAATTTGAGTCCCCCCTCCCCTCGCGGGAGGGGGGTAGGGGGAGGGGGTTTCCGAGGCAACGCGCCGATGACCGACGAACGCGTCCAGTTCCTGCGGGAAAACCAGACGGAAGCCGAGCTGCTGCTGTGGTACCAGCTGCGGGACAAGCGTGTCGGTGGGCTCCGTTTCCGGCGCCAGTACCGCCTCGGTCCCTACGTCGTCGATTTCGTCTGCCTCTCGGCCCGGCTGGTGATCGAGGTCGACGGGCCGTCGCACGAGTTGAGCTTCGATGCCGATGCCCGCAGGACCCGCTGGCTGGAGGACCAGGGCTATCGGGTCGTGCGCTTCACCAACGACCAGGTCATGCACGAGCTGGCGGGTGTGGTGCAGACGATCGGGGCGGTGCTGGCTGGGGGGAGTGAAGTCTAGAGGGATCTGCCCTCGCGTCGGGAACCCCTTACCCTCCTCCCGCAAAGGGCTATTGGATTCACACATCAGTGAAGTGAGCTTTTTTAAGTCCCCCCTCCCCTTGCGGGAGGGGGGTAGGGGGAGGGGTCTGCGCGCGTCCGCGCGCGTGTTGGGCAGGGCACCGAACGCACCGTCCGTGCCGGTTTGCGACAGTCTGTGCCGGCTCTGACGTCGAAAACCCCCTCCCCCTACCCCCTCCCGCGAGGGGAGGGGGGACTCAAGAGACAGCGGCTGATGAAGAAGCGCCATCATCCCACGCCCCCCGCCGCCCTGACCCGCTCCACCGCCTCCAGCACCTTCTCCGGCGTCGCCGGCGGGTCGAGGCGGGGGCAGACCTTATGGTCGGCGACGCTGGCGACGGCGTCCGAGATCGCGTGCAGCACCGAGACGCCGAGCATGAAGGGCGGCTCGCCCACCGCCTTCGAGCGGTAGATCGTCTCCTCATGGTTGCGCGTGTCGGCCAGCCGGACGTTGAAGATTAAACGGCGCCGGCAAATCAACCCTGCTGCGCATCGTTTCGGGCAAACTGGACGTAACATCGGGCGAAATTAGCCATTCGGAAACGCCCTGGTACGTACCACAACACCTGGGAGAATT
>NZ_JBCNNF010000582.1:0-3303 GCF_039594555.1 Inquilinus sp.
ACAGCGGAGAAGGCCCATGGGCTCCCCCAGCTTTCGCGTCGGCCCCAGCTTTCGTGTCGGCGACGCCGTCATCACCCGGATCGACGAGATCCCGCTGAGCCACCGCTCGCCGGTCGAGCTGTTCCCGGAAACCGACCCGGAGGCCGGCGACCGGCATCGCGGCCGGCTGCCGGCCGGGGCGCAGGACCCGGAGACCGGGGCTATCGGCCTGAGCATCCACAGCTGGCTGGTGCGCACGCCGCATCACACCATCCTGATCGACACCGCCACCGGCAACGGCAAGGAGCGGCCGGGCGTGCCGGTGATGCACCGGCTCGACGTGCCCTATCTGCAACGCCTGGAAGCCGCCAGGGTGCGGCCGGAGCAGGTCGACCACGTGCTGATCACCCATGTCCATGCCGACCATGTCGGCTGGAACACCCGGCTGGTCGACGGCCGCTGGGTGCCGACCTTCGCCAACGCCCGGCACCATTTCTCGGCGATCGAGCAGCGCTACGGCGACAGCCTGTCCGATCCGGCGGCGCCGCCGTTCCGCCCCGACCCGGCGCTGGGCGCGCCGCGCCACCCGCCGCTGGACGGCGTCTACCAGGACAGCGTCCGGCCGGTGATCGAGGCCGGGCTGGCCGATCTGGTGTCGGTCGATGGCGGCGAGGTGCTGGACGGCATCTCCTTCCACCCGGCGCCGGGCCACAGCATCGATCACGCCGTGATCCGCCTGCGCTCGCGCGGCGAGGAGGCGCTGTTCGCCGGCGACGTGATGCACCACCCGCTGCAGGTCTACGAGCCGGGCTGGAACTCCCGCTACTGCGAGTTCCCGGAGCCGGCGCGCGCCTCCCGCCGCTGGCTGCTGGAGACGGCGGCGGAGAGCGGCGCCCTCGTCCTGCCCGGCCATTTCCCGGACAGCTCGGCCGGCCGCATCACGCGGCATGGCGATTGCTTCGAATGGACCTTCGCATGACCGGAGCCGAAACCATGACCATCGACACGGCGGCCGCGGAGATCGCGGTCGAGGACCTGATGATCCCGAGCGACACGCCGGGCATCGACCTGCACATCCGCAACAAGCGCCCGGCCGGGATGCGGGACTTCTCGCCGGAGCGCAGCATCGTGCTGATGCACGGCGCCACCTATTCCTCCGGCACGCTGTTCGACGTGCCGGTCGGCGGCTTCTCCTTCATGGACTGGCTGGCCGGCCGCGGCTACGACGTCCATGCCGTCGACGTCCGCGGCACCGGCGGGTCGACCCGGCCGCCGGAGATGGACCGGCCGCCGGAGGAGAACCCGCCGCTGGTCCGGACCGAGACCGGCGTGCGCGACTTCTCGACTGCGGTCGATTTCGTGCTGCGGCGGCGCGGGCTGGAGCAGACCAACATCGTCGCCATGTCCTGGGGCGGTTCGGTCGCGGGGGCCTATACCAGCCGCAATAATGCCAGGGTGGCGAAGCTGGCGCTGGTGGCGCCGCAATGGCTGAACCCCGGCAAGGCGCGGATCGACCCGGGCGGGACGCTCGGCGCCTATCGCCGGATCCCGGTGCTGCAGACCAAGGCCCGCTGGCTGGAGGGTGCGCCGGAGGGCAAGCGCGACGGGCTGATTCCCGAAGGCTGGTTCGAGACCTGGGCCGAGGCGGCTTTGGCCACCGACCCCGAAGGCCGGCTGCAATCGCCGCCGACCATGCGCGCCGGCACCGGCCCGATCCTCGACACGCGGGAATACTGGACCGCCGATCGGCCCTTCTACGAGCCCGGCGACATCACCGTCCCGGTGCTGCTGGTCCATGCCGAATGGGACCTGGACGTGCCGCTGGCCGTGGCCCAGGAGCACTTCACCCGCTTCACCGGCGCGCCCTACCGCCGCTGGGTCGAGATCGGCGAAGGCACCCACATGGTGCTGATGGAGAAGAACCGGCTGCAGGCCTTCCGCGCCATCGGCGACTTCCTGGACGAGGCCTACGCGCCGGAAGGGTAGGGGCAGAAGCGGATTGGCCGGGCAATGCGAACGAGGGTAGCCTCAGCGCCGGCCGCAACCGCCCGGAGGCTCCATGTTCAAAGCGATCTCCGACAGCGCCGCCGCAGCGGATGGCGGGTCGCTCGCGCTCTTCGCCGAGCGGATCGACGGAACGGTCGAGACCTTCGTCATCAACCGGTCCCTCGCCAGCCGCGGCACGGCGGACCACAACCGGGTCGCGTCGACTCTGCGGGCGCTGTCGCCGGCCGACTGCCTCGCCGCGGCCGATGCGCTCGAGGCGTTGCTGCCCGCGACGCCGCGAGTCCATCCGGTGGAGGATTTCGTCGTAACGCTGCGGGCTCAGGGCCGGGCCGGGACAGGGGGCGCCGTCAGCCCTTCTCCGGAACCGCCTCCACCGCCCCGCCGGCCTCGGTCCAGTCCTTGAAGGCGCCGAGGTTGCGGACATCGACATAGCCGAGGTCCAGCAGCGCCTTGCCGGCCAGGGCCGAGCGGCCGCCGGAGGCGCAGTACAGGATCACCGTGCGGTCGCGGCGGAAGGCCGGGTCGTGGTAGGGCGAGTCCGGGTCGGCCCGGAACTCCAGCATGCCGCGCGAGACATGGGCGGCGCCGGCGATCCTGCCGGATTTCAGCTCCGGCGCGTCGCGGACGTCGACCACCAGGGCTCCGGCCCGCATCAGGGCGACGGCCTCCTCTCGGGTGACGCGCGGCACCGCGGCGTTGGCGTCGGCCAGCAAGTCCTTGACCGATGTCGTCATGGGAGCCTCCTGCATCATCTTCCGCCAGGATCGGGGGCGTGCCGGAGGCTGTCATCTCCCGAATGGGAGGGGCGGATTGTCCCTCAGTCCTCCGCCAGCACCGTGGCGGCGCCGGGGGCCAGCAGCGTTCCCACGGGCTCGCCGCGGACGATCCGCAGCATCGCGCCCGGCCGGTCGAAGGCGAAGACGTGCAGCGGCAGGCCGTGGTCGCGCGCCAGCAGGATCGCCGACTGGTCCATCACCTTCAGCTCCTGCTGGATCGCGTCGGCGAAGGCCAGGCTGGCATATTTCCGGGCCTCGGGGTCGGTGCGCGGATCGGCGGTGAACACGCCGTCGACGCCGTCCTTGGCCGCCAGCACCGCGTCGCAGCGCAGCTCGATCGCCCGCTGCACCGCCGGATAGTCGGTGGTGACATAGGGCTGGCCATTGCCGCCCGCCAGCACGACGATGGCGCCCTTGGCCAGGTGCCGGTCGGCGCGCAGCCGGATATAGGGCTCGGCCATCGACGGGATCGGCACCGCGCTCATCACCCGCACCTCGGCGGCCGACCGCGCGGTCAGCGCCGCGCGCAGCATTACCGCGT
>NZ_JBCNNF010000583.1:0-3301 GCF_039594555.1 Inquilinus sp.
GGCGGAGGGCGTGATCCTGGCCCAGGAGGGCGGGCCTGGCTATTCCTCCACCGGCACGCGCGAGGGCTATCTGCGGCTGTTCGAGCCGCTGCGCGACCGGCGCGACGTGCTGCTGGTCGACAAGCGCGGCACCGGCCTGTCCGACCCGCTGCAGTGCCAGGCGCTGCAGCAGGCGGGGGAGTTCGTGCCCGCCGCCATCGCCGCCTGCGCCAAACAGCTGGGCCCGGCCGCCTGGATGTACGGCACCGCGCCGGCGGCCGACGATGTCGCCGCCGTGCTGGACGCGCTGGGGATCGGCAAGGTCGACTATTACGGCGACAGCTACGGCACCTGGTTCGGCCAGGTCTTCGCCCAGCGCCACCCGGACCGGCTGCGCACCGTGGTGCTGGACAGCGCCTATCCGACGATCGGCCTGTCGCCCTGGTTCGAGAGCGAATGGGCCACCGCCCGCGACGGGTTCGAGCTGGCCTGCCAGCGCTCCCCCAGCTGCCGCGCCCTGGGCGGCCGCTCGCTCGACCGGATCGAGAGGCTGGCGGCGGCACTGCGGGCCAAACCCGGCAAGGCCGAGGCGCCGGACGGCGACGGCAACACGGTCGGCATCGCGGTCGACGCCCCGACCCTGTTCCTGGTCATGAACAGCGGCGGCGGCAGCCCGACCTTCTACCGCGACCTGGACGCCGCGGCCCGCGCCTATCTGGATGCCAAGGACCCGGCGCCGCTGCACCGGCTGATGGCCGAGGCGGCGTCCTGGAACACGCCGGGCAGCGACCCCGCCGCCTTCTCCACCGCGCTCTACGTCTCGGTGGTGTGCAGCGACTATCCGCGGCTGTTCCGGGCCGACGCGTCGCGGTCGGAGCGGCGGCGCCAGCTGCTGCGCGCCACGGCGCAGAAGCAGCAGGCGGAGCCGGACGTCTACGCCCCCTTCACCATCGCCGAGGTCGACGGCTCGCCGCACAAATGGGAGCGGCGCGACCTGTGCCTGGACTGGCCGGCGCCGCCGAAGGGCGTCGTCCCCGCCACCGCCGCCGACCCGAAGGCGCCGTTCGCGAACGTGCCGGTGCTGGTGCTGTCCGGCGACATCGACAGCATCACCGCGCCGATGGAGGGGCTGGAGACGGCGCGGCTGTTCCCGGACGCGACCTATGTGCCGGTGCGCAACCTGACCCACATCACCGCGATCACCGACCAGGCGATCTTCACCCCGCCGAAGGGCGCCGACGCCACCGGCTGCGTCGCCCCGATCGTGCTGAACTTCGTGCGCTCCGGCGGCGATGCCGGCGACACCTCCTGCACCCAGCGGATCCGGCCGATCCGCACCGTGCCGGCCTTCGTCGTCCATGCCGCCGACGCCGCCCCGGCCACGGCCGATGCCGGCAATGCGGCCACCGATGCCGATCTGCGCCTGGCCTCGGCGGCGGCGGAGACGGCGGGCGACGTGCTGGCGCGCTACTTCGTCAACAGCGGCGGCAGCGGCGTCGGTCTGCGCGGCGGCACCTTCAAGTTCGAGGCGACCGAGACGGGCTACGCCTTCACCCTCGACCAGCTGCGCTGGGCCGACGACCTGGCCGTGTCCGGCACGATCCGCTGGGACCAGTCGACCGGCGACATCGCCGCCGACCTGACCCTGACGGGCGCGGCGACAGGCACGCTGGCCCTGGCCTGGAACGACCGGGATACCGATGCGATGGCCCGGATCACCGGGGAGATCGGCGGCCGGGCCGTGGCGGCGGAGCGGATCGCGCCGTAAAGGCTCGGGACTGCGCCAGCCCCCTCACCCTCCCGCCGCCGACGCGGCGGGCCCCTCCCTCTCCCCAATGAGAGGGAAAACATCACCTCTCCTTGGGGAGAGGTCGAAATCGCGCAGCGATTTCGGGTGAGGGGGCGGCTCCGGCCTAGAAATACTTCGCCAAATTCTCCCGGATCCGCTCCAGCACCGGTCGGTCCCGGTCGGGCAGCTCGAAGCGGCGGCCGGTGATGGTCTCGTAGGCGCGGACATAGACCTGGGCGGTGTCGCGGATCACCTGGGTCGGGATCTCCGGGATCGGGTCCTTATACGGGTCGCAGCGCGCCGCCACCCAGCTGCGCACGAAATCCTTGTCGAAACTCTCCGGCCGCTCGCCGCGGGCGAAGCGATCCTCGTAGCTGCCGGCCAGCCAGTAGCGGCTGCTGTCCGGGGTGTGGATCTCGTCGGCCAGGACAATGCGACCCTCTGCGTCCGTGCCGAACTCGTACTTCGTGTCGACCAGGATCAGCCCGTGCCTCGCCGCGATCTCCTGCCCGCGGGCGAACAGGGCGAAGGCATAGTCGCTGAGCTGCTGCCACTGCGCCGCGGTGAGCAGACCCTGGGAGACGATCTCCTCCGGCGTCAGCGGCTCGTCATGGCCGCCGTCGAAGGCCTTGCTGGTCGGGGTGATGATCGGCTGCGGCAGCTTCTGGTTGTCGCGCAGGCCCTCCGGCAGGCGCACGCCGTACATCTCGCGCTGGCCGGCCTTGTAGAGCGTCAGCACCGAGGTGCCGGTGGTGCCGGCCAGATAGTCGCGGACCACGATCTCGACCGGCAGGATGTCGAGCCGGCGGCCGACCACGACATTCGGGTCGGGATAGTCCAGAACGTGGTTCGGGCAGATGTCGCGCGTCTCCTCGAACCAGAAGCGCGCGGTCTGGGTCAGCACCTGGCCCTTCAGCGGGATCGAGGCGAGAATCCGGTCGAAGGCGCTGATCCGGTCAGTGGCGATGATGATGCGCCGCCCGTCCGGCAGGTCGTAATTGTCACGCACCTTGCCGCGGTAATGGGCCGGCAGCTCCGGGATCGTCGCATCGTCGAGCACCGGATAGGGGCGATCGTCCAGGGCCGTGAAATCCATGGGTCTCGTTCCATCGGGAGGGTCGGCGAATTCTTAGCGCGTGCCGGTATCGCGCACACCCGAAATCGGGCATCCTGCGGCGGTGCCGATGCGAGCGGTGCCCAGCGAGACGATCGAGAGGGCCCGATGGCACAATCCCCCAAACGGCTGCTGCTGAAGCTGAGCGGCGGCGCCATGGCCGGCGCCGACGGGTCGATCTTCGGCGCCGCCGCGATCGACCATATCGTCGGCGAGATCCTGGCGGTGCACGCGCTGGGCATCCAGATCGCGGTGGTGATCGGCGGCGGCAACGTGTTCCGCGGCCGCGTCTCCGACGCCTGGCATATCGAGCGGGCGGAGGCCGACAACATCGGCATGCTGGGCACCATGGTCAACGCCGTGATGCTGCGCGCGGCGCTGACCGCGCGATCGGCCGCCGAAGTGCGGGTGATGAGCGC
>NZ_JBCNNF010000584.1:0-3290 GCF_039594555.1 Inquilinus sp.
CCCTCTAGTTCCGGACACGTAAGACTAGACCCTTGTTTGCCTTCCTCCGAGTGATACCGCCGGCGCGAGCGGGAGGAGTTCGTAATGGACTTCCCGCTCGGCAGCATCACCGAGGTCGAGGTCCAGGACCCCCGGATCCGGATCTCCGCCGGGAGCGGCCTGGTCCTGTTCCCGACCTCCGAGCCACGGGAGCGGATGGACGCCTTCCGCGCGCGGGTGAACGAGCTGCGCCGGGCCCGCGCCGAGCCGCCGGCGGCATAGGGCGGGGCCGATCCTCCCGGGCGAACGGGGCGCCGCGCGACGGCGGTGAATTCCCGGACTCCGCGCGCTAAGCTGCCGCTCCCGCGGAAGCCGGAGCCGCCCGATGAAGTCGCTCCTCGCCCGGCGCCTGGTCCAGGCGGTGCCGGTGCTGCTGATCGTCGTCTGCCTGGCCTTCCTGCTGCTGCGGCTGGCGCCGGGCGACGCCGTCGACGCGCTGGTGGTCGAGATGGGCGGCGGCGATGCCGGGCTGGTCGCCCGGCTGCGCGCCGAATACGGGCTGGACCAGCCCTGGCCGGTGCAGCTCGGCCTCTACCTCGCCCATGTCGCCCGGCTCGACCTCGGCTGGTCGGTCGGCTTCTCCCGCCCGGTGCTGGGGCTGGTGCTGGAGCGGGCGGGCAACACCGCGCTCTTGATGGCCGCGGCCCTGTCGCTCGCGCTCTCCGCCGGCACGCTGCTCGGCGTCGCCGCGGCGCAGAGCCGGATCCGCGGGCGCGGCTGGCTCGACACGCTGCTGACCGGCTTCGGCCTCGTGCTGTACGCCATGCCCGGCTTCTGGATCGGGCTGATGCTGATCGTGGCCTTCGCGGTCAGGCTGCGCTGGCTGCCGCTGGGCGGCATCGCCACCGTGCCCGCCTTCGACACCGGCTGGGCCTATGCGGCCGATGTCGGCGAGCACCTGGTGCTGCCGACCGTGGCGCTGTCGCTGATCTATGTCGCGGTCTACCTCCGCCTGATGCGCGCCGGCATGCTGGAGGTGGCGGGCAGCGACTTCGTCCGCACCGCCCGGGCCAAGGGCCTGCCGCCCGGCCGCATCACCTGGCGCCATGTGGTGCGCAACGCGCTGCTGCCCATGGTCACCGTGTTCGGCATCCATTTCGGCATGCTGCTGGGCGGCAGCGTGGTGGTCGAGAGCGTCTTCGCCATCCCCGGCCTCGGCCGCCTGGCCTTCGAGGCGGTGACCCGGCGCGACCTCAACCTGCTGCTCGGCATCATCCTGGCCAGCGCGGTGGTGACGGTGCTGGTGAACCTCGCGGTCGACCTGCTTTATGCCAGGCTGGACCCCCGGCTGCGGGGAGCGCGATGAGGAGGCTGCATCCCTCCGGTCCGCTCGGATTGCCTCTCCCGCCGGACGCGGGAGAGGTCGGGCTCGCGCCAGCGAGACCGGGTGAGGGCTGGTCCCGGCCTCGACGTCCCCCCCTCACCCGGAGCCGCTTCGCGTCTCCGACCTCTCCCGCAAGCGGGAGAGGCAATCCGAGCATGCGGCCCGGCCGGCGAGGGCGACCATGAGACGCGTCCTCCGCCGCTTCCTGGCCGACCGGGCCGGGCGGCTCGGCCTCGCCGGGCTGGCGCTGGTGCTGGGCATGGCGCTGGTTGCCGGCTGGGTCTTCCCCGGCGACCCGATGGCGATCGTGGGGCCGGCGCGGCTGCCGCCGTTCCAGGACGCGGCGCATTGGCTGGGCACCGACCGGCTCGGCCGCGACGTGCTGGCCGAGCTGCTGCACGGCGCCCGGGTCTCGCTGCTGGTCGGCGCCGCGGCGGCGGTGCTGGCGGTCGGCATCGGCCTGCTGGTCGGCACCACCGCCGGCTTCCTCGGCGGCTGGGTGGACGAGGCGCTGATGCGGCTGACCGAGGCGGTGCAGACCGTGCCCAGCTTCATCCTGGCCCTGGCGCTGATCCTGGTGCTGGGGCCGTCGCTCGGCAGCATCGTCGTCGCCATCGGCCTCGGCGCCTGGCCCAGCCCGGCCCGGGTGGTGCGGGCCGAGGTGATGGCCCTGGCGCGGCGCGACTTCGTCGATGCCTATCGCTGCATGGGCATGGGCTGGGCGCGGATCGCCTTCGCCAAGCTGCTGCCCAACGCCCTGGCGCCGGTGCTGGTGCTGGCCACCGTGATCACCGCCAGCGCCATCCTGATCGAGTCGGCGCTGTCCTTCCTCGGCCTCGGCGACCCGAACCGGGTCAGCTGGGGCAGCATGATCGCGGATGGCCGCGCCGTGCTGCGCAGCGCCTGGTGGCTCTCCGCCATCCCCGGCCTCGCCATCGTCGTCGCCGTGCTCTCGGTCAGCCTGCTCGGCGAGGCGCTGACCGCCGCGCTCGACCCGCGGCGGAGGCGCCGGTGAGCGGGGTGCTCTCGATCCGCGGCCTGACCGTCGACTACCTGGGGGAGGGGGCGGCGGTGCGGGCGGTGGACGGGGTGGACCTCGACCTCGCGGCCGGGGAGACGCTGGCGCTGGTCGGCGAATCCGGCTCCGGCAAGTCGACTGTCGCCATGGCGCCGCTCGGCCTGCTGCCGCCGCAGGCCCGCATCGCCGGCTCGATCCGCCTCGCGGGGGCGGAGCTGCTGGGCCTGGCGGAGCCGGCGCTGCGCCCGGTGCGCGGCGGCCGCATCGGCATGGTGTTCCAGGAGCCGGTGACCAGCCTCAACCCGGTGCTGACGGTGGGCGAGCAGGTGCGCGAGGTGCTGGCGGCGCACGGCGTCTGCCATGGCCGGGCGGCGCGGGCGCGGGCGGTGGAGCTGCTGGCCGAGGTCGGCATCGCCGACCCCGCCGCCCGGGCCGGCGCCTGGCCCCACGAGCTGTCCGGCGGCATGCGCCAGCGGGCGATGATCGCCATGGCGCTGGCGGCGGGGCCGGAGGTCTTGATCGCGGACGAGCCGACCACGGCGCTCGACGTCACCGTCCAGGCCCAGATCCTCGACCTGTTCCGACGCTTGCGCGACCGCCGCGGCATGGCCCTGCTGCTGGTCACCCACGACCTCGGCGTGGTCGCCGAGCTGGCCGACCGCGTGGCGGTGATGAAGGCGGGGCGGCTGGTCGAGACGGGGGTGGCACGGCAGGTGCTGGACGCTCCGAGGCACGGCTACACCCGCGAGCTGCTGGCCGCGACGCTGTCCGTCGACGATGCGCCGCGATGGGCGAGGGGCAAGCCAGCGCTTCAGCCCAAGCCACCCGAGTCCCCCCTCCCCTTGCGGGAGGGGGCCCCTGCCTTTGCAGTTGAAAAAGGTGCTGTTGGCCTGCCACGTTTAGCACGTG
>NZ_JBCNNF010000585.1:0-3284 GCF_039594555.1 Inquilinus sp.
TGCCCGCATCAGGCTAGCGCGGCGCCCAGTCGCCCTCCTGCACCCCGGGCATGGCCAGCAGCCTCTCGACCGCCGGCGGCAGCCCGTTGTCGGCCAGGTAGCCGCGCCAGAACACGTCGTAGCGCAGGGTCCGGAGCCCGGCCGCGGGCTGGACGGTGATCGAGCTGGCAACGACATGGAAGCCCGCCTGCTCCAGCGCCGCTTCGACGTCGCGCGGGACCAGCCGGTCCTGCTCCACGGTCAGGCTCAGCCGCGCCTTGCGCTGCTGCTTGACGCGGTCCTCCAGCCATTTCAGGCCAGACAGCACGGCCAGGCCGATGGCGAAGGCGACGCCGCCCAGGATCAGCTCCCCGGCGCCGAAGCACAGGCCCATCACCGTGACGAACCACAGCGTCGCCGCCGTGGTGACGCCCAGCACCAGGTTGCCGCGATGCAGGATGGCGCCGCCGCCGATGAAGCCGATGCCGGACAGGATGCCCAGCGGCAGGCGCATCACATCCATCTGAACGAAGGAATTGCCCGCCTTGCCGGCGGTGGCGAGCAGCTGGTTGGCCAGCACCATGGAGAAGGCGGCGGCGAGGCAGACCAGCAGATGCGTGCGCATCCCGGCCGGGCGGCCATGGGCGCCGCGGTTCCAGCCGATGATCGCGCCGGCCAGGGTGGCGAGCGCGAGGCGCAGCAGGATGTCGGGCCAGGTCGGGACCAGCGGCATTGACGGACGACCTCCGATCGCGTGCGATTCAGGAACCCGGCGGGGCGGCCGCCCGTTCCTTTCGGGACCGACCCGCTGCCGAGGACGAGATGGCGTCGCGCGCGACCTGGAAAGGCACCTTGAAGCTGGGCTTCCTGTCCTGCCCGGTGGCGCTGTACACCGCCGTAGGCGAGGGCGACGAGATCCACTTCAACATGGTCAACCGGCGCACCGGCCACCGGCTGCGGCGCCTGTTCGTCGATGCCGAGACCGGCAAGCCGGTGGAGCGCGACCAGCAGGTGAAGGGCTACGAGGTCGACACCGACCGCTATGTCGTGCTGACCGAGGAGGAGATCGAGGCCGCGATCCCCGACAGCACCAAGACCATCGAGATCGAGAGCTTCGTGCCGCGCGACGAGGTCGACCGCGTCGCTATCGAGCGGCCCTATTACCTGGCCCCGACGGATTCGGTGGGGACCGAAGCCTTCGCGGTGATCCGGGCGGCCTGCGAGAAGGCAGGCACGGTCGGGATCGGCCGCACCGTGCTGTTCCGGCGCGACCGGGTGGTGATGCTGTGCCCGGAAGGACCGGGCTTCCTGGCCAACCTGCTGCACTTCGAGTATGAGATGCGGGACGAGGCCCAGGCCTTCGACGACATCCCGGCCATGAAGATCACCGGCGAAATGCTGGACCTAGCCAAGCACATCATCGGCCAGAAGAAGGGCCGGTTCGATCCGACGAAATTCGAGGACCGATACGAGACGGCGCTGATGGAGCTGATCCGGGCCAAGCAGCGCGGCGAGACCATCAAGCCGCCGGCGGCACCGAAGCGCGGCCAGGTCATCGACCTAATGGCCGCGCTGCGCGAGAGCGCCGGGGTTGCGGGAAAATCCAGCCGCAGATCGTCGGCCAAATCCGGAAAGTCTTCGGCGAAGTCCAAGACCTCGGCAGCCAAGGGCAAGACCGCGCCGGCCGCCCGAGGGACCCGGCGCAAGGCGAGCTGAAGCTCACCTATCGCGTTTCCAGCCTGCGCGCATCCAGTCCCTGGTTTCCAAACATCGTCATTGCGAGCGCAGCGAAGCAATCCAGGGCCGGTGCGCTCCAGCCCCTGGATCGCTTCGTCGGCTTCGCCTCCTCGCAATTGTGCAAGTTCACTGATTCGATGACGGTGTTCGGAACATCACCCGGCCTGCCCAACCTTCCACACTCCCCCTCCCCTCGCGGGAGGGGGTTGGGGGGAGCGGGCTGCGCGCCGCTCCCGCTGGCCTATCCACAAAACCTCGTCATCTCTGTGAAAGCGGGGATCTCGTCACGCTTCGACCGGACAGAGATTCCCGCTTTCGCGGGAATGACGAAAAAGGGTTGGATGCCGTTTCTTTTGAAACGGTCCCGCTTGCGAGAGGCCCGTGCCTGTTCCCAAGATCTCGAACCGAGACCTTCCGGCGCCCCCGCGCCCGTCAGCGCTTGCGCTTGTCCGATTCCAGGCTCTTGCGCAGGGCGGCCATCAGGTCGATCACCTTGCCGCCCTCCTCCTTCGCCTCGGGCTTCGGCGCCTCGACCTTCCGGCCCTTCTTCTTGCGGGCGATGATCTTCTTCAGCGAGGCCTGGACCCGGTCGGCCAGCAGGTCCTCGCTCCACTCCACCGTCCGCTCCTTGATCACCGACAGCGCCAGGGCCATCGCGTCCTTCGGCGGCGCGGCCGGCTTGATGCCGCCGAAGACCTGCTTCTCGTCCCGCACCTCGTCGGCCTCGCGCAGGGTCCAGACCACCATGCCCTTGCCGCGCGGCTCGACCATGATCGGCCGCTCGCGCCGGTACAGCACCAGCTTCGACAGCCCGACCATCTTCGTCGCGGCCATCGCCTCGCGGATCACGCTGAACGCCTCCTCGCCGACCGGCTCGCTCGGCGCCAGGAAATGCGGCCGGTCGCGCCAGACCAGCCCGACCTCGGCGCGGGGGACAAAGGTCTCGATGTCGATGGTGCGCGTGGTCTCGAGCGCGACGGCGGAGAACTCGTCATCGGTCAGGGTGACGTAGTCGTCCTCACCGACCGGATAGCCGCGCAGCTGGTCGTCATCCGCCACCGGCTTGCCGGAGACGCTGTCGACATACTGGCTGACCACGCGGTTGCCGGTGGCCTGGTTCAGCGTGTGGAAGCGCACGCGCTCGGCCTGGGTGACGGCCGGCGTCATCTCCACCGGGCAGGTCACCAGGCTGAGCTTGAGATAGCCGGACCAGAAGCTGCGGGCTGCCATCGGCCGCCTCCGCGACGGTGTCTCCTGCCGGAAGAAAGCGCCGCAGCCGGCCGGCGGTTCCCCGCCGGCCCGGCTTTGCGGTTTACTTGACGGCCGCCTTGCGGCCCCGGCCCGACTTCGCGGCCGGTACCGGCGCGGGCGCCGGCTCCGGCGCGCGGCGGGTGCCGAGGCCGATGCTCTTGGCCAGCGAGCTGCGCTGCTTGGCGTAGTTCGGCGCGACCATCGGATAGTCGGCCGGCAGGCCCCAGCGCTCCCGGTACTCGTCCGGGCTCATGTTGTAGGCGGCCTGGAGATGCCGCTTCAGCATCTTCAGCTTCTTGCCGTCCTCGAGGCAGACG
>NZ_JBCNNF010000586.1:0-3280 GCF_039594555.1 Inquilinus sp.
GGGCGCCTTCGGCCTCGGCCAGCTGCATGGCGATCTCGGCCAGGCGGGTGAGCATCTGGATCTGCTGCAGCGCGAGGCTGCGGCAATAGGCCTGGACGTCGAGATCCTGTGGCACCAGCTCCATAGAACACATCATGAACAAAGTCGCAGACCGGCGCAAGAGACTCTGTATTCGCAGGCCGGTGCGGGCGGCGTGACCGTGGATCGCCACGCCCCTGCGGGGCTCGCGATGACGGTGGGGGTTGGCAGGGGACGGCTCACCCCGTGCCGTCATTGCGAGCGACGCTGAGCAATCCAGTCGTTCCGCAGGACCGAGGCAGCCGTCGGCCGCCCGGATCCCGGGCACGCCGGTCAGCGTCCGCTATTCGCCGTTGAAGCTGGCCAGGACCACGCCCGCGCGCATGCCGGGCAGGGCATCGCCGATCAGCTCGACCTTGACCTGTTCGGGCCGGCACCAGGTGCCTTGATGATGCTTCCACGAAAACGGCATCCTGCCGGGATGTATCTTCCGGGCCTCTTCTTCGCTTTCCGCCACCACGATTGCGGCGTCGTAGGTATTGATCTCGTCGTTATCGTCCTGGGAAATCTTCCATAGCTTCATGATCATCCCCGATGACTGGAAGGACATCGGCTGCGGGCAATCCGCGCTGTATCCCAGAACCGCCGGGGCCGGTGAAGTTACCATTTGGTAAACGCCCGCCCCCACCGCGCTTACCGAATGGTAACTTCGTCGCGTCGCGGGCGGCTGAATACGATCGGACGATACACTCCTCCTGGAGCCCAGAGTGAAGATCCTCCTCATCGAGGACGATGCCGAGATGGCCCGCTTCGTGGTCGCGGGCCTGCACGAGGTTGGCCACGCCGTCGATCACGCGGCCGGGGGACAATCCGGCCTGGCGATGGCCGGCGGCCGCGATCACGACGTCCTGATCATCGACCGGATGCTGCCGGACCTTGACGGGCTCGCCGTGGCGCGGCGGCTGCGGCTGCAAGGGGATGACCGGCCCATTCTGTTCCTGACCACCCTGGGGGGTGTGGCCGACCGGGTGGAGGGGCTCGACGCCGGCGGCGACGACTATCTGATCAAGCCCTTCGCCTTCTCCGAGCTGGTCGCGCGGCTGGGCGCGCTGATGCGCCGCGCCTCGGGCCGGACGGTCAGCACCCTGCTGCGGGTGGCGGATCTGGAGCTCGACCGCCTGCGCCGGACCGTGGCCCGCGCCGGCCGGCCGATCGAGCTGCAGCCGGCCGAGTTCAGGCTGCTGGAATACCTGATGCTGCACACCGGCCAGCCGGTGACCAAGACCATGCTGCTGGAGAATGTCTGGGGATTTCATTTCGAGCCGGGAACCTCGATCGTCGAGACGCAAATCAGCCGGCTGCGCAGCAAGGTCGACCGCGACTTCGACCGGCCGCTGATCGAGACGGTCCGGGGTGGTGGGGGGTACTGCCTTCGTGATCCCGGCTAGGCTGTTCCGCACCGGGGCGTTCCGGCTGGCCGTCACCTACGCGCTGCTGTTCGCCGTCGTGGCGGTCGCCGTCTCCGGCATCGCCTATGTCGCGGTGACCCGCTATGCCGACCAGCAGGTCGACCTGTCGCTGCAATCGGAGGTCCAGGCGGTCACGGCGGCCCTTGCCGGCAAGGACAGGGCGGCCGTGCTGGCGGACATCCAGGCCCGGATCGCGGACACGGCGCCCGACTATTTCTACTACGGCCTGCAGGACCCGGGCGGCGCGGTGCTGGTCGGCAACCTGCCCAGGCCGGTGGCGGAGACCGTCGGCCCGAACCAGCTGCTGCTGGATGAGAAGGACGGTTATGAGCCGGGCGAGCCGCACCTGATCCGCGGCACCGGCGTCGCGCTGCCCGACGGGCTGTACCTGTTCATCGGCCGCGACACCTACGATCTCGGCGAGCTGCAGGAGGTCATCGGCCGCAGCTTCGCCGCGGCGGCGGTCGCCCTGCTGGTGCTGGCCCTGGTGGGCGGCGTGATCGTCGGCTCGAACTTCATCGCCCGGGTCGAGACCGTCAACAACGCGGCCCGGCGCATCATGCGGGGCAACCTCGGCGAGCGGATCCCGTCGGCCGGCACCGACGACGAGTTCGACCGCCTCGCCCACAACCTCAACGCCATGCTCGACCGGAACCAGCTGCTGATGGAGGGGCTGCGGCAGGTCTCGAACGACATCGCGCATGACCTGCGGACGCCGCTGTCGCATATGCGCCAGCGGCTGGAGCTGGCCCGGCTGCAGGCGCGGACGGTCGGCGAGCTGCAGGAGGCGCTCGACCGCGCGATCGTCGACATCGACGACGTGCTCGGGCTGTTCCGGGCGCTGCTGCGGATCGCGCAGATCGAGGCGGGCGTGCGCAGCGAGGGCTTCAGCCGCGTCGACCTGTCCGGCCTGGTCGCGACCGTGGTCGAGGCCTATGGCACGGTCGCCGAGGAGTCCGGCCACGGGCTGGCGGCCGACATCGCGCCCGGCATCGCCTGGTGCGGCGACCGGCAGCTGCTGACGCAGATGGTCGCCAACCTGGTGGAGAACGCGCTCCGCCACACGCCGCCGGGCACCGCGGTGGCCGTCGGACTGAGGCGCGGGCCGGATGGAGCGGTTGTCACGACGATCGCCGACACCGGCCCCGGCATTCCGGCGGAGCTGCGGGAGAAGGTGTTCCGGCGCTTCTACCGGCTGGACAGCAGCCGGAACACGCCCGGCAGCGGCCTGGGGCTCAGCCTGGTCGCCGCCGTCGCCCAGCTGCACGGGTTGACGATCGACCTCGCCGACCATGCGCCGGGCCTCCGGGT
Source organism: Inquilinus sp. (assembly GCF_039594555.1). Classification (GTDB taxonomy): domain Bacteria; phylum Pseudomonadota; class Alphaproteobacteria; order DSM-16000; family Inquilinaceae; genus Inquilinus. The sequence goes on from NZ_JBCNNF010000586.1 coordinate 2,799, forward strand.
CACCGTGTCGTTCCCCCCGGCCGCCGCGGCGGAGGCTGGCTCCGAACCGGCGCCCGCGACCTGACCTGTCGCGATGTGCGGGTCAGGCCTCGCTCGGCTTCGCCTCCGCCTCCGCGTCCTTCGCGCCCGCGGCATGGTGGTCGGCGGCCAGCAGCATGTAGACGGCCGGCACCACGAACAGGGTGAAGATCGTGCCGATGGTCAGGCCGCTGGCGATCACCAGCCCCATGTTGAAGCGCGACACCGCGCCGGCGCCCGACGCCAGGATCAGCGGCACCACGCCGAGCACCATGGCGCCCGTGGTCATCAGGATCGGCCGCAGCCGGATCGAGGCGGCGCCCTCGATCGCCTCGCGCTTGCTCCTGCCCGCCTGCTGCAGGCCGTTGGCGACCTCGACGATCAGGATGCCGTGCTTGCTGATCAGCCCCATCAGCGTCACCAGCCCGACCTGGGTGTAGATGTTCATCGAGGCGCCGCCGATG
>NZ_JBCNNF010000587.1:0-3280 GCF_039594555.1 Inquilinus sp.
CGTGTAAAGTATTCCGGTGCTCACGCACCAAACGTGCGCTGCGCTCCGGTTCTCGAAACCACCGCCAGCCGACTCACGCCAGCGCATTTCCAAGCAGGCTCCTAGGCGCCGGCTGCCGCCGGCCGTGCCCGCATCCGCCGGGCCTTTACCAGGCCGATGATGGTGAACAGCATCCAGAAGGCCTGGGCCACGAAGGAGGCCAGGTTGAAGCTCCACAGCAGCGAATACATCACCAGCACGCCGCCGACGATGTTCAGGAGCGCGGTGCGCCAGTCCGTGATCGCGAGGATCTGCAGCTGCGCCAGGGCATAGGCGTGCAGATAGGCTAGGACACCGACCAGGCCCACGACATCCGGCAGACTCACGATTCGACCTCGAGCAACGGAGGCGCCCTGGATAGGGGGCGGCCTCGGGAAGCGGCACCGAATCTTGCTCATGAGGCCATGTTTAAAAATCATGTCGGACTTATTGCCGTCATCCACTAGGGTCCGGCCGCTCAAGGCAGCGCGACGCAACGGCTGCCGCCCCGGGCGCCACAGAGCGCCACCCACCCGAAAACAGGGATCGGTCATGACACGCAGGGACTTGCCCTCTCTCGAAACCACGCGCCGCGGCCTGCTGCTGGGCGCCGCCGGCCTCGGCCTCGCCGCCGGTTTTGGTGGCCGCGCCTTCGCCCAGGACACGCCGCGCAAGGGCGGGGTGCTGAAGCTGGGCATGGGCGGCGGCAGCACCACCGACACGCTCGACCCGCGGGTGATGACCGACTGGGTGCCGCTGAACCAGGCCTTCATGCTGATGAACGGGCTGGTCGAGATCGACCGCAACAACCAGGCGGTGCCGGAGCTGCTGGAGAGCTGGGAGGCCAAGCCCGGCGCGGCGGAATGGGTGTTCAATCTCCGGCTGGGCGTGACCTTCCACAACGGCAAGGCGCTGACGGTCGAGGACGTGATCTACTCGATCAACCTGCATCGCGGCGAGACCACCTCCGCCGCCCGCGCCATCGCCGAGCAGATCAAGGACGTCCGCAAGGTCTCCGACAGCCAGATCGCGATCGAGCTGACCGGCGGCAACGCCGACCTGCCGTATCTCCTGTCCGACTATCATTTCCTGGTGGTGCCAGAGGGCTTTACCGACTGGTCGAAGCCGGTCGGCACCGGCCCCTTCGTCTATGAGAGCTACGAGCCCGGCGTGCGCTCGCGCTTCACCCGCAACCCGAATTACTGGAAGCCGGGCTGCGCCAATGTCGACGCGGTCGAGGTGATCGTCATCAACGACGTCGCCGCCCGCACCAACGCGCTGATGTCGGGCCAGGTCCACGCCATCAACCGATTGGACTTCAAGACGGTCGACCTGCTGAAGCGCAACCCGAAGCTGCAGGTCGTGCAGTCGGCCGGCGGCCAGCACTTCACCTTCCTGATGGACTGCACCAAGCCGCCCTTCGTGGACAACAATGTCCGCCTCGCTCTCAAATATGCGATCGACCGCGAGCAACTGCTGAAGGTGGCGCTGCGCGGCTACGGCCAGCTCGGCAACGACCATCCGATCCCGCGCACCGACCGCTTCTTCAACAGCGAGCTGCCGCAGCACGCCTACGACCCGGACAAGGCGAAGCACTACCTGCAGCAGGCCGGGATGTCGGACCTGAAGGTCGAGCTGTCGGCCTCCGACGCCGCCTTCGGCGGCGCGGTCGATGCCGCGGCGATCTTCCGCACCGCCGCGGCCAAGGCCGGGATCGACGTTTCGATCAAGCGCGAATCCCCCGATGGCTATTGGGAGAAGGTGTGGATGCAGGCGCCGTTCAGCATGGGCTATTGGGGCGGCCGCCCGACCGCCGACCAGATGCTGTCCATCGCCTATGCCTCCGACGCCAAGTGGAACGACACTCACTGGAAGAACCAGCAGTTCGACCGGCTGCTGCTGGAGGCGCGCGGCCTGCTCGACGACGCCAAGCGCAAGGAGATCTACTGGACGCTGCAGGAGATGATCTCGGACCTGGGCGGGGCGATGATCCCGATGTTCGGTGACTATCTCGACGGCGTGTCGACCCAGGTGCAGGGCGTCACCCCGCACCCGATGTTCAACTTCATGGGCGGGCGGCTGGCGGAGCGCGTCTGGCTGGCGGCCTGATGACGCCGCTGATTCTGAAACGGATCGGGCTCGGGCTCTTCACCCTGTGGCTGGTGTCGGTGCTGGTCTTCGCCGGCACCCAGCTGCTGCCCGGCGACGTCGCCTCGGCCATCCTCGGCCAGTCGGCGACGCCGGAGGCGCTGGCCGCGCTACGCCACAGCCTGGGGCTGGAGCAGCCGGCGCTGCTCCGCTACGGCCAGTGGCTGTGGGGCTTCGTCCAGGGCGATCTCGGCCAGTCCCTCGCCAACCAGCAGCCGGTGGCCGACCTGCTGTGGCCGCGCTTCTGGAACACCATGTTCCTGGCCGCCTATGCCGCGGTGATCGGCGTGCCGCTGGCCGTGGGCCTCGGCATCCTGACCGCGGTCCGCCGCGGCGGGGTGTTCGACCGGGTGGTGAACATCCTGGCGCTCGGCACCGTCTCCTTGCCGGAATACTTCCTGGGCCTGGTGCTGATCCTGGTCCTCGCGGTGCAGAATCCGGTCTTCCCCAGCTTGGCCGACGTCTATCCCGGCATGGGCTTCGCCGAGCGGCTGGACGCGACCACACTGCCGATGCTGACGCTGCTGCTGGTCACCGTCGCCCAGATCATGCGCATGACCCGGACGGCGGTGCTGGCGGTGATGGATTCGGCCTATGTCGAGACCGCCTATCTCAAGGGCCTGCTGACCGGCCGGGTGGTGCTGCGCCACGCTTTGCCGAACGCGGCCGCGCCGGTGGTCAACGTCGTCGCCTTCAACATCGCCTACCTGATCACCGGCGTGGTGCTGGTCGAGGCGGTGTTCAACTACAACGGACTCGGCCGGTTCATGGTCGACGCGGTGGCCAAGCGCGACCTGCCGATGGTGCAGGCCTGCGCCATGGTGTTCGGCGCTGCGTACGTGATCCTGAACATGGTCGCGGATATCGCCGCCATCGCGCTGAACCCGCGCCTGCGGCACCCTCGGTAGAGCCCCATGAGACGCATCCCGCTCACGGCCTGGATCGGCCTGGCGATCATCGCCCTGAACCTGGCCGCGCTGCTGTTCGGGCCGCTCCTGGCCCCGTTCGGCGAGGAGGACATCCTCGGCGGCCCGTTCGACCCCGCCACGGCGCTGAACTGGTTCGGCCTGGACCAGAACGGCCGCGACATGCTCTCGCGCCTACTCTACGGCGC
>NZ_JBCNNF010000588.1:0-3273 GCF_039594555.1 Inquilinus sp.
CGGCCGGGCTGCACAACCTGTACGGCCCGACCGAGGCGGCGATCGACGTCACTTTCTGGACCTGCCGTCCGGAGCCCGGGCAGAAGAGCGTGCCGATTGGGCATGCCATCGCCAACACCCGGATCCACGTGCTGGACGGCGACCTGAACCCGGTGCCCGAAGGTGTGTCGGGCGAGCTGTACATCGCCGGCATCAATCTGGCGCGGGGCTATCTCGGCCGCCCCGACCTGACGGCGGACCGGTTCGTGCCGGACCCCAACGGCCCGGCGGGCAGCCGGATGTACCGGTCGGGCGACCTGGTGCGGCGCCGCTTCGACGGGGCGCTCGAGTATCTCGGCCGGCTGGACCACCAGGTGAAGCTGCGCGGGCTCCGGATCGAGCTCGGCGAGATCGAGGCCGGCATTCGCGCCTATCCCGGGATCCGGGATGCGGTGGTGGTGCTGCGCGAGGGCCGGCTGGTCGGCTATGCCGCCGGTGAGGCTGATGAGACGGCGCTGAAGCGGCACCTGTCGGGGCTGGTGCCGGACTACATGGTGCCCTCGCGCATCGTGTCTCTCGCGGCGCTGCCGCTCTCGGTGAATGGCAAGCTGGACCGCAAGGCGCTGCCTGACCCGGAATGGGAGAGCGATGCCGAGACCCGCGCCAAACCTGAGGGCGACACCGAGATCGCCATCGCCAGGATCTGGCAGGATGTCCTCGGCCGCGGCCAGATCTCCCGCCACGACGACTTCTTCTCCCTCGGTGGCCATTCGCTGGCCGCCATGAAGGTGCGGGCGCTGCTGCTGGAGCGGCATGGCCGCGCCCTGCCGATCCGCCATTTCTTCGACCATCCCACCGTCGCCGGGCTGGCCGCCAGCCTGGACCTATCCGCCGCGGCGCCGCGGCTGGACGACATGGACACTTGGATGAGCGAAATCGAGGACCTGATATGACCGTCGACGCTCAACAGATCGCCCGCCGCTTCGCCGCGCTGGCGCCGGACCGCCGCCGCGCCTTCCTGGCCAAGCTGGCCGAGCATGGCGTGGATTTCGCCACCCTGCCGATCGTGCCCGCGCCGCGCGACGGCGACCTGCCGTTGTCCCCTGCCCAGCGCGGGCTGTGGCTGACCTGGCAGCGCGACCCGGCCAGCCCGGCCTACACCATGGCCGGTATCCTGTCCCTGTCCGGCGACCTCGACGCCGCGGCGCTGCAGGCGGCCGCCGGCGACCTCATCGCCCGGCACGAGGCGCTGCGCACCAGCTTCGGCATCGACGCCGAGGGCCGGCCAGTGCAGCGCCTGCATATGGAGATGGCGCCGTCCTTCACTGTCCGCGACCTGCACGTGGCGGGAGAGGCGGAGAGTGACGCCTTCGCCGAGGTCCTGGCGCGCCAGCCATTCGATCTCGAAGCCGGGCCGCTGCTGCGCTTCGAGCTGCATGCGCTGGGCGAGCGCGAGCACCGGCTGGTTCTGGCGCTGCACCACATCGTCGCCGATGGCTGGTCGATCGGGCTGCTGATCCGCGACCTCGCCGCTCTCTACGCCGCCCGCCGGGACGGCACACCCTCCGGCCTGCCGCTGATGGCGCTGCACTATGCCGACTATGCCGCCTGGCAGCGCAGCTGGTTGGAGGCGGGGGAGGAGGCGCGCCAGCTCGACGCCTGGAAGGCGACGCTGGGCGACAGCCACCCGCCGCTCGACCTGCCCTTCGACCGGCCGCGGCCGGCGCAGCGCAGCGAGGCCGGGGCGGCGCATCGGCTGCAACTGTCCAAGCCTGTGAGCGACGGGCTGCGCGCGCTGGCGCGCGGCCGCAACGCCTCGACTTTCATGGCGGTGCTGGCGCTGTTCAAGCTGCTGCTGGCCCGCAACGGCGCCGGCGACGACATCCGCATCGGCGCGCCGCTGGCCCATCGCGGCCGGGCCGAGACCCATCCGATGATCGGCTACTTCACCAATGTCGCGGTGCTGCGCACAGTCATCAACCAGCGTCGGGGCTTCACCGCGCTGCTGGACCAGGTGCGGGAGGGGCTGCTGGCGGCCGAGACCCGGATCGACGTGCCCTTCGACATGGTGGTCGAGGCGCTGGCCCCGCCACGCCAGGCCGGGGTGCATCCGCTGTTCCAGGTCAAGTGCACCGAGCAGGCCGGCGCGCCGGGCGGCGGCGACTTCGCCGGCCTGGCCATGACGCTGCAGGGCCTTGGCAGCGGCGCGGCGCATTTCGACCTCAGCCTCGACCTCACCGACCGGCCCGAGGGCATCGACCTCCTCCTGGCCTACACCACGGACGTGTTCGACGCGGCCACGATCGAGCGGCTGGGTGCGGACCTCGCTGCCCTGGCCGAGGCCGTGGTCGCGGGGCCGGAGCGACGGCTGGCCGATCTGGCGCCGGCCCCGGCGCCGGAGAGCGCCTTCGGACCGGTGAGCGCCGAGCCGCCGGCCGACCTGGTCGCGGCCTGGCGGGCGCGGGCGGCCGAGAAGCCGGAGGCGATCGCCCTGCGGCATGAGGAGCGCGCCTATACCCGCGCCCAGCTCGACCAGGCCTCGGACCGGCTGGCGCGGCGGCTGGTCGCTCGCGGAATCCGGCCCGAGGACCGGGTGGCGCTGCAGATGGGGCGTACGCCGGAATGGGTGCTGGGTATCCTCGGCGTGCTCAAGGCTGGCGGTGCCTATCTGCCGCTCGACGCCGCGGCGCCAGCCGAACGGCGGGCGGAGCTGGTCGCCGACAGCGGCGCCCGCTGGCTGCTGGTCGATGCCGAGGCGCCCGAGAGCTTCGGTTGCGAGGTGCTGCGCCTGTCGCTGGAGGACGAGGCCGACGACGTGTTGGTGGCACTGCCCGAGCCGGCGGCGGACCAGGCCGGCTGCCTGATCTACACCTCGGGCTCGACCGGCAAGCCCAAGGGCGTGGTCGTCACCCGCGGCGGCATCGCCGACTATGCTCGCGGCGTGCTGCAGGTGCTGGATCTGCCCGAGGGCGCGCGGATGGCGATGGTGTCGACCGTCGCCGCCGATCTCGGCAACACCGTGCTGTATGGCGCGCTCTACGGCGGCGGCGAGCTGCACCTGATCGACCCGGCCCGCGCCTTCGACCCCGACCGCTTCGCCGAAACCATGGCGGCGCAGCGGATCGAGGTGCTGAAGATCGTGCCGAGCCATCTGCAGGCGCTGCTGCAGGCGCGGCGGCCGCAGGACGCGCTGCCGGTACACACGCTGGTGCTGGGCGGCGAGGCCACCGGCTGGCCGCTGCTGGACCGGATCCGGGAGCTGGCGCCCGGCTGCCGCGTGGTCAACCATTACGG
>NZ_JBCNNF010000589.1:0-3271 GCF_039594555.1 Inquilinus sp.
GCTGCTGCTGGAGGCCGGCGGCTGGGACCGCGACCCCTGGATCCACATCCCGCTGGGCTGGGGCAAGATCCTGCAGAAGCGGCTGCACGACTGGGGCTACTTCAACGAGCCCGAGGACACGGTCGACGGCCGCCGGGTGGAATGCGCCCGCGGCAAGGTGGTCGGCGGATCCTCCTCCACCAACGCCATGGCCTATGTCCGCGGCAATCGCGGCGACTATGACCGCTGGGCCGCGTCCGGGCTGGACGAGTGGTCCTACGCCCACGCCCTGCCCTATTTCCGGCGGCTCGAATCCTGGGAGGGCGGCGCCGATGCCTGGCGCGGCGGCGACGGGCCGATGCGGGTGCAGAACTGCCGCTACCAGGACCCGCTGCTCGACGCCTACGCCGCGGCCGCAGCCGAGGCCGGGCATGGCTGGACCGACGACTACAATGGCGCCCGGCAGGAGGGCTTCGGCCGGCTGCAGATGACCATCCGCGACGGCCGGCGCTGCAGCGCCGCGACCGCCTATCTCCGCCCGGCGCTGGCCCGCCCGAACCTGACGGTCAAGGTCGGCGCCATGGTCACCCGCGTGCTGTTCGAGGGCACCCGCGCGGCCGGCGTCGATTATGTGCAGGGCGGGAAGGTCCAGACCGCCTGGGCCGATGCCGAGGTCATCCTGTCCGGCGGCGTGATCAACAGCCCGCAGCTGCTGATGCTGTCGGGCATCGGCGACCCGGAGCGGCTGGCGGCGCACGGCATCCGCACCCGCATCCCGCTGACGGGCGTCGGCCGCAACCTGCAGGACCATGTCTCGACCATCCTGATGTACCAGCGGCGGGAGCCCGGGCCGTTCCACCGGATGATGCGAGCCGACCGGATCGCGCTGGAGCTCGGCAAGGCCTATGCCTTCGGCAAGGGCTTCGCCGCCGACGTGCCCGGCGGCGTGGTCGCCTTCCTGAAGAGCCGGGCGGAGCTGGCGCTGCCCGATGTGCAGTTCCTGCTGACCGCGGCGCCGCTCGGCGCTTGGCCCTATTTCAAGCCGTTCAAGCAGCCCTTCACCGACGCCTTCGCCTGCCGCGTGGTGGCGATCCAGCCGGAGAGCCGCGGCACCGTCGCCCTCGCCTCGGCCGACCCGATGGCAGCACCGCTGATCCGCCAGAACTTCCTGGCGACCGAGGCCGACTGGGCCAGCCTGCGTGCCGGCATCCGGATGGCGCGGGAGGTGATGGCGCAGGGCCCGATGGCCCGCTTCATCGCCCGCGAATCGGCGCCCGGCGCGGCCAAGGCGACGGATGCCGAGATCGACGCCTATATCCGCGCCACCTCGATCACCGTGCACCACCCGCTCGGCACCTGCCGCATGGGCGTGTCGGCCGAGGACGGGGCGGTGGTCGACCCGCAGTTGCGGGTGCATGGCGCCGAGGGGCTGCGCGTGGTTGACGCCGCGGTGATGCCCGACCTGACCTGCGGCAACATCAACGCCCCGGTGCTGATGATCGCCGAGCGCGCCGCCGACCTGATCCGCGGCCTGCCGACCCTGGCCCCGGCCTCGATTCCGACCAATGAGCCAACCAATCACCAACCAAATTTACCTCAACCAAAGAATATGGTTGAAACGGTCGACCAGCGGGCATACGGTCATGGCCAAGGTTGAACGACAATCCGAAAACAGGGGTGCGACATGACGGACACGCGCGCCGCGGCGCAAGGGTCATCCAATCGCGATGCCGCCCTGAGGGCGCTGTACGACGACGTCTTCACCAAGAACATGTTCCCGTTCTGGGCCAGCTCGACCGACGTCGACCACGACGAGATCAAGCAGTTGATGGGCTCCAAGAAGGCGGTGCCCTTCCTGTGGCGCTACAAGGACGACATCGCGCCGATCCTGCAGCGCTCCGCCGAGCTGATCCACATGGATGATTCCGAGCGGCGGTCGCTGATCCTGGTCAATCCCGGCCTGTCGCCGCGGCGGGCGACGGTCAGCACCATGTACACGGCGTACCGGCTGAACGACCCGAACGAGGTGATGCCGCCGCACCGGCATTCGCCCAGCGCCATCCGCTTCGGCCTGACCGGGAAGAGCAACTTCACCGGCGTCGAGGGCGAGGACATCACCTTCGGCCCGGGCGACATGGTGCTGACGCCGGTCGATGCCTGGCACAATCACGGCAACACGGGCGACGAGCCGGCGGTCAACCTGTCGGTCCTGGACCTGCCTTTGGTCGAGACCCTGAACGCCGTCTATTTCGAGCACGACTACACCGAGAACGGCGTCGCCCGGAAGGTGCAGAGCGCCCGCTTCCCCAGCGACTACTCCGCCCGGGTCTACGGCGCCGGCGGGCTGCGGCCGCGCTTCATCGACCACCATCGCGGCTCCGGCCTGTCGTCGCCGATGTATGTCTACCGCTGGGACGCGATGCGGGAGCAGCTGGAGCGGTTCAAGGACTGGGACGGCGACCCGTACGAGGCCCTGATGATCGAGTATGTCGACCCGCTGACCGGCGGGCCGGTGTTCAAGACCATCACCTTCTTCGCCCAGATGCTGCGGCCGGGCGAGCGCACCCGCCCGCTGCGCCAGACCGCCAGCCTGCTGGTGGCGCCGTTCCAGGGCAGCGGCCATTCCGTGGTCGACGGCAAGCGCTTCGACTGGACCGAGTTCGACACGCTGGCGGTGCCCGGCGGGTCGTGGTGCGAGCATGTGAACGGGTCCGAAACCGAGCCCGCGATCCTGTTCGTCGCCAGCGACGAACCGGCGCTGAAGGCCTTCGGCCTGTTCCACAGATGGGGCCGCGACGCCAGCGGCGACGTGGTCCGCATGGTCTGACGCGGCCGGGTCCGGCTGCCGCCGGGCTCAGCTGCCCGATCGCCTTCCGTCCCGGCCCGACATTGCGGCCGGAGGACGGGAGGGGTGCGCCCGAACGATCCAGAGGTTTGACGTGCCGAATTCCCGCAACACGACCCTGATCTCGCATATCGATTGCCCCGGCGGCGGCCAGGTCTGGGTCGAGGGCACCACGCTCTATATCGGCCATATGCGGTCGCCGAGCGGCACGACCATCGTCGACGTCGCCGACCCCCGCAACCCGAAGGTCGTCGCCCGGCTGGAGCTGCCCGAGGGCTGGCATTCGCACAAGGTGCGGGTGTCCGGTGACATCATGATCGTCAACCACGAGAAGCTGGGCCAGAACGGCCCGAAGGAGTTCGGCGGCGGCATCGCCATCTACGACGTCTCCCGCCCCAGCGCGCCGAAGCTGATCTCGAAATGGCTGACCGCCGGCCGCGGCGTCCA
>NZ_JBCNNF010000059.1:0-22620 GCF_039594555.1 Inquilinus sp.
CGACCACACGGAAAAGCTGCTGAGCGGCGCGATCGGCACCGCCTCGGCGCGCATCATGGTCGCGGCGACGATGCGCCGGCACCGCACCGCCATCGGCCGGTCGCAGACGCTGCTGCGCCAGGCGTCGGAGGCGATCCTCTTCAACCGCGACCTCTTGAGCGCGACGCTGGACAATATCGGCCAGGGCATCGGCGTGTTCGACCGCGACCTGCGCCTGGCCGGCTGGAACCGCCGCTTCGTCGAGATCCTCGGCCTGGCCGAGCCGCAGGTCGGGATCGGCATGCCACTGCAGGCGCTGACCGGGCCGGGCGGCAGCCTCGGCCTCGCGGTGCTGCTGGAGGAGCAGCGCGACCCGGACCGCCGGCGACGCCCCCACAGCCATGAACGCCGCGGCGCCGACGGACGGGTGCTGGAGCTGCAGACCAACCCGATGCCGGAGGGCGGCTTCGTCCTGGTCTGCACCGACATCACCGAGCGGGTGAAGACGCTGGACGCGCTGCGCGAGAGTGAGCGGCGCATCCGCATCTACACCGACAACGTGCCGGTGCTGATCGCCTATGTCGACCGGGAGCAGCGCTATCGCTTCACCAACCGCCCCTATGAGCAGGCGCTGGGGCTGCAGCGCGGCGAGACCGACGGGCTGTCGATCCGCACCGCCTTGGGAGAGCAGCGCTACGGCCGGCTGAAGCCCTATATCGACGCGGTGCTGGCCGGCCGGCACCAGGTGTTCGAGATCGAGTTCGCCGCAGCGGGGGCCGAGCTGGCGCGCGGCACCTATATCCCGCACCGGGACGGGCAGGGGGAGGTGATCGGCTTCTTCACCCTGTACCAGGACGTCACCGAGCAGCGCCGGGCCGAGGCGGTGCTGCGCGAGACCGCGGAGACGCTGGAGCGGCGCGTGGCCGAACGCACCCGCGAGCTGACCGAACTGAACGAGGCGCTGGCGGCGGCGAAGGCGGCGGCCGAGGCGGCCAATCTCGGCAAGACCCGCTTCCTGGCGGCGGCCAGCCACGACCTGCTGCAGCCCTTCCATGCCGCGCGCCTGCTGACCGCCACCCTGGCGGAGCGGCTGGGGCGCAAGGCCGAGGCGCCGCTGGTCGGCCACATCGACAGCTCGCTCGCCACGGTGGAGGAGCTGCTGCAGGCGCTGCTGGAGATCTCCAAGCTCGATGCCGGTGCCGTCGAGCCGCAGCCGCGGGCGGCATCGGTGGACGAGATCCTGCGGATGGCGGTGCTGCCCTTCGAGCCGATCGCCCGCCGCCGCGGGCTGCGCCTCAAGGTCGTGTCCTCCAGCGCCACGGCGCTGACTGATCCGGCGCTGGTCCGGCGCATCGTGCAGAATCTCGTTTCCAACGCCGTGCGCTACACGCGGGAAGGCGCGGTGTTGGTCGGCTGCCGCCGGCGCGGCGACGCCCTGGTGATCCAGGTCTGGGACACCGGGCCTGGCATTCCGCCCGAGCAGCTCTCTGCCATCTTCGAGGAGTTCCGGCGCCTCGGCTCCGGCGGTGAGGACGAGCCGGCCGGGCTGGGCCTCGGCCTCGCCATCGTCGAGCGCATCGCCGCCCGGCTCGGCCACCGGGTCTCGGTGCGCTCCCGCCTCGGCCGCGGCAGCGTGTTCGAGCTGGCGCTGCCGCGGGCGCGGGAGCCGGCCGCCGCGCGACCGTCCGAGGCGCCGCGGCGACGGTCGCCGGGCACAGACCTGGCCGGCCGGCTGGTGCTCTGCGTCGACAATGATCGCGCCATCCTGACCGCGACCCGCCTGCTGCTGGAAGGCTGGGGCTGTACCGTGCTGACCGCCGTGGATGCCGAGACCGCTCGCGAGGCGCTGCAGGCCGCCGGGCGGGCGCCGGATATGGTGCTGCTCGACCACCACCTCGCCGGGGCGGAGACCGGGCTCGACGTCCTCGACGCCCTGGAGGCGGAGATCGGCCGGCGCCTGCCCGCGGCGCTGGTGACGGCGGACCGCACCGACCCGGTCAAGGCGGCGGCCCGCTCCCGCGACCTGCCGCTGCTGCACAAGCCCTTGAAGCCGGCGGCACTGCGGGCGCTGCTGGTGCAGCGCCTGGCCGCCCGGCAAGCGCCGGCGGCCTGAAAGACCTAATGGCCGGCCGGGTCCAGCAGCCCGCTCTGGCGCACCGCGATCACCGCCTGAGTCCGGTTCTGCACGCCGAGCTTGCGGAAGATCTGCGACAGATGCGCCTTCACCGTGGCCTCGGTGATCGACATCTCGAAGGCGATCTGCTTGCTCAGCTTGCCTTCGGTGAGCAAAGCGAGAACCCGCAGCTGCTGCGGCGTCAGCTCGGCCACGCGGCGGCTCAGCTCGCTGCGCTCCGGCGCGTCGGCGGCCGGGCCGGTGGCGGCCTCGGGGAACCAGACGCCGCCGCCCAGCACGCTCTCGATGGCATCGCCGATCTCGGCCAGCGGCGTCGATTTCGGCAGGTAGGCGGAAGCGCCGAACTCCATCGCCTGGCGCATCACCGCCGGCTCCTCATTGGCCGAGACCATGATCACCGGCACGGCGGGGAAGGCGGCGCGCAGCGACGCCAGGCCGGTGAAGCCGTTCATCCCCGGCATCGACAGGTCCAGCAGCAGCAGGTCGACGGTGCGGTCGCCGAGCAGCACAAGAACCTCGGGGAAGCTGCCGGCCTGGATCACGGCGGGGGCGGGCGACATCACCTCGGCCAGCGTCTCGGCCAAGGCGCGCCGCACCAGCGGGTGGTCGTCGGCGATCAGGACAAGGGTGGCGTCGGTCATCTTCCGCCAAAGCAAAGGCCGCGCCCATTCTGGGCGCGGCCCCGCAGTGGAGACAAGCTCCGGCGTCAGTTGTTCTTCTGGATGTCGATGTGCCGGGTGTCCTTCAGGAACAGCGTGCCGATCACCAGCGTGATGCCGGCGATGATGATCGGATACCACAGCCCGCTGTAGATGTTGCCGGTGCCGGCGACGATGGCGAAGGCGATCGCCGGCAGGGTGCCGCCGAACCAGCCATTGCCGATGTGGTAGGGCAGGGACATCGAGGTGTAGCGGATCCGGGTCGGGAACAGCTCCACCAGCATCGCCGCGATCGGGCCGTAGACCATGGTGACATAGATCACCAGCACGAACAGGATCAGCCACACCATGAAGTGGTTGATCTGCGCCGGATCGGCCGAGGCCGGATAACCGGCGGTTTTCAGCGCGTCGGCCAGGCTCTTGGTGAAGACGGGGCCGACGGTCGCCGCATCCGCCGCGGTGGCGTCATAGGCGGTGATACGGGTGCTGCCGACATCGATCTCGGCTTTGGAGCCCGCCGGGCCCGCCTGGTTGCTGTAGGGCACACCGGCCTTGACCAGCGCGGCCTTGGCGATGTCGCAGGAGGTGGTGAATTTCGACGTGCCGGCCGGGTTGAACTGCACGCTGCACTCGGCCGGATCGGCGATCACCGTCACCGGCGACGACGCCTGCGCCGCCTCCAGCGCCGGGTTGGCGTAGTGGGTCAGGGCCTGGAACAGCGGGAAGTAGGTCAGAACCGCCAGCAGGCAGCCGGCCATGATGATCGGCTTGCGCCCGATCCGGTCGGACAGCGCGCCGAACACCAGGAAGAACGGCGTGGCGACCAGCAGCGCCCCAGCCACCAGCAGGTTGGCGGTCTGGGGGTCGACCTTCAGCGTGGCGGTCAGGAACAGCAGCGAATAGAACTGGCCGCAGTACCAGACCACCGCCTGGCCCATAGTCAGGCCGAACAGGGCCAGCGCCACGATCTTCAGATTGCGCCCGTTGGCGAACGCCTCGGTCAGCGGCGCCTTGGACGTCTTGCCCTCGGCCTTCATCTGCTGGAACAGCGGCGATTCGCTGAGTTGCAGCCGGATCCAGATCGAGACGATCAGCAGGATGATCGAGACCATGAACGGGATGCGCCAGCCCCAGGCGTCGAAGGTGGCGGTGTCCATCGACATGCGGCAGGCCAGGATCACGATCAGCGACAGGAACAGGCCCAGCGTCGCCGTGGTCTGGATCCAGGCGGTGTAGAAGCCGCGCCTGCCCTGCGGCGCATGCTCCGCGACATAGGTCGCGGCGCCGCCATATTCGCCGCCCAGCGCCAGGCCTTGCAGCAATCGCAGCGCGATCAGGATCACCGGCGCGGCGATGCCGATCGACTCGTAGCCCGGCAGGAAGCCGACCGCCGAGGTCGACACGCCCATGATCACGATGGTGACCAGGAAGGTGTACTTCCGACCGACCAGGTCGCCCAGGCGGCCGAACACCAGCGCGCCGAACGGCCGGACGAAGAAGCCGGCGGCGAAGGCCAGCAGGGTGAAGATGAAGGCCGCGGTCGGGTTGACGCCGGAGAAGAAGTTCTTGGCGATCGCCGCGGTCAGCGCGCCGTAGAGATAGAAGTCATACCACTCGAACACCGTCCCGAGCGACGACGCGAAGATGACCTTCCGTTCCTCGCCTTTGCTGAGGGTTCGCAATGGTGTTCGAAGCTCGGCACCTGACGCAGCGGTCATTGGCGCATCCTCCCCCTGATCATTGTGGTCGGCGCGCCGTTTTGTCGGGGCAGAGGCCCCTAAGTGTGCGACGCGCTCGATTGCAACTTTATCAGCGGGGCCGCAGCGGGACGTATTCGACGTTCGTCTATGCGCCGGCGGGGTCTTCCAGCACCCGTTTCAGCGTCGCCAGGTCGCGCTCGACCCATTCGGCGTCGCGGGCGAAGCGGGCGTCGTCCATCTCCGGCTGGCGGAACAGGTGAAACGTGACCTCGCTGCCGCCGCCATTCGCCAGCACCCGCATCGGCAGGGCGATCTCCGGCCCGGCCGGCGGGATCACCCAATGGTCGGCGATGCGGAACGGGTTGGGCGGGGTGAAGCGCACGCGCATCGTCCCTTCCGGCGTCTCGGCGATCCAGCCGTCGCCGTCCCGGGCCAGCGACCCGGCCAGGCCGCTGGCCCAGCGCATGAAGTTTTCCGGAACGGAGAGGAAGGCATAGACGGCGTCGGGGTCGCGGTCGATCCAGACGCTGAGGGTGCGGGAGGGCAGGGCTCGGTTCATGGCGGACCTCCGTGATTGGAACCCGCGCAGTCTGCGCCGGGTTCCGCCGCAAGGCTTGAACGGAACGGCCAGTTCTTGGAATGTTCCTTTTGCTGGACTCATGCCGATGTTCCATCTATGTTCTGGTCATGTCGGGTCGCGGACTCGCCGCGACCCCGGGCAGAGGAGAACCGGGAATGGCGGTCACGCGCGAGTTCCGGGAACGGGACGGCCTGAAGCTCTATCGTAACACCCTGTCGCGCCGTGTCCTGGCGGCTGAGGGATCGGCGCCGATGCTGCAGGCGGCGATGCGGGAGTTCCCCGACCTGCTGGGCTTCGACCTGTGGCAGCACCCCTCCGGCGCGCTGATGCTGTGCCGCACCGACAACCGGCCGGCGGCTCTGGCCAAGGACAAGGCCTGGGCGGCGGCCCGCCCGGACCTGCTGTTCGCTCCGGTGTCCGTGCAGGAGATGCCGGCGGTCGCTGCGCTGCCGCGCGGCTTCGGCGACGCCGCCCGTCCAGCCTTCGCCTGACGCCGTCGAACCGGTCAGCCGCCCTCGGCGGCGCGCCGGCGATCCAGGCTGGCCTTCGGCCACAGCGCTTGCGGGTCGTAAAAGACCTCGAAGGCAGGCGCGTCCTCCGGCAGCACCACCCAGGGCAGCTTCGACCGGGTGTGGATATGCGCGTCGGGCGGCAGCGCCGCCGGATCGTCCAGCGTGCCGACGCGGACGAAGCGAACTTGTGGGCGGCCGTTATAGGTGCTCCACAGAGCCGTGCGGCAGGCGCGGCAGCGGTGGATGACATGCGGCAGGCCACTCTCGGTCGGCACGGCAACGGGCTCGAGAGTGCCGGACAGCAGCTCGACCCGGTCGGCCTCGATCAGGGCATTGATCACGAAGGCACTGCCGGTCTGCCGCTGGCAATCGCGGCAATGACAGCAATTCACGAACATCGGCGGCGACAGCAGGCGGTAGCGGACGGAACCGCAGGCGCAGTGGCCTGCGAGGGGAGGGAGCGTTTTGTCTCCCAGACTTGGCAGCGGGTGTCTCGATAACGAAAGATCGAAGCGCTTTCTGGCGAACGCTTTGCCAGAGCCGGACTTGAAATACTTTTCCAGGGAGCGCGCGACTGTCTCCGTCCCCACCGCGATATAGCTGCGCAACGTGACTGGACTGAAGGCCCGTGTCGAGACGACGTCTCCGTTCTGGTGCGAACGAAATCGGCGTTTCAGATCGCTCGTCGAGCCGACATAGATGTCGTGATTTCTGAGCTCGAGAAAGTAGACGTACCACATCTACCTTCGTCCCCCTTCGCCAAGGCTTCGGGGGACACTCCTACGCCTAAGTCGCCTTCGTATGCCAGTCCACCCGGAGGTGGCCTGCCACCCGAAGCCGAAGGCGTAGGGTGGCGGAGGGGAAGGGATTCGAACCCTCGATACGGCTCAACACCGTATACCCGCTTTCCAGGCGAGCGCCTTCAACCACTCGGCCACCCCTCCGCTGGAGGCGCGACAATAGCGATGAGGGTCGGGGTCGGCAAGCGGAGTTGTGTGGTTTACCACACGTCGCTTCCGGCATGGTTCGCGGCCGGGCCGCGCGATAGACTCGGCGTCGCAAAAACAGGGAAGCGGAGATGAAAATGGCCGAGGTGTTCCGGTTCGATCGCGCTTTGGCGCGCCAGCCCGCCGGGTCCGCGGTGGACGGGTTGCGAGCCGTCGATCGGGGCGCCCCGGACATGGCCCGGTTCCGGGCCGAGCATGCCGCCTATGTCGCGGCGCTGGAGCAGGCGGGCGTGGCGGTCGAGGTGCTGCCGCCGCTCGAGGGCTTCCCCGATTCCGTCTTTCTCGAGGATCCGGCGCTGACCTTCCCCGAAGGCGCCATCCTGCTGCGCCCCGGCGCGCCGTCGCGGCTGGGCGAGGCGGCGGAGCTCGCCCCGGCGCTGGCCGCCCGCTTCGAGCGGGTGCTGGCGATGGAGGCCGGCTTCGCCGAGGGCGGCGACGTGCTGGTGACGCCGCGCGCCGTGATGATCGGCCTGTCCGCCCGCACCGATGCCCGCGGCGCGGGGGCGCTCGCGGCGCTGCTGACCGAACTCGGCCGCAAGGCGGAGATCGTGACGCCGCCGCCCGGCGTGCTGCATTTCAAGACCGCCTGCTCGCTGCTCGACAGCGAATCGGTGCTGGCGACCGAGGCCCTGGCCGGCTTCTTCCCCGGCATGCGCGTGGTGCGCGTGCCGGAGGGGGAGGAGGCGGCGGCCAACGCGCTGCGGGTCAATGACGTCGTCCTGGTCGGGGCCGCCTTCCCGCGCACCGCAGAGACGCTCGACCGGCTCGGTTATCGCGTGGTGCAATTGCAGGTGGCGGAGACCGGCAAGCTCGACGCCGGGCTCTCCTGCATGTCGCTGCGCTGGGGAAATCCGGCCTGAGGATCCGGGCGATGGCGCGGCCCCGGCTGCTGATGTAGGGTGCGCGCCCCGATCCGTCCGGTACACTCGCTGCTCGTGACCACGCATCCTCTTCCGTCCGACACCGACGCCCAGCTGACAGCTCCGGTCGACCTCAGCGGACGCACCATCCTGCAGGTTCTGCCGGCGCTCGGCACCGGCGGGGCGGAGCGTGGCTGCGTCGACGTCGCCGCGGCGATCGAGGCGGCAGGCGGCAAGGCGCTGGTCGCCTCGGCCGGCGGCGCCATGCTGCGCGACTTGGCGCGCACCGGGGCGGAGCACGTCACCCTGCCTCTGGCCGGCAAGAACCCGGTCACCCTCTGGCGCAATGCACGCCGACTCGAAACCCTGATCCGCGACCGCCGTATCGACCTAGTGCACGCCCGCAGCCGCGCCCCGGCCTGGAGCGCGCATGCCGCCTGCCGGCGCACCAATGTTCCGTTCGTCACCACCGTGCATGCGCCGTACAACCAGCACAACGCCGCCAAGCGGCTGTACAATTCGATCATGGCGCGCGGCGACCGGGTGATCGCCATCTCCGACTACGTCGCCCGCTACATCATCGACGGCTGCGGTGCCGACCCGGCACGGGTCCGCATGATCCCGCGCGGTGTCGACCTGCGGCAATTCGCGATCGAGGCGGTCTCGGCCGAGCGGATGATCGCGCTGGCCCGCGCCTGGCGCGTCCCGGACGACCGGCCGGTGGTGCTGATGCCGGGGCGCCTGACCCGCTGGAAGGGCCAGACGGTGGTGATCGACGCCCTGGCCCGGCTCGGCCGGCAGGATCTGTGCTGCCTGATCGTCGGCAGCGATCAGGGCCGCAGCGGCTACCGGCAGGAGCTGATCGACCGGATCGCCGCGAAGGGGCTGAGCGGCGTGGTGCATCTGGTCGATCATTGCGACGACATGCCGGCCGCCTACATGTTGTCCGACTTGGTGGTGCACGCCTCGACCGACCCCGAGGGCTTCGGCCGGGTGGTGGTGGAGGCGATGGCGCTGGGCCGGCCGGTGATCGCCACCAATATCGGCGCACCGCCCGAGGTGGTGGCCGAGGGCGAGACCGGCTGGCTGGTGCCGCCGGGCGACGCTGACGCCCTGGCCGCCGCCATCGACCGGGCGCTGTCGCTGACCCCCGCGGAGCGGGAGTGGATGGCGGAGCGCGCGACCGCCACGGTCGCGGCCCATTACACCAAGGAGGCGATGACTGGCTCCACCCTGGCCGTGTACCGGGAGCTGCTGGGCGCGCCTGTGGCGCCGGCCGGCTGAGGGGCCCCGCATGCTGCCGCTGCTCGCCAAGACCTATGCCCTGGCCGGGGCCCTGGCCGCGCCCGGCCGCACCCGCCGGATCATGGCGCTGAAGGACCGCCACCGCGGCGAACGCTGCTTCCTGCTCGGCAACGCGCCGTCGCTGCTCGATTTCGACCTGTCGAAGCTGGCCGGCGAGCAGTTCTTCGTGGTCAAGAAGGGCTACAAGGCGCTGGAGCACGGGCTGCCGTCGCCGATCCCCTATTATGTGCTCAGCGACCTGCGCGGCTGGGACCGGATCAAGGCCGATGTCTCGACCCTGCCGGTCGGGACCTACCTGGTGCGCGACACCATCGCCGCGAAGCCGGAGTTCCATCCCCCGGCCGAGCGGGTGGTGACCTTCCCCAGCTATCGCGGCGGCCTGCGCAAGCAGGGCTTCCGGCGCCATCCCTGGCAGGGGCTGGGCAACGACTCGACGGTGATCCTGTTCGCCGCCCAGATCGCCTTCTATATGGGCTTCGCCGAAGCCTACATCCTCGGCGTCGATCTCGATTATTCTCAGGACACGACCTACTTCTACGCGGCCGGGCAGACCGAGACGAATCAGTATGCCCGCCCCGAGGACGAGATCTATGCGGAGGAGTTCGGCCTGCTGCGCCGGGCTTTCGAGGCGGATGGCCGGATCCTGCGCAATGTCGGCCGCGGTGGCGCCGTGATGGGGCTGGAGCGAGCGGACTATGCGGTGGTGCTGGAAGCGCCGCAGCCGTCGCGTGGCGGGATGCGGCGACGTTAGTAGGACGCCATTCTTGACCGTCCGGCCGCAGGCCCGCCTGCTTGCCAATATCGATTATACTGAATTATTACACGCTTCGACTTTTGGTTGACAGAAACAGCGTAAAATTTGGAATCGCTGGCGCTTCGCGAACCCGCTATGCTTCTCGGTGGTTGGGGTCAGGTTCAGAACAAAATCATGGATTTGCGTCCAGTCGGACCCGCGCGCCAGTTCGCCGTGGTCACGACCTGCAATGCTGCAGGATATGAAGCCTATGGGCGCCGTATGGTCGAAAGCTTCGATCGGCATTGGCCGGCCGAGGTGCCGCTTCTGTTGTATTGCGAAGGCTTCGAGCCCCGGCTTCCCGGCGGCCGGATCGTCACCCGCGATCTGATCGACAGCTCGCCCGAGCTGGTGGCATTCAAGCATCGCCACGCCGCCAATCCACTGGCTCATGGGCTGACCCGGCGCCCGCGATTCCGGCTGAGCTACGACCTGGCGAAGCTGCGCTTCAAGCTCGGCGAGAAGCGCTGGGGCGAGGGCTACCGCTGGAACGCGGTGCGTTTCGCGCATAAGAGCTTCGCCATCTTCCATGCCGCCGCGACAACGGAGGCCGACGTTCTGATCTGGATCGACGCCGACACCCGCTTCTTCGCCGATGTCGGCTGGGCGGAGATCGAGAGCTTCGTCCC
Source organism: Inquilinus sp. (assembly GCF_039594555.1). GTDB lineage: Bacteria > Pseudomonadota > Alphaproteobacteria > DSM-16000 > Inquilinaceae > Inquilinus. The sequence goes on from NZ_JBCNNF010000059.1 coordinate 10,159, forward strand.
GGAGGATCACTTCGTCGGCTATCTGCGCCGCCGGATCCACTCGGAATGCGGCTTCGTCGCCTACAATCTGCGCCATCCGGCGACGCGCGAGATGCTGGCGGAGTTCGAGCGGCTCTACACCCGGGACGAGATGTTCCGCGAATACGAGTTCCATGACTCCTACCTGTTCGACCTCGTCCGCAAGCAGATGGAGCGCAAGGGGCACAGATCCTACGACATCGCCGGCGGGCTGGGCCTCAAAGTGCCGCATGTGCTGATCAATTCCCGTCTCGGCAGGTTCATGGACCACCTCAAGGGCGGGCGGAAGGAGGAAGGGCGCAGCCGGGTCGGCGACCTGGTCCTGGAGCGACAAGAAGCGTATTGGCGCGATTCCGGCTGATCGCGTGCGACCGCCGACCGAAGGCCATGCCGAACCGTCTCGCAACGTCACGGCCTTGCCATGATGCTGCCTCGCTGCCCTGTCACATGACGACGGAGCGGCGCGTCGACGAACCGAAGAGCCGCAAAGCGGATGTGATACCGGGCACAGTGTGGTATTCCTCGGGCCACTAGCCTGCCGGTGAGTGGTCCACCAGCAGCGGGGAGGTGACAAACGATCGCCGAGCTGCGTCAAAGGAAATAGGATTTCGGGCAAGACGTCATGAGCGGTCATTCACTCAAGAGATTGTCCCGGTGGTTCCTAAGACGATTGTCATATTCTGTTCTTCTGGAGAATTTGATCGAGACCCGGGCGCGGTCTGCCGTCAAGGACTATCGTTTGACCATTCGCGGCAACACGCCTGACATGGGGACGCCGGGGGTTCTGTTTTGCGGATGTGATGATGGTTACTACAGGAAATTCGCGTCGAGCTTCCTGCTGTCGGCCGAAAAGCTGGCCGAGCCGCTGCACATCCACATCCATCTCTACGGACCCTGCCAGGAGACTCTCGATCACATCGACCGCATGCGCCGGTCGCTGGGCCATGTGAGGCTGTCCTTCACCTGGGAGGACGACTCCTACCGGCGGCTTTCCCTTCCGGGGCCGGTCTACTTCTCGGCGGCGCGGTTCCTGGTCCTGCACCACCTGCTCCTGGCCTGCAAGGCGCCGATCCTCTGCGTCGACATCGACGGCATCGTCCGCCGGCCGCTGGACCAAGTGTTCCAGATGATCGAGCGGGCCGACGTGACACTGCACTTCCGGCTCGGCGAGCGCCGGGTGTGGCGACGGATCATGGCCGGGGCCGTCGGCGTCAACCACTCCAAGGAATCGCTCGGGTTCTGCGAGAAGCTGGCGAGCGCCGTGTGGCAGGCGCTGCACATGCGGCCCAGCGACCATGTCGACCAGCCGGTGATCTACTATCTGTACGTCATCCGCCGGCGACTCAAGCCGCGGATCCGGTGGCAGCACATGCCGGCCGGCGTCGTCGACATCGCCTTCGGGGACGACAGCTTCATCTGGTCGGCGAAGGGGGCGCTGAAGGAAGGGCCCGTCTTCTCCCGCGAGACCTCGGCACTCGAAGCGAATTACGCGCTGGACCTCGATCAGGCTCATGCCATCTATGCCCAAGCCCGCGGCGACGGCACGAATGGGTAGGATCTTCGTCTTCTGGGGCGTCTCGATCGGCAAGCCCGGGGCGGCGCTAGCCGAGGGCGCTGCCCGCCTCGGCACTGTCCATATGAGCACGCCGGCCCGGTTCGAGCCGGACGATATCGCCATCCTTTGGGCGCCGTTCCGCGGCACCTTCCGCAGCGACATCTATCGCCAGATCCGGGCCGCGGGGGGGCGGGCGATCATCGGCGAGAATGGCTGGCTGTCCCCGATCCAGGGGCGGAAATACTTCCAGCTGGCGCTGCATGGCTGGAACGGCACCGGCGACTTCCCGGCCGGCGACGGCAGCCGATGGGAGTCGTGGAACGTGCCGCTGCGCGACTGGCGCCGCGAGGGCGAGACCATCCTGGTGGTGGAGCAGCGGCCGAAGGGGATCAATCTCGACCCCCGCGCCATGCCGCCAGGCTGGGCGCAGAGCGTCATGCCGAAGACTGCCCGCCCAGTGGTGCGGCGGACGCGGTTCACCGAGGCGCCGCTGGACCGGCAGCTCGACGAGGCCTTCGCCACGCTGACTTGGACCAGCACCGTCGCGATCAAGTCGCTGATCCGCGGCGTCCCGGCCTTTTATTGCGGGCCGCACATCAATTGCGGCGAGCTGATGCGGCGCGGCCTGGACGTCGACAACCCGATCTATCCGGAGCGCGAGCCGGTGTTCCAGCGCTACGCCTGGATGCAGTGGACCGATGAGGAGATCCGGTCCGGCGAACCCTTCGCGCGGCTGTTGTCGCTGCCGCATGACGGCCGGCCCGAACTCCTGCTCGATCCCGATCCGGTGCCGTCGGCCTGGACCATGGCCGGGCGGGTGCGGGCCGCCGTGGCCGGCCGTAAGCCGCTGGCCAGGCTGGCACAGCGCCTGATCGGATAGGGGCTTGCGAATCCGCCAGTCCCGGCGGATCAATCGTCCCAGCTGCGCGTTGTCAGGCCGCCCGTCTCACCGAGCAATGGATGAGCCAGGGCCTTCCGGGGTTTCCTGCCGTCCATGTTGTTCAATTCCTACGTCTTCATTCTCCTCTTCCTGCCGCTGACCTATGCGCTGTGGACGGTGGCGCGCCGGTTCGCCGGGGTCTCCTGGGCCATCGCCGCGCTCCTGGCCGCCTCGCTGGTGTTCTACGGGGCCTCCGCGCGGTTTGAGCTGCTGCTGCTGGTCGCGGCGATCGTGCTCAACCACTATCTCGCCGGGGTGATCCACCGTCATCGCCTGACGCCGCTCGGGCGGCGCTGGATGCGGCTGGCCGTGGCCGGCAATCTGCTGTTCCTGTTCGTGTTCAAATACACCGGCTTCGTCACCCAGACGGCGGCGGACGCGCTGGGCTGGCCGGCGATGGCGATCCACATCGCCCTGCCGATCGGCATCTCCTTCTACACCTTCCAGCAGATCGCCTATCTGGTCGACGTGGCCCGCGGTGAGGGGGAGCCCTGGCCGCTGCCGCGCTATGCGCTGTTCGTTGTGTTCTTCCCGCATCTGATCGCGGGACCGATCGTCCATCACCGCGAGCTGATCCCGCAATTCGCCAGTGGGGCCAGGGATGCGCGGATCGGCGACCTGGCCCTCGGCCTGTCGATCTTCACCATCGGCCTGGCCAAGAAGGTCCTGGTCGCCGACAGTTTCGCCTTGATCGCCTCGCCGGTGTTCAATGCCGCGGCGCAGGGGGCGCAGCCGGGGCTGCTCGACGCCTGGGCCGCGGCGGTGGCCTATGCGCTGCAGATCTATTTCGACTTCTCGGCGTATTCCGACATGGCGATCGGCCTTGGCCGGATGTTCGGCATCCAGATGCCGATCAATTTCGCCTCGCCCTACCGGTCGCTGTCGATCGTCGAGTTCTGGCGGCGCTGGCACATCACGCTGTCGCGCTTCCTGCGCGACTATCTCTACATCCCGCTCGGCGGCAACCGGCACGGACCGGCGCGGCGCTATCTCAACGTCTTCGTCACCATGCTGCTGGGCGGCATCTGGCATGGCGCCGGCTTCACCTTCATCCTGTGGGGCGCGCTGCACGGCCTGCTGATCGTCGCCTGCCAGGCCTGGCGGACCAGCCGGTTCCACCTCCCGCTGCCGGCCGCCCTGGCCTGGCTCCTGACCATGGCGACGGTGATCCTGGCCTGGGTGCCCTTCCGCGCCGCCGACATCGCCACCGCCGGCCGGATCTATGCCGGCCTGTTCGGCCTCGCCGGGGAGCTGCACATGCCGGCGCTGGACTATGCCCCGTCGGCGACGCTGGAGATGATCCTCGGCACGCTGCATCCCGGCACCGCCTGGAATGTCTGGCTGTCGCTAGGCGCCGGGGGCGCCGGGCTGCTGGCGTGCCTCTGCCTGCCCAATGTCCAGACGCTGTTCCGGCGCTACGGCGTCGGCCTGCCGACCCGCGGCTATGCCGACGGTGTCGAGCCGCCGGCGCTCGGCCGCCTCTGGCCGGCCTGGCGGCCGCATCCGGTCGCCGCGGCCATGATCGGCCTCCTGCTCGCCGCCTGCATCCTCAAGCTGAACGATGTCTCCGAATTCATCTATTTCCGCTTCTGACGCGCGCCGCTACCTGCTGACCGGCGCGGCGGCGGCCGCGGCGCTGGTGGTGGCGATCTGCGCGCTGTCGCTGTGGGGCATGCAGCACGGCCTGTCGGAATGGCGGGAATCCGAGCTGTTGCGCTACCAGATCGACAAGATCGACGACACCTCCCAGGTCGACATCCTGCTGGTCGGCGACAGCTCGCTCGGCAACTCCATCGACGCGCGGGACTGGAGCCGGCGGCTCGGCCTCTCGGTCATGTCGCTGCCGCTGGTCGGCACCTATGGCTTCGAGGGCACGCTGAACATGCTGCGGCGCGCGGTGCGCGAGACCCGCCCGCGCGTCGTGGTGGTGATGCAGACGCTGGATATGATGCGGCGTAAGCCATCCTGGCCCGGGGCGCTGTACACGGCGGAGACGCTGGGCGACCTCGCCGACGTGCCTCCGCGGGAGATGCTCGCTTCGCTGGCCACCTGGGATATCCCGGCCGGCATGCTGCAGGCCGCGGTGACGGGAGGAGCGATCGACCCCGCCATCGCCCGGGTCGACTACGTGCCGCAGAATCCGGCCCGCTTCGGCGGTCCGCTCTATCCGCGGACCTATGAGCCCGGCGCGGTGCGCCGGGACGCCGCCGCATCGCTGCGCCGCATCGGCGATTTCTGCCGCGACCAGGCGCTGACCTGCCTCTATGCCAGCGGCCCCTATCTGAATCCGCAATGCAAGGAGTCCCGGGGCTATGCCGCGGCCATCGCCGAGGTGGCCCGCCAGGCCGGGATGATCCCGGTGGACGGGACGCCGGTCTGCATGCCGCGGTCGGATGTCGGCGATTCCGAGGATCATGTAATCCCGTCCCGCCGGCCGCAATACAGCGAGATCCAGCGGGCCTTGATCATGGCGGCGATCGAACGCACCGGTGTCGGGCTCCGCCGCCGCCCGGTGTCCGGCCCCGGCACCTGAGCGCCGCCGGGCTTGCCCAATCGGGCGAGTTGTCGGATACCGACAGCCAACATGACAATCCGGTAAAGTCGGCGTGACGCCTCGTTTCTTCGTCTATCTGCCCCAGGGCGACCGCAAGCCGTGGCGCGAATGCATCGCCGCCTGCGAGCGCTTCGGGCCGACCGCGACGGAGCTGCCGGAGCGGTTCGAATCCCGGGATGTCCTGGTCACCTGGTCGCCCTTCCGGCTGTCCAAGCGCTGGGCGGCGTATCGCGACGTGCGGGCCGCGGGCGGCCGGGCGGTGATCCTGGAGAATGGCTGGCTGTCGCCGCCGGGCGGCGTCCGGCATTTCCAGTTCGCCCTCGACGGCTGGAACGGCACCGGCCGCTTCCCTGATGGCGGGCCGTCGCGCTGGGCCGCCTGGGGCGTGCCCCTGCGGGACTGGCAGCGCCAGGGCCGCCATGTCCTGGTGCTGGGACAGAAGGCGCAGTCGATCGGCGATGCCCGGCGCATGCCGCCGGGATGGGCGCAGAGCCTGCGCCTGCCGACCCGGCGGCTGGTGCTGCGCCGCATGCCGGGGGCGGCGCGCCCGCTGGAGGACGACCTGCGCGATGCCTGGTGCACCGTGACCTGGACCAGCACGGCGGCGATCAAGGGGCTGGTGGCGGGCATCCCGGCCTTCCATTGCGGCCCCAACTCGCTGTGCCCGGAGCTGTCCAAGCCCGGGCTGGATATCGAGGCGCCGATCTACCCAGACCGCCAGCCGGTCTTCGAGCGGCTGGCGTGGTGCCAGTGGAGCGCCGCCGAGATCGCGACGGGCGAACCGCTGGCGCGGCTGCTGGACCTGCCGCATGACGGCGCTCCGGTGACGCTGCCGGAGCCCGAGACGGTCCGCCCGCACTTCACGCTGCTCGGCCGAGTGCGCGACCTCGCCCTCCGCCTGCCCGGGGACCATCCGGTCCGCCGACGGCTCGGCATGTCCTGAGCCGGGGCGAGGGACTTATGCGCATCTTCATCGTCCTTGGCGATCCGCCGTCTCCCGGACAGACCAACATCAAGCCCTATGAGGAGGTGGCGGCCGGCGCGCGGCGGCTCGGCCCGGTCACGATCGGCATGCCCGACCGCGACGCCGGGCCGGACGACGTGCTGATCTGCTGGTCGCCGTTCCTGGGCACCGACCGCCTGGCGGCGCTGCGCACGATCAAGGCGGCCGGCGGCCGCGCGATCGTGATGGAGAATGGCTGGCTGTCGCCGATCGGCCCGCGGCGCTTCTTCCAGGTGGCGCTGGACGGCTGGAACGGCGAGGGGCGGTTTCCCGCCGGCGGCCCGGAGCGATGGCGCGGCTGGGACGTGCCGATGCGGGACTGGAACCGTGGCGGCGAGCATGTCCTGGTCATCGGCCAGAAGCTGAAGGGGGCGGAGCAGGATTTCCGGCGCATGCCGGAGGGCTGGGACTACAGCCTGACGCTGCCGACCCGGCGCCCGGTGCTGCGGCGGACGCGCAAGACGACGGTGCCGCTGGCGGATCAACTGCGCGGCGCCTGGTGCACCGTGACCTGGACCAGCACCGCCGCGATCAAGGGGCTGATCGCCGGCGTGCCGGCCTTCTATTGCGGCCCGACCCTGATCTGCCACGAGCTGTGCCGGCGCGGCACCGACGTCGACCGCCCGGCCTATCCGGAGCGGGAGCCGGTGTTCGAGCGCCTGGCTTGGTGCCAGTGGACGGCGGAAGAGATCGCGACCGGCGAGCCCTTCGCCCGGCTGCTCGACCTGCCGCACGACCGGGTGCCGGTGGCGATCGCCGAGCCCTTCACCCTGCCGGCGGCGGTGACGCCGCGCGGCATGCTGCGCGAGCAGCTGGACCATGCACGCCGGCGCTGGCGCCGCCGTGTGGCCCGCTGGAGGGGCTGACGATTTGCAGCGGTCCGGGGCGCCTGCACCTCGTCACGGTGGGCCATTGGTCCGAACGGGCCGCGACCGATGGACCCTCTCCTGTCCGATTCACGAGCGGTGACGTGAGCAGCCGATTCTTCGTCTACACCCCGCGGGGAGGCAGCCAAACCTCGCAAGAGCCGGGCGCGAAGCCCTGGCGGGAATGCATTTCCGGTTGCGAGCGCCTGGGGCCGACAGCGACCGAGCTGCCGGACCGGTTCCAACCCGACGACATCCTGATCGTCTGGTCGCCGTTCCGCGGATCCAAGCGGTGGAAGGCATACCAGGCGGCGAAGGCGGCCGGCAGCCGCGTCATCGTGATGGAAAGGGGGTGGCTGTCGCCGATCAAGGGCGCACCCTATTTCCAGCTCGCGCTCGATGGCTGGAACGGCACCGGCCGGTTCGAGCCCGGCGGGGCGGAGCGGTGGCGGTCCTGGGGAATCCCGCAGCACGATTGGCGGCGGGAGGGGAAGCATATCTTGGTGATCGGTGACGACCGGCGCAACAATGCCCGCGATCCCCGCCGCACTCCGATCGGGTGGGCGGAGAGCGTGCGCTTCGACAGCCCACGCCCGGTGGCGCGGCGCCTCACCCGCAACCAGTGGGTTCCGCTGCAAATGCAGTTCGAGAATGCATGGTGCACCGTCGTCTGGACCAGTTCGGTGGCGATCAAGAGCATCCTCTCCGGTATTCCGGTCTTCTATTGCGGGCCGAACCTGGTCGGGGCGGAACTGGCCAGGCTTGGCCTCGACATCGAGCACCCGGTGATGCCCGAGCGCGAGCCGGTGCTGGAGCGCATCGCCTGGATGCAATGGAGCCGCGCCGAGTTGGCGTCCGGCGAGCCCTTTGCCCGCCTGCTCGCCCTGCCGCATTCCGGCGAACCGCAGCTGGTCGAGGAACTCCCTCCGATTCCTTCGATGTGGACGCCGGCCGGTCGCCTTCGCGCCCTGGGCACTAAGCTGCCGCCATGGATCGGGCTCAATGGGCTCGTCGGCCGGGCTCTCGGCATTACCTGAGGGCCGGCTCGGGGCGATCCATCGCCCTGACCAGCAGGACCTGCCGACCCGCCGGCGGGCCGGCTACGATCCGCGGCGCTGCCGGTCGGCGGCGAGACGGTCGCGGATGATGCCGGCGATGCGGCCGGCCTCGTCCAGCGGCGTGTAGGCATAGGGCTCGATCGCACCGGCGAAAGGCCGGGTCAGCCCGAGCGTTTCCTGCATGTCGCGGTGGAAGCGACGGAACTTGTCGAGATAGGGGCCGGGCGTCTCGTCCAGCGGGATCGAGAACACCGGCAGGCCGGTCGAGGCCGCCTCGCAGGTCATGGTGATCGAATCCACCGTCACCAGCACGGCATCGGCGATCGCCAGATACTGGAAATAGGGGCTCTCCCCGGTCCGGTCCCAGACGAAGCCACGGTCGCCGGCCAGCGCCTGCCGCAGCCGCGGCAGCATGGCGGGGTCGGACCGGCGCGAGGTCGTGACCAGCAGGCTCCACCCCTCCGCCTGCAGCCCGCGCAGCTGGGCGATGATGGCGTCGACGCGCTCGGGCGAATAGCCGTAGCCTGGGTTGGGGCCGCCGATCATCACCGCCGCGCGGCGGCCGGGCAGGGCGGCGAAGCGCTGCTCCGCGGCGGCGCGATGGCCAGCTACCGTCGCCGCGTCGACACGATGCGGCGCGCCCACCATCGGCAGCACGTCGTCGCGGCCGTCGAAGTCCGGCCGCCAGTCGTGCCGGCCGACGAAGCACAGGTCGAACCGGTCGAAGCCGACGGTCGGGACCTGCAGATGCACCGTGAAGATCGACCCGCCGGACCGGCGTGTCGCGGCCATCACCGCCGGCTCCGCCTGCCGGCCGCAGGAGATCGCGAGCTCCGGCCAGGGCGGCCGGATCCGGTTCAGATGGACGTTGCGAATATGGATCCAGCGGCGGTTCAGGCGCCGCGCCAGGCCGCGCCTTGCCGGATCCGGCCGCTGCACCAGGCGAGTCTCGGCTTTGACCCCCAGCTTCTCGGCAACGCCGCGGCACTGGGCGATGGTGCCGGCCTTGCTTTCGCTGACGATCCAGCAGCGGATCGCGGACAGGTCTCTCAGCCCCAATGCTCGGCCACCCAGGGGGTGGGCCGCACATGCTTCGACCAGCGTCCCGGCCAGTGGCCGCTGATGGCGTATTCCGGCTTCGGGTCGCCGTGGAACACCACGATGCGGGATCCCTCCGGCCGGCGCGGGGTCATGAACCAGTTGAACAGGCCCAGGGGGCCGCCGGGCATGCAGTGCTTCTTGAAGCTCACGCACCACGCGTCCGGCCACCAGGTGATCTCGCCGATATGGTCGGAGACGTAGGTCTGCGAGTTGCGGTACCGGGCGAAGATCTGGCGGTGGTTGGCGATCAGGTTGTCCAGCACGTCCTGATGCGCCCCGATGTCGAAGCGGTACACCGAGGTGTTGCCGACGCGGCGGTCCGGGTGGGTCCAGTTGTGGATCACGCAGAACCGGCCCGGATGGTCGAAGAACGGGTCCAGGCTGTCGACGATGACGATGTCGAGGTCGAGGAACAGCGTCGGCCCCTCGAGGTCGCCCAGCGGCTGGCCGAACAGCGTCACCTTGCGCCAGGGCAGGTTGCAATGCGGCTCCGGCACCGACAGCACCGGCATCGGGAAATGCTCGACATCGGGGTCGAGCCCGGTCGGGTCGTCGGTGAAGCAGACGAAGCGGTGCGGCCGCGCCAAGTTGCGGCTGACCATCGCCTTCAGCCGGTTGACGTATTCAGGGCCGTATTTCGGGCCCCATTTGGCGCAGATGACGTTGACCATCGGGCAGTGTTTCCGTTGCTTGACCGCCGAGTTAGCATGCAGGTCCGGTCCGGCTCAAGCGACGTGCCGCCGCGCCCGGCGGGCCGGCCGTCCGCGCATGGCTGATCCCCGAGCCTGCCTTGAACTTGCCTTTGTCCGGCAACATTCCCAATTTCCGCCTAGAGCAATTCCCGATTCCCCCGATTTCCTGCTGATGAGCGGACTGCGCGACAGACTGAAACGACTGCGGAAGGCATGGCCGCGCCTGGTGCGGAGCCATGTCGTGCATCCGCTGCAGGCGGCGCTGGCCTACACCGCCTATGGCGTGCTGCGCTGCGTGCCGATCGACGTGGCCTCGAACATCGGGGCTTGGGCGGCGCGGACCATCGGCATGCGCATCGGCGCCACCCGGCACGGCGACCGCAACCTGCAGCTGGTGATGCCGGAGCTGACGGCGAAGGAGCGGCGCAGGATCCTGACCGGCATGTGGGACAATCTCGGCCGGGTGCTCGGCGAGTATCCGCATCTGCGCGCGCTGGGCCGCAAGGAGACACGCCGGGCCGACCGCATCACCGTCGACGGGATCGAGAACTACCACGCGGCGCGGGCCGACGGCCGGCCGGTGATCATGGCGCTGGCCCATTTCGGCAATTGGGAGGCCGGGCCGATCGTCGCCACCCGCCACGGCGCGCCGCTGACCATCTTCGTGCGGCCGCTGAACAACCGGCTGGTCGACCGCCTGGTCCGCGGTGTGCGCCTGTCGCTTGGCACCGGCCTCTTGGAGAAGCGCATGGCCGGCAACGATGCCCGCCGCGCCCTCGGCCTGCTGCGCAATGGCGGCGTGCTGGGCGTGATGGTGGACCAGCGTTACACCGGCGGCCTGAAGGTGCCGTTCATCGGCCAGGACGCGCTGACCTCGCCGGCGGCGGTCGAGATGGCCTACCACTTCAACTGCGCGCTGCTGCCGATGCGGGTCGAGCGCACCCGCGGCGCCCGCTACCGCGCGGTGATCGACCCGCCGCTGGACATTCCTCGTACCGGCGACCGCAAGGCCGATGTGGAGGAGGGGGTGATCCGGCTGAACCGCGTGGTCGAAGCCTGGGTCCGCGCCCGGCCCGAACAGTGGCTGTGGCTGCACAAGCGCTGGCGTCTGACGCCGAAGCGGCCGATCAAGCCGCCGCGGGTGATGCGCCAGTCGTCGCCGCCATCGCAGGCGGCATGAGAGCGCCGTTGCCTGGGCCGCTTGACAGGCCATCCCTGCCCCTTACAGTGCCTCGCCCTCTCCGGACGACTGAACGTGGATAGAAACATGGCCGAGGTGTCGAGCCCTGGCGGCATCGCCATCACCCTGCCCGACGGCGCGGTCCGCCGCTTCGACCGCCCTATGACGGGCGCCGACATCGCCGGCGACGTCTCCAAGAGCCTGGCCAAGGCGGCGATCGCCATGACCGTCGACGGCAAGCTCAAGGACCTGTCGACCGTGGTCGACCGCGACGCCAAGGTCGGCATCGTCACCCGCAGCTCGCCCGAGGCGCTGGAGCTGATCCGGCATGACGCCGCGCATGTCATGGCCGAGGCGGTGCAGGAGCTGTATCCCGGCACCCAGGTGACGATCGGCCCGGCGATCGAGAACGGCTTCTACTACGACTTCGCCCGCGACGAGCCGTTCACGCCCGACGATCTGGAGAAGATCGAGGCGAAGATGCGCCAGATCATCGCCCGCAACGCCGCCTTCACCCGCGAGGAATGGGACCGGACTGAGGCGATCGAGTTCTTCAAGGCCAAGGGCGAGAAGTACAAGGCCGAGATCATCCAGGACCTGCCGGAGAGCGAGACTATCTCGGTCTACCGCCAGGGCGACTGGCTGGACCTGTGCCGCGGCCCGCACATGCCGACCACCGGCGGGGTGGGGCAGGGCTTCAAGCTGACCAAGGTGGCCGGTGCCTACTGGCGCGGCGACCACCGCAACGCCATGCTGCAGCGGATCTACGGCACCGCCTGGCGCGACCAGAAGGAGCTGGACGCCTATCTGCACCAGCTGGCGGAGGCGGAGCGCCGCGATCATCGCAAGCTGGGCCGCGAGATGGACCTGTTCCATCTGCAGGAGGAGGCGGCCGGCAGCGTGTTCTGGCATCCGAAGGGCTGGACCCTGTACCGGACGCTGGAGAACTATATCCGCGAGAAGCTGGCCCGCGCCGACTATGTCGAGGTGAAGACGCCGCAGCTGGTCGATTCCAGCCTGTTCAAGGCGTCCGGCCACTGGGACATGTATGGCGACAACATGTTCAAGGTGGCGATCGGCCAGAAGGAGGACGGCTCGCCCGAGCGCCTGGCCGGCATCAAGCCGATGAATTGCCCCTGCCATGTGCAGATCTTCAACCAGGGCATCGTCAGCTACCGCGACCTGCCGATCCGCATGGCCGAGTTCGGCAGCTGCCACCGCAACGAGCCGTCGGGCGCGCTGCACGGGCTGATGCGGGTGCGCGCCTTCACCCAGGACGACGCCCATATCTTCTGCACCGAGGAGCAGTCGGTGTCGGAGGCGGCGCGCTACATCGCCCTGCAATACGAGGTCTATCGCGATCTCGGCTTCCCGGACGTGGCGGTGAAGCTGGCCCTGCGCCCCGACGTGCGGGCCGGGTCCGACCAGCAATGGGACATCGCCGAGCAGGCGCTGCGCGACGCGCTGATCGCCGCCGGGCTGGAGTTCGAGGAGC
>NZ_JBCNNF010000590.1:0-3248 GCF_039594555.1 Inquilinus sp.
CGGCGGCGACCGCAACGCCATCCCGCTCTACACCCTGGCCAGCGCCCGGGTGGTGCACCATTTCCTGCCGGACATGCCGCTGCGCATCTCGGCCCTGCGGTCGCTCGGCGCGCAGATGAACGTGTTTTCGATCGAGAGCTTCATGGACGAGCTGGCGCTGGCCGCCGGCGCCGACCCGGTCGAGTTCCGGCTGAAGCATCTGGACGACCCGCGCGCCCGCGATGTCGTCACCGCCGCCGCCGAGGCCTTCGGCTGGGGCCGGGGGAAGCCCGCCGCGCCGGGGCATGGCCGCGGCTTCGCTTTCGCCCGCTACAAGAACCTGGCCGCCTATTGCGCCGTGGCGGTCGAGGTCGCGGTCGAGCGCGAGACCGGCGCGGTCCGTGTGCCGCGCATCGTCGCCGCGGTCGACACCGGCCAGGTGGTCAACCCGGACGGGGTGCGCAACCAGATCGAGGGCGCCCTGCTGCAGTCGATGAGCTGGACGCTGTATGAGAGCGTGGCCTTCGACCGGGGGCGGATCACCTCGGTCGACTGGTCGACCTACCCGATCCTGCGCTTCGACGCGGTGCCGGACAGCGTCGAGGTCCGCATCATCGACCGGCCGGGCGCGCCCTTCCTGGGCTGCGGCGAGACCGGCCAGGGCCCGGCCAGCGCCGCCCTGGGCAACGGCATCGCCGACGCCATCGGCCGCCGGCTGCGCGACCTGCCGCTGACCGCGGCCAAGGTCAAGGCCGCCATCGGGGTGTGAGGATTTCATGCCACACCCCACTCCTTTGCCGCCGTAGGCGGGGAACGGCGGAACGACCCCTCACGTTTCCAAATCGGTGGGACACAGGTACGGAGTTTGCAATGCTGAAACCAGCCATGATCATCCTCGCCGCGGCGCTGTCGCTGGCGGCGTGCGGCCGTGACCCCGGTACGCGGGCGCTGTCCGGTGGCGCGCTCGGCGCGGGCCTCGGCGCCGGCACGGCCGCGATCACCGGCGGCAATGTCGGCACCGGCGCGATCATCGGCGGTGTCGGCGGTGCCGCGGTCGGCGGCCTGACGAACTGCCACGCCGTCGGACGCTGCTGACCCGCAGGTTTGCAAAACGGTTCGGGCCTGCAGAGGATGCTCTGCAGGCCCGAACCTTGTCTGATCAGTGGTTCTCGGACAGTCGTCGGACTTTGCATCAAGGCCGCGGCCGGACCTTCGCCTTCAGCTCGGCGAGCCGGTCGGCCGGAACCGCCGCGTCGAAAGCCGCCATGCGCAGGGCTTCGGCCTCGTATGCCTGGTCCGGCGCGTCGCCGGAGCCGGCCAGGATGACGGTGTAGCTCGCCACCAGGGCGCCCTTCCCGTCGAACACGTCCACGACCCGTTCCGGCATGACGGCCTTCCGATTCCAGCCGTCGTCAGCGCGGCAGCGGGCCGGTCCAGTACGGGCTGAGGCCGTAATAGTCGTGGATGTCCTGCTCATATTCGCGGTTCCAGCGCGGCGGAGTGTCGTCGGCATAGACCGGCGCCCCCTCCAGCTGTTCGCGCGACAGGTTCACGACATAACCGCCCTGGCTGGTGTCGTATTCCAGCGCCGACCAGGGCAGCGGATGGTACTTCTCGCCGATGCCGAGGAAGCCGCCGAACGACATCACGGCATAAGCAACGCGCCCCGATACCTTGTCGATCATCACGTCGTGAATCTCGCCAAGATGCTCGCCCGCGGTGTTGTAGACCTCCGTCCCCGCGACCTTGTCGCCAGAGATCAGGGTGGTCGTCTCCTCACGATGGTCCATGACCGTCTCCTCTCGTCCCGATACACGCCCAACGGGAAGAGACGGCCACTCAGTTCCTTTCCAGAGTGTGCGATTTCAACGCCCGCAAGGGCGTTTTCGAACGCGACCCAGCCAGCTCACTCCGGCTTGAAGTCCAGCGCCACGCCATTGATGCAGTAGCGCAGCCCGCTGGGCGGCGGACCGTCCTCGAAGACGTGGCCGAGATGGCTGCCGCAGGTGGCGCAATGCACCTCCACGCGGGTCATGCCCCAGCTGCGGTCGAGCGTGGTCTCGACCGACTCCGGCACCGGGTCGTTGAAGCTGGGCCAGCCGGTGCCGCTCTCGAATTTCAGCGTCGATTCGAACAGCTTGCTGCCGCAGCCGGCGCAGCAGAAAGCGCCCTGCCGGTGCTCGTGCAGCAGGGCACAGCTTCCCGGCCGCTCGGTGCCGTGCTGGCGCATCACCTGGTACTGCTCGGGCGTCAGGATCCGGCGCCACTCTTCATCGCTGCGGGTCACGGGATAGGGTTCGGGCATCATCGGTCTCCTGGGCCGCCCCCGGGGGGAGGCGGCGGCGTCCCGACCCTGATATAGGTGGCGACGCCATTGAGGATAGGGAGGGCGGCATGGACAGGCAGGATTTCGCCGGGCGGCGGGTGCTGGTGACCGGCGCGGGCAAGGGCATCGGCCGGGCGACGGCCGTCCTGCTGCACCGGCGCGGGGCCGAGGTGGTCGCCGCCACCCGCAGCCCCGAGGACCTGGCGAGCCTGGAGCAGGAGATCGCCTGCCGCACCATCGCGGTCGATCTCGCCGACGCCGAGGCGACGCGGCGGGCGGCCACCGAGGCGCTGCCGGTTGACGCGCTGGTGAACTGCGCCGGCACGACGACGCTGGCATCCTTCCTCGACACCTCGGTCGAAAGCTTCGATCAGATCATGGCGGTGAACGCCCGGGCGCCGATGATCGCGGCCCAGGTGGTGGCGCGCGATCTGATCCGCCGGGGGCGGAAGGGCGCCATCGTCAACGTGTCAAGCGTGTCCTCGATGATCGGCCTGACCGACCACACCGCCTATTGCGCCTCGAAGGGCGCGCTCGACGAGATCACCCGGGTGATGGCGGTGGAGCTGGGGCCGCACGGCATCCGCACCAACAGCGTCAACCCGGTGGTGACGCTGACGCCGATGGCGGTGAAGGCCTGGAGCGACCCGGCCAAGTCCGGCCCGATGCTGGGCCGCATCCCGCTCGGCCGCTTCGCCCAGCCGGAGGAGGTGGCCGAGGTGATCCTCTATCTGCTGGGCGACGGCTCGGCGATGATGAACGGCGCCATCGTGCCGGTCGATGGCGGCTTTTTGGCGATGTGAGACCAATGGTCGGAAATATTGCCTCGTCATCCCGTGCGCGCTGCGGCGCGAAGTGCCGCTGCGCAGACACGGGATCTCCGCACGACCCCACAGAGATACCGTGCGGAGCGCATCATTGCTTGCTGGGCTGCGCACGGGAG
>NZ_JBCNNF010000591.1:0-3236 GCF_039594555.1 Inquilinus sp.
ATCGCCATGGTCCGCCGGCTCAATCCGCCTCCACCGCCGAGGCGTGGCTGCGCAGTTCCTCGATGAAGACGCGGCTGTTCTCGGTGTAGTCGACCGGCACGCTGACCAGGTGCACGCCGCCCTGGGCATAGGCCTGCTCCAGCGTCGGCACGAAGTCCTCGGCGGATTTCACGTCCCAGCCGGTGGCGCCATAGGCCTTGGCGTAGGTCACGAAATCCGGGTTGCCGAAGGTCAGGCCCCAATCGGCGAAGCCCTGCGCCTCCTGCTTCCAGCGGATCATGCCGTAGGCGTTGTCGACCAGGATCACCACGACCAGGTTCAGCTTCAGCCGGATCGCCGTCTCCAGCTCCTGCGAATTCATCATGAAGCCACCGTCGCCGCACACCGCCATCACCCGGCGGTCCGGATGCAGCATCGCCGCCACCATGGCCGAGGGCAGGCCGGCGCCCATCGTCGCCAGCGCGTTGTCCAGCAGGATGGTGTTGGCGATGTGGGTGCGGTAGCTGCGGGCGAACCAGATCTTGTACATGCCGTTGTCGAGGGCGACGACGCCGTTCTGCGGCATCACCTCGCGCACATCGTGGACGATGCGCTGCGGCAGCAGCGGGAACCTGCCGCTGGTGCCGTCCGCCGCCGCCCGCTCCAGGATCTTTTCGCGCAGCGCGGCGAAGGACTCGGCCGCGGTCGGGTGCGGCCCGCCGAACACCTCGGCCAGCCGGGCCAGCGAGGCACCGATGTCGCCCACCACCTCATGGTCCGGGAAGTAGACCTCGGCGATGTCTGCCGGCTGATAGCCGACATGGATCACCTTCTGGCCCGCCTGCTCCATGATGAAGGGCGGCTTCTCGACCACGTCGTGGCCGATCGCCAGGATCAGGTCGGCCTTGGTCACCGCATCGTGCAGGTAGTCGCCCTCGGACAGGGCGGCGGTGCCGATATAGAGGCCGGAATTGCCGTCGACCGCGCCCTTGCCCATCTGGGTGTTGAAGAAGGGGATGTTCATCCGGCGCACGAAGTCGGACAGCGCCGGCACCAGGTGGCGGCGGTTGCCGGCGGCGCCGATCATCACCAGCGGGCGCTGGGCGGCGCGCAGCATCGCGGCCGCCTTGGCCACCGCCTCGTCATTGGCCACCGGCAGCTCCAGCGGGTGCAGCGGCACCGGGCCCAGCCCCTCGGGCGCCGGCGCGGCGGCGATATCCTCCGGCAACTCCAGATGCACCGGGCCCGGCCGCTCCTCCTGGGCGATGCGGAAGGCGTTGCGCACCAGGGTCGGGATCGCGCCGGTGCTGACGATCTGGCGCGACGACTTGGTCAGCGGCCGCATGGTGGCGACGATGTCGACGATCTGGAACTGCGCCTGGCGGCTCTTCAGGATCGGCTTCTGGCCGGTGATCATCACCATCGGCATGGCGCCCAGCAGGGCATAGGCCGCGCCGGTGGTCAGGTTGAGGGCGCCGGGCCCGAGCGTGGTCAGGCACACGCCGGCCTTGCCGGTCAGCCGGCCGTAGGTCGCGGCCATGAAGGCGGCCGACTGCTCGTGCCGGGTGACGATCAGCTCGATGCCGGAGCGGCGGAGCGATTCGACGATGTCGAGATTCTCCTCGCCCGGCACGCCGAAGACGCGGTCCACGCCCTCATTGACCAGGGCCTCGACGAGGAGGTCGGAGCCGGTCCGTTGCGCAGCCATGTCGGTCCTCTCTTGCTGGCGGTGCGATATGCCACCGCAGGATAGGCCGGAAGCGGCGCGGATGACATGACCGTGCCGCAGGGCAGACGGACAGCCCGCGCACGCGGCGCAGGGCCGCGGCTGTGGCCACGGCCGCCCCGCAATGCGATGCTGTCCGCGCCAAGCGCCGCATTGACCGCACCCTGCCGAAGGTATTCTCTCCCGCCATGCAAGACGGATTGCCGCCGGACTGGGATTGCCGACCGATCGCCGACAGGCATCGCGCCGGGCTGGAGGCGCTCGGCCTCTGGCTGGTCGAGGCGACGCGGCGGCCGGTGCCGCTCAAGGGCCTGTTCCCGGGGTTCTGCGAGCGGGTGGCGCAGACCATCGTGCCGTGCTGGCGCATCCATATCGGGCTCGAGGTGCTGCACCCCGAGATCAGCGGCACCATGCTAGTCTGGAGCGACGAGGCCATCGAGTTCCGGGAGCGCGAGCGCCAAGGCATCCTGCAGAGCACGGGCTATCTGACCAGCCCGACCAAGATCGTCGACGATACCGAGCGGGCCTATCGCCGCCGGCTCGATGGCGATGTCAGCGACCTGCCGATGCTGCAGGAGCTGCAGCAGCAGGGCTCCACCGACTATCTGATCACGCCGCTGCCCTTCCTCGACACCAGCCGCACCCGCTTCCTGTCCTTCGCCACGCGGCAGCCGGGCGGCTTCGACGATGACGACCTGAAGGCGCTGGACACGGCCGCGCGGCTGTTCAGCCCTTATGCCGAGCGCCAGGTGTGGAAGCGCATCGCGCTCGACCTGCTCGACACCTATGTCGGCGCCCGCACCAGCCAGCGCATCGTCGAGGGCCAGATCGAGCGCGGCCAGGTCGACTGGATCGAGGCAGCGATCTGGCTGGCCGACCTGCGCGCCTTCACCCGGCGCAGCGAGGTCCATGCCATCCGCGACGTGGTCGAGCTGCTGAACGGCTGGTTCGGCGACATGGGCGTCGCGATCGAGGCCGAGGGCGGCGAGATCCTGAAGTTCATCGGCGACGCGGTGCTGGCGATCTTCCCGGTGACGCAGGATGTGGACCGCCGCACCGCCTGCGCCGCCGCCCTGGCCGCGGCCGAGGCCTTCTGCGCCAAGGTCGACGCCACCAATGCCGAGCGCGGGCTGGCGGGGCCGGACGCGGTCGATTTCGGCATCGGCCTGCATGTCGGCGAGATCGCCTACGGCAATATCGGCGCCGCCCGGCGGCTGGACTTCACCGTGATCGGCCCGGCGGTGAACCGCGCCAGCCGGCTGGAGGAGCTGACCAAGACCCTGCGCCGCCGGGTGCTGGTGTCGGAACCGTTCCGCGACGCCTGCGGCCGCCCGCTGCTCGACCTCGGCCTCCACCCGCTGCGCGACGTCGAAGGCACGCACCGGATTTTTGGAATTGGTTAGTCTCCAATATTGTCATCCTCGGGCTTGACCCGAGGATCCAGGGGGCTTTCAAGAGCCGCTCTCGGTGGCAGGACGAATTCGGTTCGACCGATTTCGCCAAGGAGGCGAAGCAACGCCAGAAAGACGAT
>NZ_JBCNNF010000592.1:0-3236 GCF_039594555.1 Inquilinus sp.
GTCGCCGCGCTCGCGATACCCCAGCAGCGCGCCGTCGACGGTGATGAAGCCGGCATCGACCTTCTCCAGATGGTTGATGCTGCGCAGCAGCGTCGACTTGCCGGAGCCGGAGGGGCCGAGGATCACGGTGACGTCGCCGGACGGGATGGTCAGGCTGACCTCATCCAGCACCTTCTGCGACCCGAAGCTCTTCGACATGCCCTGGATCCGCACCTCGCCCCGGCCGGCGGACAGCGGCTGCCAGGCGGGCTGGGGTGCCGCCGGCTTCGGCGCGGCGGCGATCCGCAAGGCCGGCGCGGGCTCGGCCGCCACCGGCTCGGCCCGGCGGCCGGCGCGCCAGGCGCGGAGGCGCTGGATCGGCGTCGGCGGCAGGGTGCGCAGCGCGCCGCGGGCGAAGTGCCGCTCGATGTAGAACTGGATGACCGACAGCACGATCATGATGATCAGGTACCAGACGGTCGCGACCATCAGCAGCGGGATCACCGCCAGGTTGCGGCGGTAGATCACCTGCACCGTATAGAACAGCTCCGGCAGGGCGAGCACGTAGACCATGGACGTGCCCTTGGCCAGGCCGATCAGCTCGTTGAAGGCGGTCGGCAGGATCGCCCGCATGGCCTGCGGCAGGACGATGCGGAAGGCCTGGCGGCGGCGCGGCAGGCCCAGCGCCGCCGCGGCCTCCAGCTGGCCCTGGTCGACCGACAGGATGCCGCCGCGGATGATCTCGGCCGAGAAGGCGGCCTGATTCAGGCTCAGCCCCAGCAGTGCTGCGG
Source organism: Inquilinus sp. (assembly GCF_039594555.1). Lineage (GTDB taxonomy): Bacteria > Pseudomonadota > Alphaproteobacteria > DSM-16000 > Inquilinaceae > Inquilinus. Next base: position 771 of record NZ_JBCNNF010000592.1, read on the forward strand.
CGTAGGGGCCTAGCAGCGAGACTGTCGGGTACTCGCCGAAGACGATGTCGGTGAAGGGGATGCCCAGCCGAACCGTCTCGTACAGGTAGCCCAGGTTGAACAGGATCAGCAGCAGCACGATCAGCGGGATCGAGCGCAGCAGCCAGATGTAGCCCCAGGCCAGGCCGGACAGCAGCGGCGACTTCGACACCCGGGCGAGGGCCAGCCCGGTGCCCAGGAGGAAGCCGAGGGCGGAGCCGCCGGCCGTCAGCAGGATGGTGCGGCCCAGCCCGTCCATCACCGGCTCGGCGAAGAACCATTGGGCGAAGACATCCCATTCCCAGCGCGGATTGGTCAGGATCGAGTACAGCACCGTGATGATCACGGCGGCCGCGAACAGCGTGCCGGCGGCGCGGCCGGGATGGCGGGCGCCGACGACGCGGTGGCGGGAATAGTCGCGCCCCTCCGCCAGGTCGCGGCGGCGCACCGCCTCGGGCGCGGCCTCCGACAGGCGGGGCAGAAGGCGCGGGCGGTCCTGCAGGTCGATCTCTGGGCTGGTCATGCGTCTCGCAATCGGCTGTCGCTGCTGGGTGCCGCCGGACCGTTCCCCGGTCCGCCGATCAGATATAACAGTTAAAATCTGCATAAATTGCAGTTTCAACATATCTATTGCGCATATGTAAATTCATACTGTCAACTGAGTCCGTATATTGATCGGCGCACCGGGCGCAGGCTCAGGAGGGATGGAATGTTCGGATCGATCTCCAGACGGGCGGCCGCGGCCCTGCTCCTGGCCCTGGCGGCCGGCGCGGGGCCGGCCCTGGCGCAGAGCCTGGACCTGAGCCCGGAGCAGCCGGGCCGCCTGCGGGCGGAGAAGGACGCGGCGATCGCCGCCGCGATCCCGAAGGATTTCCGATTCGCCGAGGACGGCGTGCTGACCGTGGCGATCGCGCCCGGCCAGCCGCCGATCGCCACCTATGCCACCGACGCGCGGACCGTGATCGGCGCCGACCCCGACCTGGCCCAGCTGGTCGCCGACGTGCTGGGGCTGAAGCTCAAGCTGGTCGCGGTGGCCTGGGCGGACTGGCCGCTGGGCCTGGCCTCGGGCAAGTACGACGCCGTCATCTCCAATGTCGGCGTGACCGAGGAGCGCAAGCAGCGCTTCGACTTCTCCAGCTACCGCAAGGGCCTGCACGGCTTCTATGTGAAATCCGGCAGCCCGATCGCGGCGATCCGCGAGCCGAAGGACATCGCCGGGCTGCGGATCATCACCGCTTCCGGCACCAACCAGGAGCGGATCCTGCTGGAATGGAACCGGCAGAACGAGGCCCGGGGCCTGGCCCCGGCCGAGCTGCAATACTATGACGACCAGGCCGCCTGGGGGCTGGCGATCCAGGCCGGGCGCGCCGACGCGCTGTTCAGCGTCAACGCCGCCCTGGCCTACCAGGCCCGCGACGGCAGCCTCAAGCCGGTCGGGACCGTCAGCTCCGGCTGGCCGCTGGACGCCGAGACCGGCATCACCACCCGCCGTGGCAGCGGCCTGGCCGATGCCTTCACCGCGGCGATCAACGCGCTGATCGCGGACGGCAAGTACGCCGGGTCGCTGGCGCGCTGGAACCTGTCGGCCGAGGCGATCGACCGGTCGCGCACCAACCCGCCCGGCCTGCCCAGCTTCTGACGAGGACCGCATCATGGCATCGATCGACCATGCCGGGTTTCTGACCCCTGGCAGCTTCCCGGAGGCCGACCCGCGGGACGGGCTGGAGAAGGCGCTGCGCCTCTTCGCCCATGGCGAGCGGCTGGGCTTCGACAGCGCCTGGATCCGGCAGCGGCATCTCGAGCCCGGCGTGTCCTCGGCGGCCGTGTTCCTGGCCGCGGCCAGTCAGCGCACCCGCCGGATCCAGCTCGGCACCGCGGTGATCCAGATCGGCTATGAAAGCCCGTACCGCCTGGCCGAGGACCTCTCCACCGTCGACGTGCTGTCGGGCGGCCGGCTGAATGTCGGGCTCAGCGCCGGCGTGCCGCCGCATGCCGACCTGCTGGGGCCGCGCGTCTTCGACGGCGACTGGACCGGCTACGACCTGTCCTATGGCCGGGTCGAGCGGCTGGTCGACAACCTCCGTGGCGCCTATCTCGGCGCGCCCGATCGTGTCGTGGTCAACGCCGCCGGCCGGCACCGGCCGCGGCTGCAGCCGGTGGCCGAGGGGCTGGCCGACCGCGTCTGGTATGGCGGCGGGTCGCTGCGCTCGGCCGAATGGGCCGGGCGCGCCGGGCTGAACCTGCTGATCGGCAACGTCACCTCGGGCGAGGGCACCGACGATTTCTCCACCGCCCAGCGGCGGCAGCTCGATGCCTACCGCGCGGCTTGGCACGGCGCGCGCCAGCCCCGTGTGGCTTTGGGCCGGGTGATCGTGCCCTTCGACGGCGCGGATGACTGGACGCGCGCCCGCTACGCCGAATACGCGGCCAGCGTGCGCTCACGGCGGC
>NZ_JBCNNF010000593.1:0-3197 GCF_039594555.1 Inquilinus sp.
TTCTGCTCCGGCGTGTTCCGTGAGCCGCTGAACGGCGAGGAATGCGTGCTGCCGGTCAGCCGGGCGCAGCTGCCGATGCTGGGCTACCGCAACTGCGTCGCCAGCTTCATCGGCCTGCACGAGGCCCCGGCCTCGGCCCTGGGCGACGACCGCGCCGTGAACCTGCCGAGCCGCGCCTACACGGTCGAGGACATGGTGGCCTCGGTGAAGCGGGTGGCGGAGAAGTACCAGATCAAGCTGGGGCCGATCACCACCAAGCCGGACCCGGTGATCCAGGCGATCGTCGACGGCTGGGCCACCGACGCCTCTTGGGACCGTGCCAAGGCCCTGGGCCTGCCGATCGACGAAAGCATCGACCGGGTGGTCGAGGATTATATCGAGGACTTCCTGCCCAGCCGGCATTGACCCCACCTGTCATTGCCGGGCTTGACCCGGCAATCCAGAGAATGTCGAGACCTTCTGGATGCCCGGGCCAAGCCCGGGCATGCCAGTTTTGGATGGCTGGTTGATACCGGTAACAGATTTGTACGATCAAACCGCCGAAACCGTTTGACCGATCCCGGTCATCGGCTACCCTCTCCCGCAACGATCGGCGGCCAGGATGCCTCCGGCAGCGCTCAGAGGGAGGGGGAATGGCCTCGGTTTCGATCCGTGGTGTCACCAAGAGCTTCGGCACCGTCCCGATCATCCATGGCGTCGATATCGAGATCGGCGATCACGAATTCGTGGCGCTGGTCGGCCCCTCCGGCTGCGGCAAGTCCACCCTCCTGCGCATGATCGCGGGGCTGGAACGGATCACCGGCGGCGACATCTCCATCGCCGGCCGCCGCATCAACGACGTCCCGCCGAAGGAGCGGGATATCGCCATGGTGTTCCAGAACTACGCCCTGTATCCGCACATGACGGTGCGGGACAACATGGCCTTCGCCCTGATGCTGGCCAAGACCGACAAGGCAGAGATCGACCGGCTGGTCGGCGATGCCGCCGCCATCCTCGGCCTGTCGGCGCTGCTCGACCGCTATCCGCGGCAGCTGTCCGGCGGCCAGCGCCAGCGCGTGGCCATGGGCCGCGCCATCGTCCGCAACCCGCAGGTGTTCCTGTTCGACGAGCCGCTGTCGAACCTGGACGCCAAGCTGCGGGTGCAGATGCGCACCGAGATCAAGCTGCTGCACCAGCGCCTCAAGACCACCTCGATCTACGTCACCCACGACCAGGTCGAGGCCATGACCATGGCCGACCAGATCGTGGTGATGCGCGACGGGCGGGTGGAGCAGGCGGGCGCGCCGCTGCATCTCTACGACAACCCGGCCAATGTCTTCGTCGCCGGCTTCATCGGCTCCCCGGCCATGAACTTCATCGACGGCACCGTGGCCGATGGCGGCGTCCGTGCCGGCGACGGCACGCTGCTGCCGCTGCCGCCGAACGCCCCGGTCGAGACGGGCCGGCGGGTGCGCTACGGCGTGCGGCCGTCGCATCTGCGCGTCGCCGCCGACGGCGCCGGGCTGCCGACCGAGGTCGAGGTGATGGAGCCGACCGGCGACGACACCTTCGTCTATGGCCGCATGGCGGGGCAGGAGATCTGCGCCATGTTCAACGAGCGCCAGGGCTTCGGCCCCGGCGATACCATCCGGCTGCAGCCGGATGTGGCGCGCATCCATCTGTTCGACGCGGAGACCGAACGCCGCCTCTGACGGCGGCGGCTTTCACACAGCGATTTTCAAGCAAAGACAGACGGGAGAGGAAACATGGCTGATTTCACGCGGCGCGACGTCCTGAAGACCGGTGCGGGTCTGGCGGCGGCCGGCGCCATCGGCTCGGGCGGCCTGATCCGCCCGGCCCATGCCCAGGACCTGTCCTACACGCCGGAATCGGGCGCGACCCTGCGCGTGCTGCGCTGGGCCAAGTTCGTGCAGGGTGACGAGACCCAGTGGCTGGCCAACACCAAGGCGTTCAGCGACAAATACGGCGTTCCGGTGCGGGTCGACAGCGAGGGCTGGGAGGACATCCGGCCGAAGGCGGCGGTGGCCGCCAATGTCGGCAGCGGGCCTGACATCGTGCTGGTCTGGTTCGACGACGCCCAGCTGTATCCCGACAAGCTGCTCGACGTCACCGAACTGGCCACCTACCTCGGCAACAAATACGGCGGCTGGTACGAAGGGCTGCAGGGCTACGCCCAGCGCGACGGCAAGTTCATCGGCCTGCCGCTGGCGGCGATCGGCAACGCCATCTGCTACCGCGAGAGCTGGGTCAAGCAGGCCGGCTTCAACGAGTTCCCGAAGGACACCGACGGCTTCCTGGCGCTGTGCCGCAAGCTGAAGGAGATCGGCCACCCGGCCGGCTTCACCCTCGGCAACGCGGTGGGCGACGGCAACAATTTCGGCCATTGGATCATGTGGAGCCATGGCGGCAAGATGGTCGACGAGCAGGGCAACGTCGTCATCAACAGCCCGGAGACGATCGCCGGGCTGAAATATGCCGCCGAGCTGTACAAGACCTTCATCCCCGGCACCGAGGCCTGGCTGGACAGCAACAACAACCGGGCGTTCCTGGCCGGCGAGGTGTCGATGACCGCGAACGGCGTGTCGCTCTATTACGCCGCCAAGAACGACGCCAACCTGAAGGAGATGGCCAAGGACATCAGATGCGTGCAGCTGCCGATCGGCCCGGTGGGCAAGTCGGTCGAGCTGTGCCAGACCACCTCGGCGATCATCTTCAACTACACCAAGTACCCGAACGCGGCGAAGGAGTACCTGCGCTTCATGTGGGAGAAGGAGCAGTTCTTCCCCTGGATGGAGCAGGCCAGCGGCTATTGCTGCCAGCCGCTGAAGGGCTATGCCGACCACCCGATCTGGAAGGCCGACCCCAACCACGCCGCCTATGCCGGCGCCTCGGCCCGGCTGCGCCCGAACGGCTATGCCGGCCCGCTGGGCTATGCCTCGGCCGCAGCGATGGCGGACTACATCGTCGTCAACATGGTCGCCGAGGCCGCCACCGGCCAGCGCACGCCGGAAGAAGCCGCCGCCCGCGCCCAGAAGCGGGCCGAGCGGTACTATCGGGTGTAGCCGGGCCGAACGGATGGGCCGGAGCCACCCCCTCACCCGAAATCGCTTCGCGATTTCGACCTCTCCCCGAGGAGAGGTAACCAAACCCTCTCCTCGGGGAGAGGGAGGGGCCCGACGCCGCAGGCGGCGGGAGGG
>NZ_JBCNNF010000594.1:0-3194 GCF_039594555.1 Inquilinus sp.
GCGGCGGTGAAGCTGGACGGCGACCGGCCGACCGGGACGCTGTCGGGCGGGGAGGGGCGGCGCGCCGCCATCGCCGCCGCCGTGGTCGGCGAGCCCGACGTGCTGCTGCTGGACGAGCCGACCAACCATCTCGACCTGCCGACCATCGAATGGCTGGAGGGCGAGCTCAAGGCCTGGCGCGGCGCGCTGCTGCTGATCAGCCATGACCGCGCCTTCCTGAACGCGCTGGTGCAGCGCGCCTGGTGGATCGACCGCGGCGTGCTGCGGCAGATGGACAAGCCCTTCGCCCAGTTCGAGGAGTGGACCGAGACCATCCTGGCGCAGGAGGAGGCGGAACGGGCGCGGCTGGACAAGAAGATCGCCACCGAGACCACCTGGTCGCGCCAGGGCATCAGCGCCCGGCGCAAGCGCAACCAGGGCCGGCTGCGCGCGCTTTACGCCATGCGGGCCGAGCGGCGGTCGCAGATCGCCCGCCAGGGCGTGGCGGCGCTGGGCATCGCCGAGGCCGCCCGCGGCGCGGCGAGGGTGATCGAGGCCGAGGGCGTGTCCAAGGCCTTCGGCGACACCGTCATCGTCCGCGACTTCTCCACCCGGGTGCTGCGCGGCGACCGGATCGGCGTGATCGGCCCGAACGGCGCCGGCAAGTCGACGCTGGTCAAGGTGCTGACCGGGGCCGAGCCGCCGGATTCCGGCACGGTGCGGCTGGGGCCGGGGGTGGAGCCGGCCTATTACGACCAGACCCGGGTCGCGCTCGACCCCGAGGCGACTTTGCGCGACGTGCTGCTGCCGCATGGCGGCGACCACGTCCAGGTCGGCGACCAGAAGCGACACATCGCCTCCTACCTGTCCGACTTCCTGTTCGATTCCTCGCGCATGTTCAGCCCGGTGAAGAGCCTGTCGGGCGGCGAGCGCGGCCGCCTCTTGCTGGCCAAGCTGTTCGCCCGGCCCAGCAACCTGCTGATCCTGGACGAGCCGACCAACGATTTGGACCTGGAGACGCTGGACCTGCTGGAGGAGGTGCTGGCCGATTTCCAGGGCACGCTGATCCTGGTCAGCCATGACCGCGACTTCCTCGACCGGCTGGTGACCTCGGTGATCGCGGTCGAGGGCCAGGGGCGGGTGACGGAGTATGTCGGCGGCTACACCGACTATCTGCGCCAGCGCCCGGCGGTGCAGGCGCCGGCTCCGGTCCCCCGCTCCGCCCCGGCAGCCAAGCCCCCGGCTGCGAAGCCGCGCACCAAGCTCAGCTTCAAGGACCAGCGCGAGCTCGACCAGCTGCCCGGGAAGATCGAGGCGCTGACTGCCGAGATCGCCCAGCTCGGCAAGGCCCTGGAGGATCCCGCCCTCTACACCCGCGACCCGGACGGCTTCGCCAGGAAGAGCGCGCGGCTGGCCGCGGCGGGGGCGGAGAAGGAGGCGGCGGAGGAGCGCTGGCTCGAGCTCGCCTCCCTGGCGGAGGAGCTCGGCGCCTGATGATGCGGCCGGTCGACCTGCTGCTGACGGTCGGCGTCATGCTGATCTGGGGCTACAACTTCGTGATCGCCAAATACGGCCTCGCGGAGCTGCCGCCGCTCCTGTTCATGGCGCTGCGCTTCGGCCTGGTCGCCCTGCTGCTGGTGCCCTTCGTGCGCATGCCGCGCGGGCGCTGGCGCGACGTGCTGGTGCTGTCGGTGATGCTGGGGCTGACCCATTTCTCGCTGATGTTCACCGGCCTGGCCCATGTCGACGCCGCGGTGGCGGCGATCGTGATCCAGGTTCAGGTGCCGGCCTCGGCCGCCATGTCCATGCTGTTCTTCGGCGACCGCATCGGCTGGCGTCGGGCGCTCGGCATGGCGGTGGCGATCGGCGGCGTCGCCATCCTGGCGGGCGAGCCGCGCCACGGCTCGGCTCTGTGGGCGATCGGGCTGATCGTGCTGGCGGCGACCGTCTGGGCCGCCGCCAACATTCAGATGAAGCGGATGGCGGATCTCGCGCCCTCCACCATCAATGGCTGGATGTCGCTGTTCGCCGCGCCGATGCTGTTCGTGGTCTCGCTGCTGCTCGAGGACGGCCAGTGGCAGGCGGTGACGCAGGCCAGCTGGTGGGCGTGGATGGCGGTCGCCTTCCAGGGGGTGGTCGTGGTGATCTTCTCCTACGCCATCTGGTATCGCCTGCTGCGCACCTATTCCGTCAACCAGACCATGCCCTATACCTTGCTGGTGCCGGTGTTCGGCGTGCTGTCGGGCGTGCTGTTCCTGGGAGAGCCGGCCAGCTGGACGCTGGTGATCGGCGGCATCGCCACGCTGATCGGCGTCGGCATCATCATCCTGCGCCGGCCCAAGGCGGTCGAGGCCCAGGCGCAGGTCACGTGAGAGGGAAGACCATGGCCAAGCTGACGGAAGTCGCGCCCGAGCTGTACGCGACGGCGCAGGTGGACCGCGCGGCGATCGGGGAGATCGCGGCCTCGGGCGCCAAGACCCTGATCAACAACCGGCCGGACGGCGAGGAGCCGGGCCAACTGCCGGCCGAGCAGGCGCGGGCCGAGGCCGAAAAGCTGGGCCTGAACTACATCCACATCCCGGTCACCTCCTCCTCGATCGCGCCGGGCGATGTCGAGGCGATGCAGCAGGCTTTGGCCTCGGCGCCGAAGCCGGTGGTGATGCATTGCCGCAGCGGCACCCGCTCGACCCTGCTCTGGGCCGCGGGCGAGGTGCTGGCCGGCCGCGGCGACGCCGGCGAACTCGTCGCCGACGCCGCGGAGAAGGGCTTCCAGATCGCCTCCCTGCCGGACTTGGTGGCGCGGCTGCGCCAGGGGTGAGATCGGGATGGCGGGCCGGCAGCCGGTCAAGGACCGCCCGGTCTCCTGGATCGACCTGATCGAGATCGGGCTCGACCCGGAGGACCGGCGGCCGCTGTTCCAGCAGCTGCATCTGGCGCTGCGCGACCTGATCGCCCGCCGGGTGGTGCCGGCCGGCACGCGGCTGCCGGCGACCCGGATCCTGGCCGACCGGCTGGGCGTGTCGCGCACCACCGTGGTCGCCGCCTATGACCAGCTGCAGGCCGAGGGCGTGGTCGCCGGCCGGGTCGGCGCCGGCAACATCGCCGGGGTCGGCATCGCCGTGACCCTCGGCGGGCCAGGCGCGGTGTTCTGGATGTGGGTCACGGCGCTGGTCGGCATGTCCAGCAGCTTCTTCGAATGCACCCTGGCCCAGGTC
>NZ_JBCNNF010000595.1:0-3187 GCF_039594555.1 Inquilinus sp.
GCCACTGTCGATCGAAGCCGATCCCTGGGGAGTCGGAGACCGTGAGCACGCCGCCTTCGATCGACAGTGGCCCGAGCCTGCCAAGGCCCGCGATCTGCTCGCTCGAGATCACCAGCTGCTCGTAATAGTCGTTGTTGCGGATGGCGGCGCAGAGCTGGGCGTTGGCCAGGCCCATCCCATGCACCTGCGCCCGCATGCCATGGGCCTCGGCCAGATGGGCGATCTTGACCGCGCCGGTCAGGCCGCCTTTGTAGGAGGTGCTGGTCCGCGCCATGTCGAGCGCGCCGGCCTGGATCCAGCTGGCCATGTTCCAATGGCAGCCATCCGACGTCTCCGCCGCCAGGACCGGGATGTCGAGCGCGTCGCAGAGCTTGCGGTACGAGCCCAGCTCGAACTCCCGCATCGGCTCTTCGTACCAGAGGAACCCTTCCGCCTCGAGCACACGGCCGAACCGCAGGGCGGTGACGTAGTCCCAGCCGGCCGACCCGTCGAACATCAGATCCGCGTCGGGCCCGGCCCAGCGCCGGAGGTTGCGCGACAGCGCCGCATCCTCTTTCGCGTCGCCCCAAGCGTGCAGCTTGAAGGCGGTGAAGCCGGCGTCGATGCACTCCTTGATGTGCCGCTCGTATTCGGCCATCGAATCCCAGGTGACGGTGGAGGCATAGGCCGGCACCCGCCGGTCATGGCCGCCGAGCAGCTGGTGCAGCGGCAATCCGGCGGCCTTCGCCTTGATGTCCCAGGCCAGCAGGTCGACGATGCCGAGATGCGGCATCGGGATCTCCTCGATCCGGTCGATCTCCCAGACCAGCGTCCATAGCCGTTCGGTCAGCAGCGGGTTCGCGCCGACGAGGCGCTTCAGCCGCCGGTCGACAAGGCTCATGGCGCCCCAGGCGTTCGCCACCTCGATTGCGCCGGTGATGCCCGCGTCGGTGTCCATGCGGATCACGGCCTTCAGCGGCTTGCGGTCCGCCGGGGTGCCGTCGCCGGACCCGGCCAGCCCCTTGCGCCAGCGATAGGGATGCGCCGGGTGCTCGGCCTCGACCACCCAGCAGCGGATGTCCTCGATGCGCATGCCGTGCCCCTCCCCGCTACTGCAGGGCCGCTTCGAGGCCGGCCATCATTGCGTCGACGCAGGCTTCCGGCGTGCTGCGGCCCACCAGCACCTTCTGGAATTCGGGCAGCACCACATTGTCGTCCCATCCCGCGGAGCCGATGAACCGGGGAGGCAGGCGGCCGAATTTGGTCGTCTCCACCGCGGCGCCGTAGAGCGGGTTGCCGGTGATGCGGCTGTCCGACGCCGTCTGCGGCGACGCCGGGAAGTAGCCCGTCTGCTCCAGGAACGCGATCGCCGCGTCGGGCTCGGCCCAGAAGGTCAGCCAGGCCCAGGCGGCATCGGCATTGGCGTCCGACATCAGGCCGTTGAACAGATAGGTCAGCCGCGCGATATGGGCGCCAGGCCCGGCCGGGCGCGCCGCGGTCATGAACTGGCCCGGCTTCATCGCGCCCGAGATCTCCGCCAGCGATCCGGTGTGGTGCCAGACCATGGCGGTCTGGCCGGTCTTGAACGCCTCCATGATCTGCCGGTAGCTGTCATTGGGCGCGCTGGGCGGGCAGGCCTTGTGCCGCGTGAACAGCTCCGACAGGAAGGTGACGGCCTCGATGGCCTTGGCCTTGTCCATGGCCGGCTTGCCGTCGACCACGATCGGCGAGCCGAAGCTCTCGATCATGTCGACCACGTACTGGTAGCCGCCGGCCCCGCCGCGCAGGCCGAAGCCGTAGCGCCCCTTCGCCGGGTCGGTCAGCTTGATCGCGGCGTCCTGGAACTCGGCCAGGGTCTTCGGCGGGCCGCTGATGCCGGCCTCGTCGAACCAGTCCTTCCGGTAGTACATCCAGTCGACGAAGGTGAAGGCAGGAATCCCGTAGATCTTGCCGCCGACGCTGGCCCCGGCCCACCGGTCCTCCGGGAAGGCCGCCGCCTTGTCCCAGCCCTTGATCCGGTCGGTGATGTCGATCAGCCCGCCCATCCCGACCATGTCGTTGACCCGCTCCGCGATCACCATCGCCGTGTCGGGCTTCGATCCCGAGACCACCGCCGCGGTGATCTTCGACATGTATTCCGGGTTCGGGATGTTCTCCTGGGTCAGCGAGATGCCGGGATAGCGCTGACGGAACAGGGCCATCACCGCCTCCAGCCCCTTGAACTCGCTCTCGCTGGTCAGGTGGTGCCAGTAGTTGATGCGGCCCTCCGCCGCTGCCCGGGCGAGGCGCGGCGCGAGCGCCAGGATCGGGGCGGCCGCGGCCGTCCGCAGCAAGGTGCGCCGATCGACGAGCATGACATGTCCTCCCTGTTTTGCGTTTTGGCTTTGGTCTTGGTCAGGACGGGAGCCGGATCGGCGTCGACGCCGGGGCCGGCGGCAAATCCTCCGGCCGCAGCACCTCCGGCGCCGCTCCGGCCCGCGCCCGGGCCGACAGCACGAGGCCATGGCCCGGCCGGTCCGGCGCGATGGCATAGCCGTCGCGCATGACGATCGGTTCCTCGACCAGGTGGTTATAGTTCTGGAACGAGTATTCCAGCCAGTCGGCCTCGGGCAGTGCAGCGGCCAGATGGACCCCGATCTCCAGTGACGTGTTGCCGAGCGTCACGGGGACGCCGTGCTCCGCCGCCAGCCAGCCCGCCTTCAGCACGTCGCCGATATGGCCGTGGACGTTGAGGAGGTCGGCGCCGCGGCCCTCCAGCAGACGGCGCTTGCCGCGCAGGTCGAGATATTCGCCGGAATTGACCAGGACATGCGGCGCGGCCAGGCGGATCTCCCGCAGGCCGTCGACATCATCGCGCAGGCAGGGATCCTCGACCCAGAGGATGTCGAAGCCCGCGCGCCGGAACTGGTCGAGCCGTCGGATCGCCTCCTTCGGCGACCAGGCCTCGTTGGCGTCGATCATGATCGGCCCGTGGCCCTTCGCGATCTCGGCCACCAGCGCCAGTCGCCGGAGGTCCCATTCGATGTCGGGATGGCCGACCTTGATCTTGAAGCCGCGATACCCCTGGTCCCGCGCTTGGCGGAACAGGGACGCGTAGTCGCCATCGCTCAGGTGGAAGTCGAGGCCGCTGGCATAGACCCGCACCTTGGAATCGCTGCCGCCGAGATACCGGTAGAGCGGCAGGCCGGTACTATGCTGCGCGTGGAAG
>NZ_JBCNNF010000596.1:0-3184 GCF_039594555.1 Inquilinus sp.
GGCGGCGCTGGGGCGCAGCCTTGTCTGGGTCGCGGGCAATGCCGTGCTGCAGACGCTGCTGGCGCTGGGCACCGCGCTGCTGCTGAACCAGCGCTTCCGCGGCGTGCGGCTGGTGCGGGTCTGGGTGATCCTGTCCTGGATCGTGCCGACCATCGTCGTCGTCATCATCTGGCGCTGGCTGCTCGGCACCTCCGGCGGGGTGGTGAACTATCTGCTGGTGACGCTCGGGTTGGTCGACCGGCCGGTCGGATTCTTCGCCGGGCCGGGTACCGCCATGGCCTCGCTGGTCGTGATCAACTCCTGGCGCTGGTTCCCCTTCGTCGCGGTGATGCTGCTGGCCGGACTGCAGCGCATTCCGGCCGACCTGTACGAAGCGGCGGCGATCGACGGCGCCGGGCCGTGGCAGCGCTTCCGCCGCATTACTTGGCCGCTGCTGCAGCCGACCATGCTGGTGCTGGGCGTGGTCGGCACGCTGCTGTCCTTCAACGTCTTCGACATCATCTGGCTGACCACGGCGGGCGGCCCCTCCGGCGCCACTCAGACGCTGCCGGTGCTGATCTACGAGACCGCGTTCAAATCGTACCGGCTGGGCCAGGCGGCGGCGATGTCGGTGCTGGTCAGCCTGCTGCTGATGGCGCTGGCCGTCCTTCTCACCCGGGCGCTGGCGCCGAAGGGGGAGGGGTGAAGCGCAGCCTCGGCCAGATCCTCACGATCGGCGGCGGGCTGTTCGGCCTCGCTGTCGTCGTGCTGCTGCCCTTCTGGTTCGTCGCCACCGGGTCGATCAAGGCGCCGCAGGAGATCATCGCCCGGGTGCCGACGCTGCTGCCGCAGAGCGTCACCCTGCGGCATTTCGACAAGCTGCTCGGCGCCTCGGACTATCCGCGCTATCTCGGCAACAGCCTGCTGGTCGGGCTGGGCTCGACCGTCATCACCGTGGTGCTGTCGGTGCTGGCCGCCTACGGCTTCTACCGGTTGCGCTTCCCGGGGCGGGACCTGCTGTTCCGGGCGGTGCTGGTGGCCTATGCCTTCCCCGGCATCCTGATCCTGATCCCGCTCTACGGGATGATGTCGCAGGCCGGGTTGATCGACACGCCGGCGGCGCTGGTGATCGTCAACGTCACCTTCGCCTCGCCCTTCGCCATCTGGATGATGCGCAGCTTCTTCGCCTCGATCCCGGCGGAGCTGGAGGAGGCGGCGCTGATCGACGGCGCTTCGCGCCTGGCGATCCTGCTCAGGATCATGGTGCCGCTGGCGGCGCCCGGCATCGCCAGCGTCGCCATCTTCGCCTTCATCGCCAGCTGGACCGAGTACCTTTTCGCCTCCGTCCTGATCCTGTCCGACGCCAACCGCACCCTGCCGGTCGGCTTCGCCGGCATCATCGGCCAGTACCAGATCGACTGGGGCCTGCTGCTGGCCGGGGCAACGCTGGCGACGGTGCCGGTGGTGATCCTGTTCGGCATCGTCGGCCGCTGGTTCATCGCCGGACTGACCGCAGGCGCCGTGAAATAGAAAAAGCCCCGCCGGGCGGCGGGGCTTTCGCATCAGCTCAACTGGATGAGGCGCGGGCGCTCAGTGGGCGCTGACCGGCTCCATGTCGTTCTGGCGGACCACGGCGAAGGCGAGCTCGCGGTCCTTGACCACGGCCAGCGGCGTGCCGTCGGCACCGTGCACGGCGAAGGCGGCCTCGCCCTCGACCACGACCGGCTTGACGAAGGCGATCTGGTTCAGGCCGATCGCCGCGAAATCGGTGGGCGACATCTGGGTGAAGTTGGGGATGGCGTTGATGTTCATGATGATCACCAGGTGTTTCGGTTCACCCCTCGACGTCGCTCGAGACGTCGATCGCGGTCTTGCCGTTGGGTTTGCCCGCGGAACGGTTGATGGCGATGGTCCGGACCTTGGCCTCCGGCACCGGCCGGCGGAGATCGATGTTGAGGAGCCCGTTGTCGAGCGAGGCCCCGGTCACCTCGATGCCCTCGGCCAGCACGAAGGCGCGCTGGAACTGGCGGGCGGCGATGCCGCGATGCAGGAAGATGCGCTCCTTGTCGTCGGTCTGCTTGCCACGGACCACCAGCTGGTTGTCCTCGATCTGCACCGTCAGGTCGGCGTCGGTGAAGCCGGCGACCGCCAGAGTGATGCGCAGCTGGTCCTCGCCGAGCTGCTCGATGTTGTAGGGCGGATACCCGTCGCTCGGCGTCCGGCCGATGCGGTCCAGGGTCCGCTCGAACTGCTCGAAGCCGAGCAGGAGCGGGCTGTTGAACAGCGACACCCGCGTCATGATCACTCCTCCTGAGAGCGAGCTGCCGGAACCCCCGGCTCGGGCGGCCCGGTTGTCCGGCGCCTGCGGAGCGGGGACCACGCGGCATCCCCACTCTCGTTAAAGAGGAAATTGGGGAGTGACCGGTCGGTTTCAAGATCGGGCGGGGCGTGGCGCTGAGGATGGGACGCATGCTATCACTCGATGCATGAGACAGAAGCTGGAAGGCGCGGCGGCGGCGCCGAAGGGCAAGGCCGCAGCGAAGACTGTGACGGGCACCGCCCGCCGCGGCCGGCCCCCGCGCGCCGGGTTGTCGCACTGGCAGCAGCGGGTGCTGGACCTGGTGCGGGCCAGCGCCGAGCCGGCCAGCGCCTATGACATCCTGCGCGAAATGAAGGGCGACGGCATCACCGCGCCGCCGGTGGTGTACCGCGCGCTGAAGGGGCTGCTCGACCGCGGCTTGGTGCACCGGATCGAATCGCTCAACGCCTATGTGGCCTGCGGCGGACCGGACCACCACCACACCCATCCGGCGCAATTCGCCATCTGCCGCGACTGCGGCCGGGTGGAGGAGATCACCGACCCGGCGGTGGACGGGCTGATCGAGGCCTGGACCGGGCGCATCGGCTTCGTCGCCGACAGCCGCACCATCGAGATCCTGGGCCGCTGCCGGGATTGCGCGGCCAACGCCCTGGCGGCGGCTGGGTAAGGTCCGGTTTTCAATCCACTGTCGCCGATTGTTTCGCGTTGCCTCTCCCGCCGGACGCGGGAGGGGCCGGGCTCGCGCAGCGAGACCGGGTGAGGGCTGGTCCCGGCCTCGACGAAATCCCCTCACCCGGAGCCGCTTCGCGTTGTGCAACCGGAGAGATCGTTGACACTATAGACCGGCAACATCGTTGACAGCTTCCCGGTGCTGTTGAGCGTGCT
>NZ_JBCNNF010000597.1:0-3180 GCF_039594555.1 Inquilinus sp.
TGCAAAGATGCAACATCGGCCTGATCGTGCTGGCCGAGAGCTTCGCCCAGGCGCTGTGGCGGGCCACCGAGGTCGAGGTTCTGGCCAAGATGTATGTCCATGCCCTGGCGATTGGCGAGCCGCCGCGGCTGACCGAAGCCGAGATGGCGCAGGTGATCGAGCAGATGCGGCGCATGAGCTACGGCCAGGCGCCGGATATCGACGGCGTGAACGACACCCCGCGCCCGCGCTCTGCGGCTTGAGGAACCACTCCCGATCGTCATGAGAGCGCTTGCCGCCGCGGCCTGCCTGGCCGCGCTGATGATCCCGGGCGTCGCCGGCGCGGCCGAGCCGCCGTCGCTGGACGTTCAGCTGGTCGCCGCCCGGACCGGGCCGAAGGCCGATGTCGTGCTGGTGCTGATGGTCACCGGCAACGGCCTGGACCCCAGCGCCCTGCCGGCCGATGCCGACCGCTGCGACGGCACCGGCTATGCCCGCACCGACGACCCGCAGGAGACCGGCTGCTACAGGATCACAGCGACCGAGAACGGCAAGCCCATCGGCAAGCTGTCCTACGACCTGATGGTCAACCACGGCAGCACCGCCTATCTGCTGCTGAGCTACCGCACCCCGGCCGATCCGAAATCGGCCCGCGCGCTGCGGCTCGACCTCTCCTTCAAGCTCTGGGACGACGTGGTCCGCAATCGCGCCCCGGAGACGGCGATCGACCTGGCCCAGGCGCCGGGCTTCGACGACCCGGACAATCCCTGGGCGCCGCTCTACGCCTTCCAGGACCGGCGGCTGAACGAGGCCTATGACGCGCTGACCGCCAAGGTCGCGGCGGGCCAGGCGCGCGAGCTGCTGGTCCAGGCCGAGCGGGATTGGATCGCGCTGAAGGACGCGGATTGCAAGGCGCCGCTGGAGGCGACTCCGGCGGCGGAGGATTGGTGCCGGACGCTGCGCACGATGGACCGGACCGACCAACTGGAGGCGTACCGGCGCGGCCTGGCCGGGGCGACGCCATGAGACGGGCGGCGCTTCTGCGGGCCGCGGCCCTGCTGCTGGCGCTCCTCCTCCCCGCCCTGCCGGCGCGGGCGGAGCAGGTGCTGTCGCTGGAGGTGCTGTCGGCGCGGCTGGCGCCGGGCCAGACCGACCTGCTGCTGCGCCTGATCGACGAGAGCGGCATCGGCGTGCTGCGGCCCGAGGGGTCCTGCGACAGCACCCAGCCCGGCATCGGCGAGGCGTCGAGCAACTGCTATGCCGTGACCGTCGTCGAGAACGGCGCCGCGGTGCCGCGGCTGACCTACCGCATCCTGGAGACCCGCGGCACCGACAGCTTCCTGCTGCTGACCTGGCCCTCGGCCGCGACCGGCGAGCGCAAGGCCAGCCTGCGGATCGAAACCAACGGCTTCTTCAACCACGACCCGGAAACCGAGCTGGCGCTGACCGAGGATGGCGGCGCCCTGGACCCGCAGGACCCGTTCGCCACCCTGCAGCAGCTCTATGCGGCCAAGCTGGAGGCTTTCGCCGCCGGGCTGGCGGACAGCCCGCCGGACGGGGTCGCCGATACCGGCCGCTGGCGCGACGCCTTCCTGGCGGCGCAGCGGGCCTGGGCGCGCTTTGCCGAGAGCGACTGCGCCGCGGCCGCCGCGCTGCTGGGCGAGACCGCGCGCAGCCGCTGCCAGGCCGACCGGGCGATGCAGCGGATCGACCAGCTGGACGGCAGCTACGCGCCGGAGTGACGGCGCATCAAATGCGCTATCTCCCGCCGCAATTAAGGAACATTGTCCGGCTTCGGACCCTTATCTCGGTTCCGCATTCGCGACCGCGAGACTGGAGGAAAGACATGCGTTCCATCCGCCTGCCGCTGGCCGTCACTGCCGCCGCGCTGCTGCTGGCCGGCCCGGCCTCCGCCCAGGACATGCAGAACCTGCTGGACCAGGCCGGCAAGGCCCTCGACCAGGCCGGCCGGAAGGTGCAGCAGGGCTATGAGGACACGGCCAAGGCGATCGACGAGGCCATCGCCAACCCGGAGGACCCGACCCACGGTTCGCTGGCCACCCGGCTGATCCGGTCCGACGTGCTCGATTCGGCGCAGCGCCCGATCGGCGAGATCGCCGATTTCGTCATCGCCCCGAACGGCCAGGTGCTGCTGGCGATCATCCGCATCGGCGGCACGCTGGGCGTCGGCGGCCGGCTGGTCGCGGCCGAGTACGGCCAGCTCGAGCCGGTGCTGGTGAAGCGCCACCCCGCCTTCGTCTATCGGGGCGATCTCGGCGCCCTGCCGGACTACAAGGTCGCCACCGGAGGGTGACCGGTTCGCGGGGCGCCGGACGCCTGCCGGCGCCGGGTCCATGACGGATGTCAAAAATTAGGCATTCCCTAAAGGGAGGGTGCCGCACTAGCTTGCGCATCATCCTTCCGGATGCCTGAGACGTGGTTCGGGACCGCCGGGATGATCGGAACACCCATCGCCCCGGTCCGGCCGGCGGCGGCGGGCGGGCCGGCTGAAGTGAAGCGCGGGCACGAACGATGCTGGACGTCCTGCTGATCCCGGTCCTGGTCCTGGCGGCGCTCGGGTGCCTGTACCTGGCCGCCGCCATCCTGCTGACCGGCCGCCACGCGAAGCGGCGCCCGCCGGAGCCCGGGACCTTTCCGTCGATCACCGTGATCAAGCCGCTGCACGGCGTCGAGCCGGGGCTGTTCGAGAACCTCGCCTCCTTCTGCCGCCAGGATTATCCCGGCCCGGTGCAGATCCTGCTGGGCGTCGCCGACCCGCGCGACCCGGCCCTGGCGGTGGTCGAGCAGGTGCGCGCCGCCTTCCCGCAGGCGGTCCTGGAGCTGGTGGTCGACGCCCGCCGGCACGGCAGCAACCGCAAGGTCTCCAACCTGATCAACATGGCGGAGCGGATCCGCCACGACGTGGTGGTGTTCTCCGACAGCGATGTGCGAGTGCCGGCCGACCATCTGCGCCAGATGGTGGCGGAGCTGCAGGCGCCGGGAGTCGGCTGCGTCACCTGCCTGTATCACGGCGTGCCGACCGGCGGCGTATGGTCGCGGCTGATCGGGCTGGGCATGGACACGCATTTCACGCCCAGCGTGATCGTCGGCCTGGGTCTGCGCCTGGCGCGGCCCTGCATCGGCACCACCATCGTCATGGGCCGCGACATGCTGGCGGAGATCGGCGGCCTCAAGGCTTTC
>NZ_JBCNNF010000598.1:0-3164 GCF_039594555.1 Inquilinus sp.
ACGTCATCACGCCGTTGCGGACATACTGGCTGTCGGTGGTCAGCACCGCCTCGACCGGGCGCTTCATCGCCTCCAGCGCCTGGATGGCGGCCATCAGCTCCATCCGGTTGTTGGTGGTCAGCGTCTCGCCGCCATACAGCTCGCGCTCGGTCTCGCCCATGCGCAGCAGCACGCCCCAGCCGCCCGGGCCGGGGTTGCCGCTGCAGGCGCCGTCAGTGAAGATCTCGACCTTCGGCAGCTTCATCGGCTTCTTCGTCGTCGCGGCGGTGTCGGTCACGGGTCGATCCCATAGGCGGCCACGCTGGTGACCTGCTGGTGAAAGCGCAGCTTGCGCCAGTATTCGAGCGGGTCCTTGGGCTTCACGAAGGCGCCCGGCGGGTGGTTCAGCCAGTCATAGAGCCGGGTCAGCAGGAAGCGCAGCGCGTTGCCGCGCGCCAGCAGCGGCAGCGCCGCGACCTCGGCCGGCGACAGCGGCCGCTCGGCCCGGTAGCCGGACAACAGCAGCCGCGCCTTGGTGGCGTTGAAGGCGCCGTCCGGCTCGAAGCACCAGGCGTTCAGGCAGATCGACAGGTCATAGGCCAGCATGTCGGTGCAGGCGAAGTAGAAGTCGATCAGCCCGGACAGGCGGCCGTCGCGGAAGAACACATTGTCCGGGAAGAGGTCGGCATGGATCAGCCCGGCCGGCAGGTCCGAAGGCCAGTTGGCCTCAAGGAATTCGAGCTCGCGGGTGATGCCCTCGGCCAGGCCCGGCGTGACGGTGTCGGCGCGGCCGACGCAATCCGCCACCAGCCGGCGCCAGCCGTCGAGCGACAGGTTGTTCGGGCGGGTCATCGGGAAATCGGCCCCGGCGGCGTGCATGCGCGCCAGCGCCGGGCCTAGGGCCTGGCAGTGCCAGGGCTGGATCCGCTTCGGCCACAGCCCGTCGAGGAAGGTGACGATCACCGCCGGCCGGCCGGCGAGGCGGCGCAGGGCCTGCCCGTCGCGGGCGGCCACCGGCTGCGGGCATTCGATGCCGCGCGCCGCCAGATGCTGCATCAGCCCGAGGAAGAAAGGCAGGTCGGCCTCGGCCACCCGCTTCTCGTACAGCGTGAGGATGTGCGGCCCGGCCGTGGTCACCAGCAGGTAGTTGGAGTTCTCGACGCCCTCGGCGATGCCCTTGAGCGAGAGCACGGTGCCGATGTCGTATTCCGCCACGAAGGCGGCGACATCCTCATCGGTGACTTCGGTGTAGACGGCCATGGATCGCCCGGGTGAAAGCGGCTCAGCCCGCCTTCATAGAGCGAGAGGGGACGGCTTGTCGAAGGAAGAGAGGGCGGCAGCGCGGGATGCGGCCGTGCCCGGCAGGCCCGAAGAGGCCAGTCAGACGGAAAGGGCGGCCGGGACGATCCGCGGCCGCCCTTTCGCTGCAACCGGCAAGGCCGTGTCAGCGGCCCGACTGCGGGTAGGCGGGGCCGTGCGGGTCGGCGCTCTGCAGCGCGCTCGGGCCATGCTGCGAGTCGAAGCCGGTGCGGGCCTCGGCGGCGCCGGACGCGGCGGCGACACCCAGGGCGAGCAGGGCGACGAAACCGATCGGGCGGGCGATCTTCACGAACGACATGATCCGTTCCTTTTTCGACGGAGATCCGGGCCGGTCCCTCGGAGCGGCATCGCGGATCGACAGATATGGAACCGCAGGATCGGTGTCGGAGCGTCGCCGTGACGGGGCGTCCGCCGCTGTCCTGCCCTTTGGAGTTGGGCATCGCCGGGTCGGACGTAAACTTCCGTTAAGGAGAATTCATGAAGTTCATGATCAATTCATTATTACAAACGCAACACTCAACCGAACGCCGTCATCTGTCACCGGGCTGGTCAGCCCTTCGGCGGATAGTCGTGATGCTCGCCGTTCGGGTCCTCAACCGTCCAGCCCTCGGCGTCGGAACCGTCGAGATAGTCCGGCCCGATCGGCACCTTGCCGCGGCCGCCCGGGATGTCGAGCACATAGGTCGGCTGGGCCAGGCCGGACAGCCGGCCGCGCAGCGCCCGCATGATCCGGCGCCCATCCTCGATCCCGGTGCGGAACTGCGCCGTGCCCGGGGCCAGGTCGCCGTGATGCAGGTAGTAGGGCTTGATCCGCAGGCGCACGAAGTCGCGGAACAGCTGCTCCAGCACCGCCGGATCGTCGTTGACGCCGCGCAGCAGCACGGTCTGCGACACCAGGGCGACGCCGGCATCGGCCAGGCGGCGGGTCGCGTCGCGCGCCGCGGGCGTCAGCTCGCGCGGATGGTTGCTGTGGATGGCCAGCCAGACGGCGCTGTCCTGCGCCTTGAGCGCCGCCACCAGCTCGGGCGTCACCCGCTCCGGCTCCACCACCGGCACGCGGCTGTGCAGCCGGACCACGCCGAGATGCGGGATGGCGTCGAGCCGCCCGACCACGTCGGCCAGGCGCCGCGGCGCCAGCATCAGCGGATCGCCGCCGGTCAGGATCGCCTCCCACACCTGCGGCCGGGCGCGGATATAGTCGATCGCGGCGGCGAGATCGTCTTCGCCCATCGCCTCGCCGCCCGGCCCGACCATCTCGCGTCGGAAACAGAAGCGGCAATAGACCGGGCAGGCGTGCAGCAGCTTCAACAGCACCCGGTCGGGATAGCGGTGGACCAGGCCGGGGATCGCGCTGTGGGCACCGTCGCCGATCGGGTCGGCCAGTTCCTCCGGCCGCGTCTCCAGCTCGGCCGCCGACGGCACGAACTGGCGCGCGATCGGGTCGTGCGGGTCGGCCGGGTCGATGAGGTCCGCCATCGCCGGGGTGACCGCGATGGCGTAGCGCGCGGCGACATCGCGCAGCTCGTCGAGCCGCTCATGCCCCGCCAGCCCAGCCTCGACCAATGCCTCGGGGCTCCGCAAGCGCTGCGGAGAAAGGTGTCCGTCCTTGGGCATGATCAGGCGGGGCTGAGCTCGCGCGGCAGCTTGAAGGTGATGGTCTCGACCGTGGTCGGCTCGGACTGGATGGTGACGGCGTAGCGCTTGTGCAGCTCGTCCATCACCTCCTCGACCAGCACCTCGGGCGCCGAGGCGCCGGCGGTGATGCCGAGCGTGCCGATGCCGTCGAACCAGGACCAGTCGAGATCCGCCGCCCGCTGCACCAGCATCGCCTTGTCGCAGCCGGCCCGGCGCGCCACCTCGACCAG
>NZ_JBCNNF010000599.1:0-3163 GCF_039594555.1 Inquilinus sp.
GCGCCGTATTCCTGGAGGAGGCGGTATTGAATTACCTCGAACTGGAGATCGCCTACGCAGCCGATGATTTTGCGGTTGCCGCCGTGCTGGGTAAACAGCTGGGTGCCGCTGCATGAGAGTCCGCTGAAGGACCACCCGCTGAACCCGATGCGGGATTCGAACCTGGTCCGCGTGCTCGGCCGCCAGAGCCGGTCGCCGGTCGCGCTGCTGCCGCTGGCGACGGTGGAGGCCGGGCCGCAGGCGGTGCGCGACGCCGTCGGCCGGCACGCGGCCGACGGCGCCGGGGCGATCATCGCCGATGCGGTGCTGGACCGGCATCTGGAGACTTTGGGCGTGGTGGCGCTGGACCAGCCGGTGTCGACCGGCGCCTCCGGCCTCGGCCTCGGCATCGCCCGGGCGCTGGTGGCCGCCGGCCGGATCACGGCTGGGGGCGGTGCCCAGGCGCCCGCCCCGATCGGCGGCCCGGCCGCGATCCTGGCCGGCAGCTGCTCGCAGGCGACCCTGGGCCAGATCGCGGCGGCGGAGCGGAGCATGCCCGTGCTGCGCCTCGATCCGGAGGCGCTGGCCGGCGATCCTGGCGAGATCGGGCGCGCCCTCGCCTGGGCCGGGCGGCATCGCGCCGAGGGGCCGGTGCTGATCGCCAGCAGCGCGCCGCCGGAGCAGGTGGCCGCCGTGCAGCAGAAGCTCGGCCGCGACGCCGCCGGCCATGCCATCGAGCAGGCGATGGCGCGGATCGCCCTCGGCCTGGTCGAGGCCGGGGTGCGCCGGCTGGTGGTGGCGGGCGGCGAGACCTCCGGCGCCGTGGTCGACGCCCTGGCCCTGCCCGCCTTCCGCATCGGCGCCGAGATCGCCCCGGGCGTGCCGGTGCTCTATGCCGTCGGCCGCGAGCCGCCGATGGTGCTGGCTTTGAAATCCGGCAATTTCGGCGGCCCGGACTTCTTCACGGATGCGCTTGGAGCGATGCCGTAGTAGTCCCTCAAGTTCCTCACCGTCATCGCGAGGAGCGAAGCGCCCCATTGAGTCCAGAGGGGCGATCCATAGGCCGGTGCCGCTGGATCGCCACGCCCCTGCGAGGCTCGCGATGACGGATCTGGAGTTCGATGGCGTCGCCTCAGAGCACCACCGGCTCCGGCTCCAGCGCCACGCCGTAGGTCGCCTGCACGTCGCCCTGGATCTGCCGGGCCAGGTCGAGGATCTCGGCCCCGGTGGCGCCGCCGCGGTTGACCAGGACCAGCGCCTGCCGGTCATGCACCGCGGCGCGGCCGACCGCCCGGCCCTTCCAGCCGCAGCGGTCGATCAGCCAGCCGGCGGCCAGCTTCACCCGCCCGTCCGGCTGCGGATAGCCGACGATGCCGGGGAAGGCCGCGGCCAGGTCCTGGTACTGCGCGCCCGGCACGATCGGGTTCTTGAAGAAGCTGCCGGCATTGCCGATCACCGCCGGGTCCGGCAGCTTCTGCCGCCGCACCGCGACCACGGCGTCGAAGATCTCCGCCGCCGCGACGTCCGTTCTGTCGCCGAACACCCGGGCCAGGTCGGGATAGGCCGTGACCGGCGTCCAGGGCCGCGGCAGGCGCAGGGTCACGGAGGTGACGATCCAGCGGTCCGGCTCGCGCTTGAACAGGCTGTCGCGGTAGCTGAAGCGGCAGGCCGCACGGTCGAGCGTGACGAAGCCGCCGGTTACGGTGTCGAAGGCGCGCAGGCTCTCGAACCGCTCCTCCAGCTCCACGCCATAGGCGCCGATGTTCTGGATCGGCGCCGCCCCGGCGGTGCCCGGGATCAGCGCCAGGTTCTCCAGCCCCGGCTGGCCCTGGGCGATGGTCCAGGCCACCAGATCGTGCCAGACCTCGCCGGCCCCGGCCTCGACCAGCGCGGCCTCCGCGCTCTCCCCCGCCAGCCGCCGGCCGGGGATGCGCATCAGCAGCGTCAGCCCGTCGAAATCGCCGGTCAGCACGACATTGCTGCCGCCGCCCAGCAGCCGGCGCGGCAGTCCGGCAAAGCGCGGATCCGCCAGCACCGCCGGCAGGTCGGCCTCGTCGCGGATCTCCACGGCGTAGCGGCTGCGCGCGGCGATGCCGAAGCTGTTGGCGGATTGCAGCGGGTGGTCGGTCAGGATCTGGTACATCAGGCGAGTAAGCGGTTCCGGAACGACGGCTATCCCCAAGTCTGTCATGCCCGGGCTTGACCCGGGCATCCAGAAGATGCCGAGGCCCTCTGGATTGCCGGGTCAAGCCCGGCAATGACAAGAAGAAAAGATCGTCAGGGCTCCTACACGATCTCGTCGATCAGCTTGGCGATCAGCGCCTGGATGAAGCTGTCGCGGCCCTCGGCGGTGCGGACGAAGGCGCCGATGCCGCCGATCACCTGCTGCCGGTAATAGCCCTCGAGCCAGTCATACTCGTCGAGGATGACCAGCGCGTTGACCGTGACATGGGCCGCCTCCGCCGCGTCGCGGGCCAGCGTGGGATCGAGCCCGGCGTTGGAGAAGCCGTTCGAGACGATGTCGATGGTCTGGCGCGGGCTGTCGAAGCCGCTGTCCTTGAACAGGTCGAGCGCGTCGAGCACGGCGCTGCCGATCGCGGTCGACCCGGCCTCTGCCCCCGCCGGCGCGGCCAACACCGCCTCGGCGAAGGCATCGGCATCGGCAGCGCTGGCCAGGCGGCGCCAGGGCAGCAGCACCTTCAGGCTGCGCGGGCCGTCGAAGCGGGCCACCGTCACCGCGATGCCGCTGCGTGGGCCGGCGGCGATCGCCGCCTTCACCTTGTCGTCGCGGAAGGCAGCGGCGTGGCCGCGCAGCTGGAACTCCAGCGCCCCGCTGGTGATGCTGGCCGAGGCGTCGACCAGAAGGACCAGTTCGAGATCGACCGGCTGCTTCTCTGGCTGCGCCTCAACTGCAGGCTGCTGCTCGGGCGTCGAAGTCTGGGCTGCAGCCAGCATCGGCCGGGCCAGCAGCGCGCCGGCGAGCCAGCCGGCGAAATGCCGCCGCCTCATGGCGCCAGCGTGGCCAGGAAGTCGTCGGCGTCGCGCCAGAAGGCGCTGCGGATGTCGTCGCGTTCCATCAGGATCTCGTGCCGGGCGTCCGGATAGACGCTGACCCGGCACTGCGGCAGCAATCGGGCGACCCGCTGGGCGGCGGCGTTGTCCACCAACCGCTCCTGCCCTGCCA
>NZ_JBCNNF010000006.1:0-45108 GCF_039594555.1 Inquilinus sp.
CGGCAGCCTGTCCGGCGGCAATCTGCAGAAATACGTGGTCGGGCGCGAGGTGCTGCAGACGCCCGAGATCTTCATCGTGTCGCAGCCGACCTGGGGCGTCGATGCCGGCGCCGCCACCGCGATCCATCAGGCGCTGATGACCCTGGCCCAGAACGGCGCCGCGGTGGTGGTGATCTCGCAGGATCTCGACGAGCTGCTGCAGGTCACCGACCGCATCGCGGTGATCAATCTCGGCCGCCTGTCCGAGGCCCGGCCGACCCATGACATCTCGGTCGCCGAGATCGGCCTGCTGATGGGCGGGCTGCACGGCACCGAGCCGGCCGCGGCCGAGGAGAAGGAGCACGCCGCCCATGTCGCTTAGGATCGAGCCTCGCCGCGAGCCATCGCGCGCCATGGTGTGGCTGACGCCGCTGATCGCCATCGCCCTGACCGTCGCCAGCGGCTACCTGCTGTTCCTGGCCCTCGGCCTGGATCCGGCCGAGACGCTGTACCAGTTCCTGATCGTGCCGGTGGAAAGCTTCTACGGCTGGACCGAGCTGGGGGTGAAGGCGGCGCCCCTGATCCTGATCGCCACCGGCCTGGCCATCGGCTTCCGCGCCAATGTCTGGAACATCGGGGCGGAGGGCCAGCTGATCATCGGCGCCGTCGCCGCCGGCGCTGTCGCCCTCGGCTTCTGGGGCGAGGAGGGCTGGTGGATCCTGCCGGCGATGTGCGTCGCCGGCGCCCTGGGCGGCATGGCCTATGCCGCGATCCCGGCCTTCCTGAAGACCCGCTTCGACGTCAGCGAGATCCTGACCAGCCTGATGCTGACCTATGTCGCCGTCCAGGTGCTGGGCCTGCTGGTGTACGGGCCGTGGAAGGACCCGGACGGCTACAACTTCCCGCAGACCCGGATGTTCACCGACGCCGCGGTGCTGCCGATCCTGGTCGAAGGCACCCGGCTGCATCTCGGCGTGCTGGTGGCGGGGCTGGTCGCGGTCGGCGCCTGGTTCCTGATGGGCCGCACCGTGTTCGGCTTCCAGATCCAGGTGGTGGGCCAGGCGCCGGCCGCCGCCCGCTTCGCCGGCTTCAGCCGCAAGCGCGTGACCTGGTTCAGCCTGCTGCTGTCCGGCGCCCTGGCCGGGCTGGCCGGCACCTTCGAGGCAGCCGGCCCGATCGGCCAGCTGATCCCGCAGCTGACCCCGGGCTACGGCTTCACCGCGATCATCGTCGCTTTCCTCGGCCGGCTGCACCCGATCGGCATCGTCGTCGCCGGGCTGGTCATGGCCCTGTCCTATATCGGCGGC
Organism: Inquilinus sp.; assembly: GCF_039594555.1. Lineage (GTDB taxonomy): Bacteria > Pseudomonadota > Alphaproteobacteria > DSM-16000 > Inquilinaceae > Inquilinus. Next base: position 1,287 of record NZ_JBCNNF010000006.1, read on the forward strand.
GAGAACGCCCAGGTCTCGGCCGGGCTGCCGACCGCGGCGACCGGGGTGTTCCAGGGCATGCTGCTGTTCTACCTGCTGGCCGCAGACGTGCTGGTCCGCTACCGCCTGCGCTGGGCCTCGGCCCAGGCCAAGCCCGTGACGGTGTCGTGATGGAGATGTTCGTCCTGATCGCGGCGACGGTGATCACCGCGGCCACCCCCCTCCTCCTCGCCGCCTTGGGCGAGCTGGTGGTCGAGCGTTCCGGCGTCCTCAACCTGGGCGTCGAGGGCATGATGCTGATCGGCGCGGTCACCGGCTTCGCCGTCACCTTCACCACCGGCCAGCCGGCGCTGGGCATCCTGGCCGCGGCCTTGGCCGGCACGGCGATGTCGCTGATCTTCGCGGTGCTGACCCTGACCTTGATGGCCAACCAGGTCGCCACCGGCCTGGCCCTGACCATCTTCGGCGTCGGCTTGAGCGCCCTGCTCGGCGCCGGCTTCGTCGGCCACCCGATCGCGCCGCTGCCGAAGCTGGCGCTGCCGGTGCTGACCGGCCTGCCGGTGGTCGGGCCGCTGCTGTTCGGCCAGGACGCGCTGGTCTACCTGTCGGTCGCCCTGACCTTCGGGGTGGCGTGGTTCCTGAAGCGCAGCCGCGCCGGGCTGGTGCTGCGCGCGGTCGGGGAATCTGCGGAATCGGCGCATTCGATCGGCCATCCGGTGCTGCTGGTGCGCTACCTGGCCTGCCTGTTCGGCGGCGCCATGGCCGGGCTGGCCGGGGCCTTCCTGTCGCTGTCCTACACCCCGCTGTGGATCGAGGGCATGACCGCCGGTCGCGGCTGGATCGCGCTGGCGCTGGTGGTGTTCGGCTCCTGGCGGCCATGGCGGGTGCTGCTGGGCGCCTATCTGTTCGGCGGCGTCACCATCCTGCAGCTGCACGCCCAGGGCATCGGCGGCATCGACATCCCGGCCCAGGTCTTCACCATGCTGCCCTACCTCGCCACCATCGCGGTGTTGGTGATCATCGCCGCCGGCCCGTGGCGCGGCCGGCTGCAGGCGCCGGCGGCGCTGGGCAAGCCGTTCCGGCCGTCGATCTAGGCCGGACAGGAGCGCGATCCCAATCGCGCTTCCAATCACGGATCGCTATCATCCGATGAATCACAACAAGGAGGTCTTCATGTCGATGCGCTTCTCCCGCCGGTCGGTGCTGGCGGGCTCCGCGGCCACCCTGGCGACGACGATCCTGCCCGGCCGGATCTGGGCGGCGGACCCGCTGAAGGTCGGCTTCATCTATATCGGCCCGATCGGCGATTACGGCTGGACCCACGGCCACGATGTCGCCCGCCGCGAGATCGACGCGAAGTTCGGCGACAAGGTGAAGACCAGCTATGTCGAGAGCGTGCCGGAGGGCCCGGACGCCGAGCGCGTGCTGCGCCAGCTGGCCCAGGCCGGCAACGAGCTGATCTTCACCACCTCGTTCGGCTACATGAACCCGACGATCCGGGTGGCCAAGACGCTGCCGAAGGTGAAGTTCGAGCACGCCACCGGCTACCAGACCGCGCCGAATGTCAGCACCTACAACGCCCGCTTCCATGAGGGGCGCGCGGTGTGCGGCACCATCGCCGGCCACATGACCAAGTCCGGCATCACCGGCTATATCGGCTCGGTTCCCATCCCGGAGGTGGTAATGGGCATCAACGCCTACACCCTCGCGGCCCGGAAGATCCGGCCGGACATGAAGGTGAAGGTGATCTGGGTCAACAGCTGGTACGACCCGGGCAAGGAGAGCGACGGCGCCAAGGCGCTGATCGACGGCGGCGCCGACATCCTGTGCCAGCACACCGACAGCCCGGCCGCGATCCAGGTCGCCGAGGCGCGCGGCATCCACGCCTTCGGCCAGGCCTCGGACATGCGCAACTTCGCGCCCAAGGCGCAGCTGACCTCGATCGTCGACAATTGGGGCCCGTATTACGTCGAGCGGGTGCAGGCGGTGATGGACGGCACCTGGAAGACCTCCAGCATCTGGTGGGGCTTCAAGCACGGCATGGTCACGCTGGCGCCGTACAATGAGGCGATGCCGGCCGAGGTGGTGGCCGCGGCGGAGAAGACGAAGGCCGACATCATCGCCGGCACGCTCGACCCCTTCGCCGGCCCGATCAAGAACCAGAAGGGCGAGCTGGTCGTGCCCGAGGGCAAGTCCCTGAGCGACGACGAGATCGCCAAGATGGATTGGTATGTCGAGGGTGTCGAGGCCTGACACGCGGCCACACGTGGTCCATTTTGAGTCCCCCCTCCCCTCGCGGGAGGGGGGTAGGGGGAGGGGGTTCCCGCCGCAAGAGCCAAGCCCCCAACTATTCACCTCCCCCGGCCAACACCTCTCGGATTGCTTGTATGACACCCTCCAGTTCATACATGACTTGGCCGTTGGAGAAGCGCACGACGCGAAAGCTCTGATCTTCCAGCCAGCGCGTTTTCCTGGCATCGGCATCGAATGTCAGTTCGTGCGACGGCCCGTCCACCTCGATCACCAGCCGTGCCGAGAGGCAGACGAAATCGACGATGAACGGGCCGAGGCGGTATTGGCGCCGGAAGCGGAGGCCCCCAACGCGTTTGTCCCGCAGCTGATGCCACAGCAGAAGTTCGGCTTCGGTTTGGTTCTGCCGCAGAGACCGGACGCGTTCATCGGCCATCAGCGCGTTGCCTCGGAAACCCCCTCCCCCTACCCCCCTCCCGCGAGGGGAGGGGGGACTCCATTGTGCGGCGGCGCCGTGCGCAAAGGCTACAGCACGATAGGAAACTGTGGCGCCATAGGCGGAATGGGACGTCCCTCATGAGCGCCGATCGCGTCCTCTACCTCGACCATCTCGCCTCCACCCCGCTGGATCCCGAGGTGCTCGACGCCATGCGGCCCTGGCTCGATCCGGCCGCGGTCGGCAACCCGCATGCGGCGTGGCACCGGCCGGGCTGGCGGGCGGCGGAGGCGATCGAGGCGGCGCGGGCCGAGGTGGCGGCGTTGATCGGCGCCCGGCCGGGCGAGATCCTGTTCACCGGCGGCGCCACCGAGGCCAACAACCTGGCCCTGCTGGGCGGCATCCCCGCAGGCTGGCCGGCGATCGCCTCGGCGATCGAGCATCCCAGCGTCCTGGCCTGCCTGCCGGAGCTCGCCGCGCGAGGGCACCGCACCGCCACCCTGCCGGTCGGGCCCGACGGCACCGCCGATCTCGACGCGCTGAAGACCCTGCTGGCCGGCCGCCCGGCCCTGGTCTCGCTGATGGCCGCGAACAACGAGATCGGCACCATCCAGCCGCTGGCCGAGGCGGCAAGGATCTGCGCCGAGGCCGGCGCCCTGCTGCACAGCGACGCCGTGCAGATGTTGTCGACGGGCCTGGTCGATATCCGCGCCCTCGACCTCGCCTTCCTCAGCCTGTCCGGGCACAAGCTGTACGGCCCGATGGGCATCGGCGCGCTGTTCGTGCGCGAGGGCACTTCGCTGCGCCCCCTGCTCCATGGCGGCGACCAGCAGGAGGGGCGCCGGGCCGGGACCCTGCCGACCGCGCTGTGCGTCGGGCTCGGCGCCGCCTGCCGCATCGCCCGGCAGCGCCGGTCGGCCGACGCGCAGCGCCTGACCGCCCTGCGCGAGCGGCTGTTCTCGACGCTGCAGAACGGGTTGCCGGAGCTGCGCCGCAACGGCTCATCCGACCACGGCCTGCCCGGCTGCCTCAATGTCAGCGTGCCGGGGCTGGATGCCGCCGACCTGCTGCTGGACCTGCCCGACCTGGCGCTGTCCACCGGCTCGGCCTGCTCCACCGGCAGCCCGGAGCCGTCGCATGTGCTGCGCGCCATCGGCCTGTCGCCGGAGCAGGCCTATGGCAGCCTGCGCTTCGGCCTCGGCCGCGGCACCACCGAGGACGAGATCGACCGGGTCGCGGCCCGGATCGCCGAGGCGATCAGAGCGCGAGATCGGGGCTGAGCCGAGCCCGCGTCTGCTCCACCAGGTAGTCCGAGAACACCCGCACCTTGGCCGGCAGGAAGCTGCGATGCGGGTACAGCACCGCCAGCACCACCGGTTCCGGCGGGTGGTCGGGCAGCACCACCCGCAGCGCGCCGCTGCGCAGATGGGCCGCCACCTCCCACACCGGCTTCATAACGATGCCGCGGCCGTCCAGCGCCCAGTCGGTCAGCACGTCGCCGTCATCGGCGTCGAAGCTGCCGCGCACAGGCACTTTGGACGGGCCGTCCCTGCCCTCCAGCGTCCACTGGTACTGCCGCGACCCCGGGAAGCGCAGCAGCAGGCAGTTGTGGCCCATCAGCTCCTCGGGCGATTTCGGGTTGCCCTGGGCCTCGAGATAGGACGGCGCCGCGCACAGCACCCGCCGGCAATCGGCGATCTTGCGCAGCACGAAGCTGGAATCCTTCAGCTCCGCCATGCGGATCGCCAGGTCCACCGCCTCGCCCAGCAGGTCGAGCAGGTGGTCGGACAGGCGCAGGCGCACGTCGACCCGGGGATACAGCTCGTGGAACTGCGGCACCAGCGGCGCCAGGATGCGGCGGCCGAAGCCGAGCGGCGCTGTCACCCGCAGGCTGCCGGAAGGCACGCCGCTGGTGGTGGCGACGCTGGTCTCGGCCCGCTCCATCGCGTCCAGCACCACCAGGCAGTGGCGGTAGAAGGTCTGGCCGTGCTCCGTGGTCTGCACCTGGCGGGTGGTGCGGTTCAGCAGGCGGACGCCGAGATGCTGCTCCAGCTGCTGGATGCGGTGGCTGACCACGGCCGGGGACATGCGCACCTGCCGGCCGGCCGCCGACAGGCTGCCGAGCTCGACCACGCGCACGAAGACCCGCATGTTCTCCAGCAGCGCCAATCCGGGCTCCCTGTTGCTCGAGGCGATTCTGAGCGCATTCGCCGGATGGGATTATAGCCTTTCTTTTGAAAGTGCTGTGGTCTGCCCACGCTTCCCTCGCCGCAGCGATGTTCATTAGGCTCGTCGGAACGGATAATCAGCCAGGACGGCGGAGGCGGCGGCATGGAGCCGATCATCTGGGAATGGATCAACTTCGTGGCCCGCTGGGTGCATGTGATCACCGCGATCGCCTGGATCGGCTCCTCCTTCTACTTCGTCGCCCTCGACCTCAGCCTGAAGAAGCGCGAGGACCTGCCGAAGGGCGCCGGCGGCGAGGCCTGGCAGATCCATGGCGGCGGCTTCTACAACATGGTCAAGTACCTGGTGGCGCCGGACCGGCTGCCGAAGGAGCTGACCTGGTTCAAATGGGAGGCCTACTCCACCTGGATCAGCGGCTTCTTCCTGCTCTGCGTCCTGTATTACCGCGGCGCCGACCTGTTCCTGGTCGACCCGCAGGTGTCGATGCTGTCGCCGAAGGAGGCGATCGCCCTCAGCGTCGTCAGCCTCGCCCTCGGCTGGCTGGCCTACGACCTGCTGTGCAAGTCGCCGCTGGGCGAAAGCGATGTGAAGCTGGCCGCCGCCGGCTTCGTCGTGCTGGTCGCGGCTTCCTACGGCTTCTCCCAGGTGTTCAGCGGCCGTGGCGCCATGCTGCAGATGGGCGCGCTGATCGGCACCATGATGGTGGCCAACGTCTTCCTCCTGATCATCCCGAACCAGCGCAAGGTGGTGGACGCCCTGCTGGCCGGGCAGTCGCCGGACCCGAGGCTGGGCCGGCAGGCCAAGCAGCGGTCGCTGCACAACAACTATCTGACCCTGCCCGTCCTGTTCCTGATGCTCAGCAACCACTACCCGCTGGCCTTCGGGTCGCACTGGGCCTGGGTGATGACGGCGCTGGTGCTGGTGATGGGCGGGGTGATCCGGCACTTCTTCAACTCCCGCCATGCCGGCAAGGCGACGCCGTGGTGGACCTGGGCGGTGGCCGCCGCCTGCATGGCGGCGATCATCTGGCTGTCCTCCCTGCCGCCGCCGCGCGAGCATGAGGTGGCGACCGCGACCAAGCCCTGGATCGACCAGCCGGCGCCCGCCCCGGTGCAGGCGGCCGCCGCGGCGGGTCCGGTGTCCTTCGCCCAGGTGACCGACATCGTGGTGTCCCGCTGCAGCATGTGCCATTCCACCATGCCGGGCTGGGAGGGCATCAACGAGGCGCCGCGCGGCGTGCTGCTGGACTCGCCGGAGGAGATCCGGCGCCACGCCAGGCTGATCCGCCTGCAGGCGGTGCTGACCCATGCGATGCCGCCGGCCAATGTCAGCCAGATCACGCCGGAGGAGCGCGACCTCCTCGGGCGCTGGACGGCCGATCCCGACACGGCCGTGCAGTGAGACCCAAGATGTCCTTGGCCTTCCCTCCTTTGTCATCCTCGGGCTTGACCCGAGGATCCAGGGGCTTTCAGGGCGGCTCTCGGTGGCCCCTGGATTGCCGGGTCAAGCCCGGCAATGACAGAAAGGGTGTCGTGACGACACTCGGCTGGAATCCCGCGCGACCGGAGATCTGATATGACCGCCCCAACCACCGCCCTGCGTGGCCGCCTGCTGAGCTTCCTCGCCGCCCCGAAGGGCGCCGGCGACGCCGCCAGCTATCGCTACATCCCGGACGGGGTGGTGGTCGTCGAGGACGGCCGGGTCGCCCGGGTCGGCCCAGCGACGGAGGTGCTGCCGAAGCTGCCGCCCGGCACCGCGGTCGACCACTATCCGGACGAGCTGATCCTGCCCGGCTTCATCGACGCGCATCTGCACTTCCCGCAGACCCAGGTGATCGCCTCCTACGGCGCGCAGCTGCTGGACTGGCTGCAGAAATACACCTTCGTCGCCGAGCAGCGGTATGGCGACCCGGCCTATGCCGAGCGCCAGGCCAAGTGGTTCCTGACCGAGCTGCTGGCCAACGGCACCACCACCGCCGCGGTCTACGGCTCGGTCCATCCCGGCTCGGCCGAGGCCTTCTTCGCCGAATCCGAGCGGCTGGGCACCGCCATGATCGCTGGCAAGGTGATGATGGACCGCAACGCCCCGCCCGGTCTCTTGGACACCGCCCAATCCTCCTATGACGACAGCAAGCGCCTGCTGGAGCGCTGGCACGGCAAGGGACGGCAGCGCTATGCCGTCACCCCGCGCTTCGCCATCACCTCGACCGAGGCGCAGCTGGAGGCGGCGGGCGCGCTGGCCCGCGAGTTTCCGGACGCCTATGTCCAGACCCATATCGCCGAGAACCTGAAGGAGATCGAGGCGGTGAAGCAGCTGTTCCCGGACAGCCGCGATTATCTCGATGTCTATGACCGCTACGGCCTGCTGGGCCCGAAGACCCTGTTCGGCCACTGCATCCATCTCGAGGAGCGCGAGCGGGCGCGCATGGCCGAGACCGGCTCGGTCGCCGTGTTCTGCCCGACCTCGAACCTGTTCATCGGCAGCGGCCTGTTCCCGATGCGCGAGCTGGCCCGGCGCGACCCGCCGGTGCGGATCGCGGCTGCGACCGATGTCGGTGGCGGCACCAGCTACTCCATGCTCCGCACGCTCGGCGAGGGCTACAAGGTGCAGCAGCTGCAGGGCACCAACCTGTCGGCGCTGGAGGCCTTCCACCTGGTCACCGCCGGCAATGCCGAGGCGCTGGGCCTGGAGCAGGAGATCGGCAGCATCGCCCCCGGCCGCTATGCCGACCTGGTGGTGCTGGACGCCCGCGCCACCGCCGCCATGGCGCACCGGATGGAGGCGGTGGAGGCCGATCTGGAGGAAGAACTGTTCATCCTCATGACTTTGGGCGATGATCGGTCGATCAAGGCGACCTACATCCAAGGGCGCCGCATGCACGAACGGGAGGGTACGCGCAGCCGGTCACCGGCCTGAGCGTCCAGTCAGGAGCGCCATGGCCGAGATCGATCGCGACGCCGACCCCAGCATCGACGAGCCGAAGACCGGGCAGGTCCGGTCCCTGCTCCGCGCCCTGCGGCTGCTCGACACCGTGGCCGCCCGGGCCGAGGGCATGAGCCTGACCGAGTTGGCCCGCGCCACCGACCTCTCCGCCCCCACCGTCCACCGCCTGCTGACCACGCTGGAGGAGGCGCACTATGTGCGCTTCGACCCGGCGACGCGGCGCTGGATGGTCGGGGTGCAGGCCTTCCTCTCCGGCCTCGCCTATGCCGACGGCATGGGGCTGCGCCGCCTGGCCGACCCGCCGATGCGCACCCTGTTCGGCCTGTGCCACGAGACCGTGAACCTGGCGGTGGAGGAGCGCGGCACCATCCTCTACCTGCACCAGCTCGGCGACCCGGGCGCCAGCCTGCCGGGGTCGACGCCGCTGCCGGTGCACGGCTCCGGCGTCGGCAAGGCGCTCTTGTCGGCCAAGACCGACCCGGTGCTGTCGCGCACTTTGCCCGCGCTCGCTTTGACCCGGCTGACCGAGAAGACGGTGCCGGACCTGCCCAGCCTGCGCGACCAGATCAGCCGCGCCCGCCGCTCCGGCTTTGCCATCGACGACGAGGAGCACCTGTCCGGCGTGCGCTGCGTCGCCTCGCCGATCCTCGACCGCGGCGGCCGCCCGGTGGCGGCGCTGTCGATCTCCGCCCCGCGCGAGCGCATGGGCGACGACCGCATCGGCCAGATCGGCATGCTGGTGCGCCAGGCGGCCGAGAAGGTGACCCTGCAGCTCGGCGGCCGGCCTCATTGAGGCCTCTCTCCCCACCCCACGATTGTCATTGCCGGGCTTGACCCGGCAATCCAGAGGGTGTCGACGCTCTCTGGATGCCCGGGTCAAGCCCGGGCATGACAAAAAGGGGGAGCGTGGGCTCCCTTCCACCAGGTGAAAAAGACCGCCCCGCCCCGCCGATTTCCACGCCCTGGAATGTTTCGGGCCGCCGCTGGCCCCGCCCCGCCTCGCCCGCCACCATCCTCCCGAGAACCTTCGAACGGGAGGGCATGATGCCCAAGATGACGGCGATGGAAGCGGCGGTGCATGTGCTGCGCAGCGAGGGGGTGGAGGTGGCGTTCGGCGTGCCCGGCGCGGCGATCCTGCCCTTCTACGAGGCGCTGAAGGACAGCGGCATCCGCCATGTGCTGGTCCGGCACGAGGAGGGCGGCACCCATGCCGCCGAGGGCTACACAAGGGCCCGGGCCGGCGCCATCGGCGTCTGCATCGGCACCTCCGGCCCGGCCGGCACCAACATGATCACCGGCCTGTACTCCGCCATCGCGGATTCGATCCCGATCCTGTGCATCACCGGCCAGGCGCCGCGCGCCAAGCTGCACAAGGAGGATTTCCAGGCGGTCGACATCGCCGCCATCGCCCGGCCGGTGACCAAATGGTCGATCACGGTGATGGAGGGCGCCCAGGTGCCCTGGGTGTTCCGCCGCGCCTTCCAGATCATGCGCTCCGACCGGCCCGGGCCGGTGCATATCGACCTGCCGATCGACGTGCAGAAGGAGATCATCGACTACGATCCCGAGACCGACGCGCCGCTGCCGGTCTCCCGGCCGGCGCCGAGCCCGGCCGCCATCGCCCGCGCCGTCGACATGCTGCTGGCGGCGGAGAAGCCGCTGATCGTCGCCGGCGGCGGCATCATCAACGCCGAGGCGTCCGACCTGCTGGTCGAGTTCGCCGAGCTGGTGAACGTGCCGGTGGTGCCGACGCTGATGGGCTGGGGCACCATCCCGGACGACCATCCTCTGAATGCCGGCATGGTCGGGCTGCAGACCCAGCACCGCTACGGCAACGCCACCTTCCTGCAGAGCGACGTGGTGCTGGGCATCGGCAACCGCTGGGCCAACCGGCACACCGGATCGACGGATGTGTATACGAAGGGCCGCAAGTTCATCCATGTCGATATCGAGCCGACCCAGATCGGCCGGGTGTTCTGCCCGGACCTGGGAATCGTCGCCGATGCCAAGCTGGCGCTGGAGGCGCTGATCGCCGAAGCCCGCGGCCGCCGGCTGCCGAAGCGCGAGAGCTGGGTGGCGGGGGTGCAGGAGCGCAAGCGCACCATGCTGCGCCGGACCGATTTCGACAACACCCCGATCAAGCCGCAGCGGGCCTTCCAGGAGATCAACGCCGCCTTCGGCCGCGACACCCGCTTCGTCACCGCGATCGGCCTGTATCAGATCGCGTCCGGCCAGTTCCAGAAGGTGTACAAGCCGCGCAACTACATCATCTGCGGCCAGGCCGGCCCGCTGGGCTGGGAGGTTTCGGCCTGCACCGGCGCCAAGCTGGCCGATCCATCGGCCGAGGTGGTCGGCATCGTCGGCGATTATTCGCTGCAGTTCCTGATCGAGGAGCTGGCGGTGGCGGCGCAGTACCGCATCCCCTTCGTGCTGGTGGTGCTGAACAACGCTTATCTCGGCCTGATCCGCCAGGCGGAGCGCGGCTACAACATGGATTACGAGGTCCAGCTCTCGTTCCAGAACATCAACGCGCCGGAGATCGGCGATTACGGCGTCGACCACGTCAAGGCGGCGGAGGCCTTCGGCTGCATCGCCCGCCGGGTGTTCGACCCGGAGGAGATCGGCGAGGCCCTGCAATGGGCGCGCACCCGGGCGACCCAGGCCAGCCTGCCGGTGCTGGTCGAGATCATCACCGAGCGGGTGACCAACATCGCCATGGGGCCGGAGATCGACAAGGTCACCGAGTTCGAGGAGATCATCGACCTCGCCCCCGCCCCGGCCCGCGAGCCGGAGACGGTGTAAGGCCCGACACTCCGCCCTCCCTTTCCTGTCATGCCCGGGCCTGACCCGGGCATCCAGGGGCCACGAAGAGCTGCTCTGGCCGCCCCTGGATCCTCGGGTCAAGCCCGAGGATGACAAGAAAGCGCAAATCTCCGCCCCAATCCCCGGAGCCCTTCATGCCGCGCTTCGCCGCCAACCTCACCATGCTGTTCAACGAGCATCCGTTCCTCGACCGCTTCGGCCGCGCCGCCGAGGCCGGCTTCGCCGGGGTCGAGTACCTGTTCCCCTACCCCTACCCCAAGGAGGAGCTGGCCGAGCGGCTGCAGCGCCACGGCCTGACCCAGGTGCTGCACAACCTGCCGGCCGGCGACTGGGCCAAGGGCGAGCGCGGCATCGCCTGCCTGCCCGACCGCAAGGGCGAATTCCAGGACGGGGTCGGCCTGGCCATCGACTACGCCACGGCGCTGGGCTGCCGCCAGGTCAACTGCCTGGCCGGCAAGCGGCCGGCGGGCGTGGCCGAGACGGTGCTGGGCGACACGCTGGTGGACAATCTGCGCTTCGCCGCCAAGGCGCTCGGCGAGGCCGGCATCGACCTGCTGGTCGAGCCGATCAACACCCGCGACATCCCGGGCTTCTTCCTCAGCGGATCGCAGCAGACGCTCGATGTGCTGGACGCGGTCGAGGCGCCGAACACCAAGCTGCAATACGACATCTACCATATGCAGGTGATGGAAGGAGACCTGGGCCCGACGCTGCAGGCGCTGATCTCCCGCATCGGCCACATCCAGGTCGCCGACAATCCCGGCCGGCACGAGCCGGGCACCGGCGAGATCCATTACCCCTTCCTGTTCCGCCTGCTCGACGCGCTCGGCTATGCCGGCTGGGTCGGCGCCGAATACGTGCCGCAGGCGGGCACCGAGGCCGGGCTGGGCTGGTTCGCGCCGTATCGGGCCAAGGCCACGGTCGCGGCTTAGGGCGGGTCGGCGAAATACCTTAGTCCCCCTCCCCTCGCGGGAGGGGGGACCAGATTGGAAAGCCCCTTCTCCATATTCACAGGAGTTCGTCATGAATGTCGCCTTCATCGGCCTCGGCATCATGGGCCGCCCCATGGCCGGCCATCTGATCGCCGCCGGGCACAGTCTTTTCCTCCACGACATCACCGGCGTGCCGGAGGGGCTGGGCGGCACCGCCGTCACCTCCGCCGCCGAGGCCGCCCGCCGCGCCGACATCGTCATCACCATGGTGCCGGACACGCCGCATGTGGAGACGGCGCTGTTCGGCCCCGGCGGCGTCGCCGAGGGGCTGTCGCCGGGCAAGGTCGTGGTCGATATGAGCTCGATCTCGCCGATCGCCACCAAGGGCTTCGCCGAAAAGGTCAATGCGCTGGGCTGCGACTATCTCGACGCGCCGGTCTCGGGCGGCGAGGTCGGTGCCAAGGCCGCCAGCCTTACCATCATGGTCGGCGGGCCGCAGGCCGCTTTCGACCGGGTGCGCCCGCTGTTCGAGGCGATGGGCAAGAACGTCACGCTCGTCGGCGGCAATGGCGACGGCCAGACCACCAAGGTCGCCAACCAGATCATCGTCGCCCTGACCATCGAGGCGGTGGCCGAGGCGCTGCTGTTCGCCGCCAAGGCCGGCGCCGACCCGGCCCGGGTGCGGCAGGCCCTGATGGGCGGCTTCGCGGCCTCGCGCATTCTCGAGGTGCATGGCGAGCGCATGATCCAGCGCAATTTCGCCCCCGGCTTCCGCATCGCCCTGCACCAGAAGGACCTGGCCCTGGCGCTGGACGGCGCCCGGTCCCTGGGCGTGCCGCTGCCGAACACCGCGGCGACCCAGCAGCTGCTGCACGCGGCTGTCGCCCAGGGCGGCGCCGCCTGGGACCACTCCGCCATCCTCAAGGTGCTGGAACGCCAGGCCGATTTCGAGATCGCCGCGCCCGCGGCGGCCCGGCAGGACGCGGCGTGACCAGATGGTCTCCCCCTCCCGCAAGGGGAGGGGGAGAGTAGAAAGGCCATTCGCCGGAAATCTCGTTTGAAGCACTTTCAAACCGGCCTACCCCTCCCCTCCCTTCCCCGGGCTGCTAGGCTGACCGCGGACGGGACAGGAGGCGCGTGATGCGGCTGTGGATCAAGGACCCGCTGGCGATCCTGGCGGAGGGCGCCGAACGCGGCGTGGTGGTCGAGGACGGAAAGATCACCGAGCTGGTGCCGGCGGGGCGCGAGCCGACGGCGTCGGCCGACAGCGTGTTCGACGCCGGCGCCCATGTCGTGCTGCCGGGATTGATCAACACCCACCATCATTTCTACCAGACCCTGACTCGCGCCCTGCCGGCGGCGCTGGACCGCGAGCTGTTCCCCTGGCTGCAGGCGCTGTACCCGGTCTGGTCCCGGCTGGACCCGGAGGCGCTGCGCAGCGCCGTCACCGTGGCGATGGCGGAGCTGCTGCTGTCCGGCTGCACCACCACCTCCGACCACCATTACGTCTTCCCGGACGGGCTGGAGCACGCCATCGACATCGAGGTCGAGGTGGCGAAGTCGCTCGGCATCCGCGCCGTGCTGCCCCGCGGGTCGATGAACCTGTCGGTGCGCGACGGCGGCCTGCCGCCGGACAGCGTGGTGCAGGACGAGGACGAGATCCTGGCCGACAGCGAGCGGCTGGTCGCGGCGCATCACCAGCCCGGCGACGGCGCCATGGTGCAGATCGCCCTGGCCCCCTGCTCGCCCTTCTCCGTCACCGGATCGCTGATGCGGAAGACGGCGGAGCTGGCCGAGCGCCTCGACGTCCGGCTGCACACCCATCTGGCCGAGACCGAGGACGAGAACCGCTTCTGCGTCCAAAAGTTCGGCTGCCGGCCGCTGGGTTATCTGGAGGAATGCGGCTGGCTGGGCCCCCGCACCTGGCTGGCGCATGGCATCCATTTCAACGAGGCCGAGATCGGCCGCCTCGCCCGCGCCGGCACGGCGGTGACGCATTGCCCCTGTTCGAACCAGGTGCTGGCCTCGGGCCACTGCCCGGTGCACGGCATGGAGCAGGCCGGGATGTCCGTCGGCCTCGGCGTCGACGGCTCCGCCTCCAATGACGGGTCGAACCTGATGCAGGAGGTGCGCGCCGCCTTCCTGCTGCAGCGCCACCACACCGGCGTCACCCGGATCAGCCACCGCGACGCGCTGCGCTGGGCCACCGCCGGCTCCGCCGCCTGCCTCGGCCGGCCGGATCTCGGCGTGATCGCGCCGGGCAGGCAGGCTGACCTGGCCCTGTTCGCGCTGGACGAGCTGCGCTTCGCCGGCCATGGCGACCCGCTGGCCGCCCTGGTGCTGTGCGGCGCCCACCGGGCCGATTTCGTCATGGTCGGCGGCGCTTGGCGGGTGCGGAACGGCGCCATCCCCGGCCTCGACCTGCCCCGGCTGATCCGCAGCCACCAGGCCCTGGCGGCGCGGATGCAGGGTGGCTGAACGCTCGTACAACCCACGATCTCTCCAAGCCCGTCATTCCCGCGAAAGCGGGAATCTCTCTCCGATAGGCTGCGAGGAGATCCCCGCTTTCGCGGGGATGACGATGAAGGTGAATGGAGAAGACATCCGACTTGCCGAACAGCCATTCGATTCACTAAAATTTCCATTCGATAGAGTCGAACGGCCGATCGGGAGGTTGGCATGGACGACGGCATGGAGGGCCGGGTGCGGGCGCGGCTGCCGCAGGATGCGCGGCGCGAGCAGCTGATCGACGCGGCGATCACGGCGATCGCCGAGCACGGCCTGTCGAATGTCACGCTGACCAAGGTGGCCAGCCTGGCCGGGCTGACCGCCGGCATGGTGAATTTCCACTTCAAGTCGAAGCAGGACCTGCTGCAGGCCACGCTGGCGCGCATGGCCGACGCCTACCGCACCCTGTGCGAAAGCGCGGTGGCTGCCGCCGGCCGGGCGCCGGAGGAGGCGCTGATGGCGCTGGTCCGCGCCAGCTTCGACCCGCAGGTGGCGAGCCTGGAGCGGCTGGCGGTCTGGTACGCCTTCTGGGGCGAGAGCCGGGCCCGCGACGACTACATGGCAACCGTCGGCGCCTCCGACCGCGCCTTCTACGAGGCGGTGCACGCGCTGATGGCCGAGCTGGCCGAGCGCGCCGGCGCCCGGGTCGAGCTGCGCGCCGCGGCGCTGGGCCTGTGCGGCCTGGTCGACGCGCTGTCGCAGGAGGCGCTGGTGCAGCGCGAGGCTTTCGACTGGGACGACGCAGTCGACACCTGCCGCCGTTACCTGGCCAACCTGTTTCCGGCGGAGTTCGCCGCCCCGGCCCGGCTGCGCTTGGTGGCCGAGGCCGAGGCCGACGCCCCCGCCTTACCGCCGACCCTGCCCGGCTGGACCTATGCCGATCCCGGCATCCATGCGGCCGAGGTGGCGCGCATCCACCGCCCGGCCTGGCACCTGGTGGCGCATGTCTCGGAGCTGCCGGCCCCCGGCGACTACGTCACCTTCGAGGCGCTGGGCGAGCGCGCCTTCGTCATCCGCGGCGAAGACTCCGGGGTCCGCGCCTTCCACAATGTCTGCCGGCACCGCGCCCATGCCGTGCTGCAGGGCCGCGACGGCCATTGCAGCGGGCTGATCCGCTGCCCCTACCACGCCTGGTGCTACGCCTGGGACGGGCGGCTGCGCGCCGTGGCGGCGGCGAAGACCTTCCCGGAGATCGACACGAGCGGCCTGGGCCTGCTGCCGCTGGACTGCGAGGTGTTCTCGGGCTTTGTCTTCCTGCGCTTCGAAAGCGGCGGCCCGTCCGTGGCCGAGCGCTACGCCCCCTATGCGGCGGAGCTGGCGGCGCACCGGATCGAGGAGATGGTGCCGGTCACCGATTACTGGATCGGCGAGATCGACGCCGACTGGAAGACCATCTGGGACAACTACCTCGAGGACTACCACTTCCCGACCGGCCATCCCGGCCTGTTCGGACTGATGTCCGGCGCCTATGACCGCGAGCCGGACGACGCCACCCGCACCATCCGCCTGAGCCACGCGCTGCGCCGGGAGCCCGATGGCGGCTGGTCGACCCGCGCCTACGCCCGGCTGCTGCCGGACGTGCCGCACCTGCCGGAGGCGCTGAAGCGGCGCTGGACCTATCTGTTCCTGTATCCCGGCGTGTCGCTGGAGCTGTATCCGGACCTGCTGGACTATTTCCACATCCTGCCGGCCGGGCCCGGCCGGTCGATCCTGCGCTGGCGGGCCTATGCCCGGCCGGACGACCGCCGCGCCATGCGGCTGACCCGGCGGCTGAACCTGCGGGTGAACAACCGGGTGCATGACGAGGACGCGGCGCTGATCCGCTCGGTCCAGCAGGGCCTGTCCGGCTCGGCCTATGGCAGCGGCGTGCTGGGCGAGAAGGAGATCAATCTCCGCGCCTTCCAAAGCTGGATCCGCCGCGACGTGCCGGAAGCCGGGCAGCCGCGATAGAAGCAGCCGATACGCGACGCCGCTCTGATGAGAATTGCCGGCAGTTATGTACCATGGTACATGTCAACCATGATCATCGAACGCGTGCAGACCGGCGTCCGCCTTGAGAAGCGGCTGGTGAAGGTGCTCAAGGCATTGGCGGAGTATCGCGACATGAGCCTCGGCGAACTGCTGGAAGGCATCGTGTTGCACGCCTTCGAGGGGCGGCCGCCCTTCACGCCGGAGACCCTGGACACGATCGCCAGGCTGAAGGGCATCTACGGGCTGGACCTCGGCGCGGCCGACAGCCACCGGCTGGAGGATCCAGGAGAGGGGACGAGCCATGGATCATCTTGAGCGTTGCCATGCCATCGTCCTGGCAGGCCCGGTCGACCGGGTCTTCCCCTTGTTCACGCCGGCCGGCGAGACACTCTGGGCGGAAGGCTGGGATCCCGAATTCCTGCATCCGGCGAGCGGAGACATCATGGACGGCATGGTGTTCCGGACCCGGCATCACGGCGAGACCACGCTGTGGGCCTGCATTGACTGGAACCCCGAGTCACATCGGGTCCGGTACGTCCGGGTCACGCCATCCTCCCGCTTCGGCTTCGTCGAGGTGGTCTGCCGGGAAGCGCCGGGCGGTCGCACCGAAGCCACGATCGCCTACACCTATACGGCCCTCAGCCCGCAAGGGCGGGTGCATCTCGCCGAGCTGAGCGAGGCGGCGTTCACCCGCATGATCGAGGATTGGCGAAACCGCATCGATCGCCTTCTGGCGATGTGACGCCCATCACTTGACATGGGGTCGTTCGCCCGGTACTGAACCATTGGGTTAATCAACCAATCGGTTCAATACGTGTCGACGGACCCTCTCAGTCTCACGCTGGCAGCGCTGGCCGACCCGACCCGCCGGGCGATCCTGGCGCGGCTGGCCCGCGGCGAGGCCTCGGTCACTGAGCTCAGCGAGCCCTTCGCGATGAGCCTGACCGCCGTCTCCAAGCACCTGAAGGTGCTGGAGCGTGCCGGGCTGGTGACGCGCAGCCGCACGGCGCAGTGGCGCCCCTGCCGGCTGCAGGCCGGCCCGCTGAAGGACATCGCCGACTGGGTCGAGAGCTATCGCCCGTTCTGGGATGGCGGCTTCGACCGGCTGGACGACTATCTGCGGCAACTGCAAGGCAAGGAGACCAAGGATGACCGCACCCAGTGACGCCGCCGCTGTGGACACAGGACCGGAGCTGGTCATTACCCGCGTCTTCGACGCTCCGCGCAGCCTGGTCTTCAAGGCCTGGGCCGAGCCCGAGCATCTGGTGCGCTGGCTGGGGCCGAAGGACTTCGCCGCCTCCGCCGTGCGGATCGATCTGCGGCCGGGCGGCGCCTGGAGCGCCGTCATCACCTCGCCCGAGGGCAACGCCTACGGCATGGGCGGGGTGTATCGCGAGATCGCGCCGCCGGAGCGGCTGGTCTTCACCTTCGCCTGGGACGAGGAGGCGGCGGAGCGGATGCTGATCGCCCTCACCTTCCGCGAGCGCGGTGGCCGGACCGAGATGACCTTCCGCCAGACCGGCTTCCGCTCGGTGGAGAGCCGCGACAGCCACCGCGGCGGCTGGAACGAGTGCTTCGACCGGCTGCCGGCCTACTTGGCGCAGATCTGAATATCGGACGGGGGAATGCGATGAAACGCACCTATCACGGCAGCTGCCATTGCGGCGCCGTGCGCTTCGAATGCGACGCCGACCTGGAGGCCGGCACCAGCCGCTGCAACTGCTCGATCTGCGGCAAGGGGCGGTTCTGGAAGGCGATCGTGCCGGCGCCCGATTTCCGCCTGGTGCAGGGCGGGGACGCGCTATCGGACTACCAATTCGGCAGCGGCACGATCCATCACCTGTTCTGCCGCCGCTGTGGCGTCAAACCGTTCGGGCGCGGCCATATGGAGGCGCTGGGCGGCACCTTCTACGCCATCAACATCGCGTGCCTGGACGATGTTTCAGCCGGGGAGCTGGCGGCGCTGCCGGTCGCCCATGAGGACGGCCGCGCCGACCATTGGGACAGGGCGCCGGCGGAGACGCGCCACCTGTGAGGCCGCGCGCCCCCGCCATGGCCTGCCGTCAGTAGGCCGGGGTCACGACGGTGGTGCGCGGCGGCGGCGTCACCACGGTCGCCGACGGGGCCGGCTGGGTCACGACGGTGGTGTCCGGCTTGTCCGGCGTGTTGTTCACCGTGCAGGCGGCCAGCAGCGGCAGCCCGGCGATGGTGAGGGCAAGAACGATGGAGCGCATGTCCAATCCTCCATTTCGGTTGGAAGCGGCTAGAAGCGACACCGCGCTCAGTCAGCAACAGGGCGATGCGGTGCCGTGTTCCCCGCTGGGGTTGAGGTCAGAGGCTCGGGCCGGCATGGCGGCCCAGGGAAGCGGACGCCCGATCGGGACATCCTGGCGGCCGGGGCCGCGGGGCGCCGTGCCGGCACGAGCTCAACGATCCGGCGTCAGTAGGCCGGCGTCACCACCGTCGTGCGCGGCGGCGTGACATAGGCGGTGCCCGGGGTGGTGACGACGGTCGGGGCCGGCTGAGCGACCACGGCAGCCGGTGCCGGCTGGGCCACAACGGTGGTCCGGCCGGGCGGGGCGGTGTTCACCGTGCAGGCGGTCGCCAGCAGCGACAGGCCTGCCAGGGCCAAAGCCGTGGATATGGAACGCATCTCACGTCCTCCAGTGCAGTGAAGCGACCCGAATCCAGGCCGCAACGCAGATACCCAACGTGACGAAGCGAGAGCCGGTTCCTTCCACCACATTTACGCAAAAATCGATGGTGATCTTTATGCCGATCCGCCTTCGGCCGCGGCGCGGCGGCTGTCGCGGGCCTTGCGGGCGTCGCGGCGGTTCAGGATCAGGGCGCTGGCGATGACGAAGCCGGCCACCACCACGATGATGATCGTCGCCAGCGCGTTGATGTCCGGCGTCAGCCCCAGCCGGACCTTAGAGAAGATCAGCATCGGCAGCGTGTTGGCGCCGGGGCCGGAGGTGAAGGTGGCGATCACCAGATCGTCCAGCGACAGGGTGAAGGACAGCAGCCAGCCCGACACCATGGCCGGCGCCAGCAGCGGCAGGGTGATGTCGACCATCACCTGCCAGGGCCGGCTGCCGAGATCGGCCGCCGCCTCCTCGATCGATGCATCCATGTCGGCCAGGCGCGACTGCACCACCACGGCGACATAGGCCATGCAGAAGGTGACATGGGCGATGGTGATGGTCAGCGCGCCGCGGCCGGACGGCCAGCCGAACGTATCCTCCAGCGCCACGAACAGCAGCAGCAGGGACAGGCCGGTGATCACCTCCGGCATCACCAGCGGCGCCGTGACCATGCCGGCCAGCAGCAACCGGCCGCGGAACCGGCCGAGCCGCGCCAAAGCGATGCCGGCCATGGTGCCGAGCGCCGTGGCGATGGTGGCGGAGACCGCGGCGATCTGCAGGCTCAGCAGCGCCGCGTCCATCACCTGCCGGTTGCCCCACAGCGCCACATACCACTTGGTCGAAAAGCCGCCCCAGATCGTCGCCAGCCGCGACTGGTTGAAGGAGAACACGATCATCGAGGCGATCGGCCCGTAGAAGAACACGAAGCCGGCCACCAGCCAGAGGGTGAGGAAGCGGGACCGGCCCTTCACGGCGCCGACTCCCTACGTCCTCCACTGTCATCCTCGGGCTTGACCCGAGGATCCAGAGACTGCCGACGCCCGCACCGGCGGCCCCTGGATTGCCGGGTCAAGCCCGGCAATGACAATGGGGGAAATGCCATATCCCGGAGAGGCCCCCTCATGCCCCCTCCCCCCGCGCCTGGCGGTTCTGGAACCACAGGATCGGCAGCACCAGGACCAGCAGCAGCACCACCGCCACGGCCGAGGCCACCGGCCAGTCGCGGTTGGAGTAGAACTCGTTGAACAGCACTTGGCCGATCATCGGGCTGGACGGGTTGCCCAGCAGCGCCGGGATCACGTATTCGCCGGTCGCCGGGATGAACACCAGCAGCGACCCGGCGACGATGCCGGGCAGCGACAGCGGCAGGGTGACGTCGACGAACACCCGCCAGGGCCGCGAGCCGAGGTCCATCGCCGCCTCGACCAGGCTCTGGTCCAGCTTCTCCAGCGTGACGTAGAGCGGCAGGATCATGAAGGGCAGGTAGGAGTAGACGATGCCGAGATAGACCGCGAACTCGGTGTTCATCATCTCGACCGGCTGGTCGAGGATGCCGCTCCAGACCAGGAAGCCGTTGAGGATGCCCTGCTTGTTGAGCAGCCCCATCCAGGCATAGATGCGCAGCAGGAACGAGGTCCAGAACGGCAGGATCACGAACAGCAGCAGGATGTTGCGCGCGCCGGGCGAGGACCGGGCGATGCCGTACGCGATCGGATAGCCGCAGACCAGGCACAGCGCGGTCGAGATCAGCGCGATCTTGACCGAATTCAGGTATCCCGCGACGTAGAGCCAGTCCTGGGTCAGGAACACGTAGTTGCGCAGCGAGGCGGTGATGGCCGGCCACGTCCCCTCGCCCCAGTCCAGCAGCGCCGAATAGGGCGGCCGGCCGACGATGCTCTGCGCCAGGCTGATCTTCAGCACGATCAGGAACGGCACCAGGAAGAACAGCACCAGCCAGACCGTCGGCACGCCGATGATCAGGCCGCGCCAGGCATCGCCGACCCGGCGCAGGGCCCGAAGCCAGAGCGGTGCGCTCGGCCCAGGCTCGGGAACGGCCGTCATTCGGTCAGCAGCAGCGAAGCGGCGGGGGACCAGGACAGCCAGACCCGGTCGTCCCAGTCGACCGGCCGGTCCTCCTCTCGCCCGCGGCACTCATTCTGCCGGCTGACCGAGACCAGCCTTCCGTTGCCGAGCTTCACCCGGAACAGCGAGCGGTCGCCGAAATAGCCAAGGTCGTAGACCATGCCCTGCAGCGTGTTGGCGGCGCCCTGCGGCGGCTCGCGCCCGATCGCGATCTTCTCCGGCCGCACCGCGACCGAGACCTTCGTGCCCGGCGCCACCGCCCCGGCATGGGCGACGACCAGCGGCCCGGCCTGCCCGGTCGCCACCGTCACCCGCCCGTCGGCCGCGCTCTCCACCGTGCCGTCGAACAGGTTGATCGAGCCGATGAAATCCGCCGAGAAGCGGCAGTTCGGATACTCGTAGATGTCGGTCGGCGTGCCCGTCTGCACGATCCGGCCGCGATTCATCACCGCAATCCGGGTCGACAGCGCCATCGCCTCCTCCTGGTCGTGGGTGACGACGATGAAGGTGACGCCGACCTGATACTGGATGTTCATCAGCTCGAACTGGGTCTGCTCGCGCAGCTTCTTGTCGAGCGCCGCCAGCGGCTCGTCGAGCAGCAGCAGCTTCGGCTTCTTCGCCAGCGCCCGGGCCAGGGCGACGCGCTGGCGCTGGCCGCCGGACAGCTGGTGCGGCCTGCGCGGGCCGAAGCCCTGCAGCTGCACCAGCTCCAGCAGCTCGGAAACCCGGTCGCGCCGCTCGGCCGGGGTCATCGCCTCATGCTTCAGCCCGTAGCCGATGTTCTTCTCCACGCTCATATGCGGGAACAGGGCGTAGGACTGGAACATCATGTTCACCGGCCGCTCATAGGGCGGCGCCCGGGTGACGTCCTGGCCGTCGATCAGGATGCGGCCGGCGCTCGGCGTCTCGAATCCGGCGAGCATGCGCAAGAGCGTGGTCTTGCCGCAGCCGGAGCCGCCGAGCAGGCAGAACAGCTCCTTGCGGTGGATCTCGAGATCGACGCCGTCGACCGCGGTGAAGTCGGCGAACTTCTTGGTCAGGCCTTCGATCCGGAGGATCGGCTTGGCCTGCGGGTCGAGCCAGGGCCGGTCCTTGGTGTCCGGATAACGCTCGGCGGTGGCCATCTAGGGTCGGCGCGGGGTCTGGCGGCGCGAACCCCCTCCCCCTGCCCCCCTCCCGCGAGGGGAGGGGGGACTCGATTGCATTGGCTGAGAGATCTCTCTCCAACCGTCAAAACCCTTGTCCCCCCTCCCCTCGCGGGAGGGGGCTAGGGGGAGGGGGTTGTCGATGCCACGCACCGTCTTTGCCCCTACTGCCCGGCCTTGATCTGGCTCCAGGCCCGGGTGCGCAGCCGCAGCGCCTCCTGCGGCAGGTCGGCCGGGACGTAGAGCTTCGCCCGCGTCGCCGCGTCCGGATAGATTGCCGGGTTCTCCAGGATCTCCTTGTTCACGAACTCCACGGACGCTTTGTTGGCATTGGCGTAGTTGGTGAAGTTGGTGGCGTCGGCGATCACCTTCGGCCGCAGCATGTAGTTGATGAAGATCAGCGCATTCTCCGGATGTGGCGCGTCGGACGGGATCAGCCAGCCGTCGAACCAGGCCGGGCCGCCGGTGTCCGGCACCGAATAGGCCAGGTTGACCTTCACCCCCGCCTCCGCCGCCCGGCTGGCCGCCGTGGCGTAGTCGCCGGACCAGGAGAAGGCCAGGCACAGCTCCTGGTTCGGCAGCTGGTTCAGGTAGTTGGCGGAATCCACCGCCTTGACGTATTGCCGGATCGGCTTGAACAGCGCCGCCGCGGCCTCGTAATCCTCGGCCTTCTGCGAGTTCGGGTCGCGGTGCAGGTAGGACAGCGCCAGCGGGATCATGTCGGTCGGCGATTCCAGGATCGAGATGCCGCAATCCGCCCATTTCGCCGCCAGCTCGGGCTTGAACAGCATGTCGAGCGAGGTGACCGGCGCGTCGGCCATCCGCTGCTTGATCATGTCGACATTGTAGGCGAAGCCGACCGTGCCCCACATGTAAGGCACGAAGTACTCGTTGCCCGGGTCGTGGCCGGCGACGACCTTCAGGATTTCCGGGTCGAGATTGCCGTAATTGGTCAGCTTCGACTTGTCGATCTTCCGAAACACCCCGGCCTTGACCAGCGGCGGGATCAGATGCGAGCCGTGCAGCACCACGTCATAGCCGGAATGGCCGGCCATCATCTTGGCGTCGACGGTCTCGGACGCGTCATAGGTGTCGTAGACCACCTTGATGCCGGTCTCGGCCTCGAAATCCTGGATCGTGGTCTCGCCGATATAGTCGACCCAGTTGTAGACGTTGAGAACCTTCTCCTCCTCGGCCCGCGCCGCGGCGCCGCCGGCGCCGGGACCGACGAGGATGGCGGCCGCGGCCAGCAGCCCGATGGCCAAGGGGGAACGCGTCATCGCCTGGCTCCCTGTGTCGCCTCACCTGCCGGCCGTTTGTGTCCGCCGCGGCCATCGGCCTTCCCTATTCAGAGCCCGCTTCGCCGGGATTCTCCAGCGGATTCTTCACCTGAATTCCTACAGGCCGATCGTGCCCTGCAGCCCGCGCTTCAGCAGGCTGCCGGCGATGATCAGGCGCTGGATCTCGCTGGTGCCCTCCCAGATCCGGTCGACCCGCAGCTCGCGGTTGAATCGCTCGGCCACGTTCTCGCGCATATAGCCGCGGCCGCCGAAGATCTGCACGGCCCGGTCGGCGACGCGGCCGGCCATCTCCGACGCCAGCAGCTTGGCCACCGAGCAGCGGGCGTGCAGCGCTTTCACGTCCAGGCCGCGGTCATGCGCGGCGGCAGCCTCATAGGTCACGAGCCGCGCGGCGTGCAGCTCGGCGACGCTGTCGGCCAGCATCGCCTGGACCAGCTGGAACCGCGCGATGGGCTCGCCGCCGATCTTCCGCTCCGCCGCGAATTCGGTGGCCGCCTCGATCAGCCGGTCGGCCGCGCCGCAGCAGCGCGCCGCGATCATCAGCCGCTCGCGCCGGAACCAGGCATGGATGAAGCCCATCCCCTGCCCCTCGGCGCCGATCCGGTTGGCCGCCGGCACCCGCACGCCATCGAAGCGCAGGATCGGGTGGTGATGGCGATAGCTGTGGGTGTAGGCCGGGCTGCGCACGGTGCTGAGCCCCTCGGCCGGCATCTCGACGAAAAACAAGGCGTGGCCGCCATCGGTCCTGGCCTGGACGATCACCGTGTCGGCCAGGTTGGCGCTGGTGACGTGCCATTTCTCGCCGTCGATGACGTAGTGGTCGCCGTCGCGCCGCGCCGTGGTGGCGATGTCGTCGACATCGGAGCCGGCGCCCTCCTCCGTCACCGCGGTGCAGACATGCCGCTCGCCGCGCATCAGCGGCAGGATGAAGCGGTCGATCTGGTCCGGCGAGCAGGCCTCGAACATCCAGGATTGCGCCTCGCCATAGCACCAGGCCAGGGCGTTGGTGACGCGGCCGGTCTGCTCCGCGATCGCCACCTGGTCGAGCAGCGGCAGCCCCAGCCCGCCATGGCGCTGCGGCGCGTCGATCCGCGGCAGGCCCAGTTCCAGCGCGATGCGCTCATGCCGGGCCGCGACCTCGGCCGGGATCTCGCCGCTGGCCAGCTCGGCCTCCACCTCCCACGGGATCAGCTCGGCCTCGACAAAGCGGCGGATCCTGTCCTGCCAGTCGCGGGCGCTGTCGGGGAGCGTGAAGCTCATGGCCTTCTTCCTGGTCCTGACTGCCGCCAGCTCCCCTTTTTGTCATTGCCGGGCTTGACCCGGCAATCCAGGGGCGGCCAGAGCCGCTCTCCGTGGCCCCTGGATCCTCGGGTCAAGCCCGAGGATGACAGTAAAGGAAGGGTCACCCCTTCCCATCCTCAGGCCCTGGCCGGATCGGGCCGTCCCGGGTGAAATGCCGGGGGAAGACCGAGACCAGCATCTCGACCGCGCAGGCCCGGGCGTCCTCGCGGCCGAACTCCTTCGGCCCCATCATCACATGCAGCCACAGCCCCTCCAGCAGCCCGTTCAGGCTGCGGGCCAGCAGGTCCGGCGACTGGCCCGGCGCCGCCAGCTCGCGGCACAGGTTCAGCAGGGTCAGGTGGTAGTCCTGGTCGTTGGCGCTGCACAAAGCGCGGTAGTGCGGCCGGGTCTTGGCCTCGCCCCAGAAGGCGCACCAGGCGGCGATCTTGCGCGGGTTGCAGATGCGGCGGTCGAAATCGGCCAGGACCAGCGCCCACAGCTTCTCCGCCGCGGCCGGCCCGGCCTCGTGCAAGGCGCGGCGCCAATGGGCGCGGTACTCGTCGGACATGTAGCGCAGCGTCTCGACGAGCAGCTTCTCCTTGCTCTCGAAATGGAAGTTGACGATGCCGCGCGACAGGCCGGCGCCGTCGGCGACCACGGCCATCGTCGTCTCCTCGTAGCCGCGTTTGGCGATGGCGTCGATCGTCGCCTCGATCAGCTCCTGCCGCCGCAGCTCCTTCGATTGCCGCCGCCCCCCATTCACCTTGCGCACGGCCTGGCCTTCGGCCATCGGCACCCCCGTCAAATATCCATAAAAGCGTAGCATCGGCGCGGTTTTCTGCAAAGATGCTGAATGAACATCCAGCAAGCTTCTAATTGAACGTTCATTCAACACGATGGACAGAAACAGCCCTGCCATGCCATCCTGGGTCCTGAAATTGCGGCATCAGAACCGCCGGACCAACGACACAAGGACCCGCTGCCATGACCCGCAGCCTGGCGCGCAGCAACGCGCAGTTCCGTCGGGCGTCGACCCGCCTGCCGCTCGGCGTCGCCTCCAACTTCCGCTACTGGGGCGACGACCGGACCATCTATGTGAAGCGCGGCCGCGGCGGCCGGATCTGGGACCTCGACGACAACCCCTATGTCGACTATCGCCTCGGCTACGGCCCGGCGATCCTGGGCTATGCCGACCCGCGGGTGGACGAGGCGGCGCGGCAGGGCATGGAGGTCGGCGGCGTCTTCGCCCTGTCGACCGAGCGCGAATTCACCGTGGCCGAGCGCATCGCCAAGATGATGCCGGCGGCGGAGCTGGTGCGCTTCTCCAACTCCGGCACCGAGGCGGTGATGGCGGCGCTGCGCCTGGCCCGCGCCCACACCGGCAAGGAATCCTATGTGCTGGTCGAGGGCAGCTATCACGGGCTGTTCGACGCGGCGATGTGGATGGTGGCGCTGGACCAGTGGGACCCGCAGAGGACCGACCAGGACCCGGCCGTTGTGCCCTATTCCAAGGGCGTGCCGGAGGCGGTGCGGCCCTTGGTGCATCTGACGCCGATGAACGACGCCGACCGGCTGGAGGACCTGCTGCGCCGCCGCTCGCACGAGATCGCGGCGATGCTGATCGAGCCGATCATGGGCAATTGCTGCGGCATCACCGCCGACGTCGCCTATGTCCGCGCCGTGCGCGAGCTGTGCCACCGCTACGGCGTGCTGCTGATCATCGACGAGGTGAAGTCCGGCTTCCGCGTCGCCCGCGGCGGCACGCAGGGGCTGATCGGCGTGAAGGCCGACATCACCACCATGGCCAAGGCGATGGCCAACGGCTATCCGATCGCGGCGATCGGCGGGCGCGAGGACATCATGCGCCGCTACGGCCGCGGCGTCGCCCATGGCGGCACCTACACCGCCCATTCCGTGGCGCTGGCCGCGGCCGAGAAGACGCTGCAGATCCTGGACGAGACCCCGGCGCTGGAGACCATTGCCGCCTATGGCCGGCGGATGCAGGCCGGAATTAAGAGGATCCTGGATGCTCGCGGCGTGGTCCATTGCTTCGCCGGCCACCCGTCGATGGGCGGGCTGTTCTTCGCCCCGGCGCCGCCGCGCGACTACCGCGACTGGAAGCGCTCCGACTACAGCTTCTACGACGCGCTGGCGCGCGAGCTGCATGAGGAGGGCGTGCTGTGCGAGCCGGATTCGCGCGAGCCCTGGTTCGTCTGCGAGGCGCATGACGACAGCTGCCTCGCCGACACGCTGGCCGGGTTCGAGCGCGCCGTCGACCGCACCCTGGACAAGGGCGGCGACGCCGCCAAGCGAGCCGTGGCACACTGAGCGGCAGACCGGGCGGAGGCACGGCCCATGGGGGGAAGCAAGCGAGGCAACCCATCCTCGTCCCCCCTCCCCTCGCGGGAGGGGGCTAGGGGGAGGGGGTTGCCGATCGGAGGGGACAGGGCCTCTATCAGCTTGGCCCGGCGCATGCGGCGCGAACCCCCTCCCCCTACCCCCCTCCCGCAAGGGGAGGGGGGACTCAGAAAGAGAAGCCGTTCCTACTCCACCGTCTCCGGCTTCAACCCATGAAGACCTGGGACGTCATCGTCGTCGGGGCCGGGCACAACGGCCTGGTGGCGGCGGGCTACCTGGCCCGGGCCGGGCTTGAGGTGCTGGTGGTGGAGAAGAACGACTGGGTCGGCGGCGCGGCCGTCAGCCGGTCGCTGCATCCCGGCATCCTCTATTCCAACTGCTCCTATGTCTGCAGCCTGCTGCGGCCGGAGATCATGCGCGACCTGGAGCTGCCGCGGCACGGGCTGCAGGTCATCCCCTATGAGGGCGGCGCCGTGTTCACCCGCGACGGCGACGCGCTGGCGACCTATCGCCAGCACGACGCCCACCGGCGCGAGATCCAGCGCTTCTCGCTGCGCGACGCCGAGGCCTATGACCGCTACTCGGCCGACGTCACCCGGCAATGCCGCTTCATCCGGCCGCTGCTGCTGCGCACGCCGCCGGACCCGGCGTCGCTGCGGCCGCGCGATTTGCAGGAGATGCTGTATCTCGGCCGCAGGTTCCACGGCCTGACTGAGACCGAGATGGCCGACACCATCCGGTTCTGGACCATGAGCATCGCCGAGTTTCTGGACGAGTATTTCGAGAGCGAGGTGGTGAAGGCCGGCTTCGCCCTGTCCGGCATCATCGGCACCGCGCTCGGCCCGTGCTCGCCCGGCTCGGCCTATGTGCTGCTGCACCACTACATGGGCGATGTCGACGGCGCCACCGGGGCCTGGGGCTTCGCCCGCGGCGGCATGGGCGCCATCACCCAGGCCATGGCCGGGTCGCTGCGGGCGGCGAAGGGCGAGATCCGCACCGGCGCCGCGGTCGAGCGCATCCTGGTCGAGAACGGCAGGGCCGCCGGGGTGGTGCTGGCGGGCGGCGAGGAGATCCGCGCCCGGCAGGTCGTCTCCAACCTCGACGTCAAGCGCACCTTCCTGACCTTGCTGGAAGAGCGGGAGCTGCCGGCGCCCTTCGTCAAGCGCGTCCGCGCCTTCAAGATCCGCGGCTCCTCCGGCAAGGTGAACATCGCGCTGGACGCCCTGCCCCGCTTCCCGGCCCTGCCGGAGGGGTCGCCCTGCCTGCGCGGCGACATTCACTTCACCGACAGCGTCGAGCGAATGGAGCGCGGCTATGACGACTGGAAGGCCGGGCGATGGTCGGCCGACCCGTTCCTGGACATGATGATCCCGACCACGCTGGACCCGACCATGGCGCCGCCGGGGAAGCACTTCATGAGCTGCTTCGTCCAGTACTGCCCGCCCAGGGTCGAGGGCCGCGACTGGACCGATGCCGACCGCGACGCCTTCGGCCAGACCGTGATCGACCAGATCGCCGACTATTCGCCCGGCTTCCGCGACCTGATCCTGCATGCCGAGATCCGCACCCCGCGCGAACTGGAGGCCGAGGTCGGCCTGACCGAGGGCAACATCTTCCAGGGCGAGCTGACCTTCGACCAGATCCTGTTCAACCGGCCGGTGCCCGGCTACGCCCAGTACCGATCGCCGGTGGCGGGGCTGTACATGTGCGGCTCTTCCACCCATCCGGGCGGCGGGGTGATGGGGGCGCCGGGCCGCAACGCGGCGGCGGAGGTCCTGCGCGACCTGAAGCGCCGGCCCGCGGTGATGAGCGACGCCTATGACGTCCTTTGACGCCATCGTCATCGGCGGCGGCCATAACGGCCTGGTCTGCGCCGCGCTGCTGGCCAGGAAGGGCCGCAAGGTGGTGCTGCTGGAGGCGGCCGGGGAGGTCGGCGGCGCCGCCCGGACGGTGGAGTTCGCACCGGGCTTCCGCGTCTCCCATGTCGCGCATGTGCTGAACCAGCTGCATCCGGAGGTGATCAAGGCACTGGACCTGAAGCGGCACGGCCTGGCGCTGGCGGCGAGCACCATCCCGACCACGGCACTGGCGGCGGACGGCCGGCACCTGACGCTGCACGGCGCCTTCGGCGAGCGGCTCGCGGGCAGGCTGCCGGCCGGCGAGCCCGAGGCCTGGGCCGCGCTGCGCGCCCGGCTGCTGCGCTTCGCCGGCGCGCTGCAGCCGTTCCTGACCCAGGTGCCGCCCCGGCTGCGCGGCGGCGGGCGCGGCGACGCGCTGGCGCTGGGCAAGCTCGGCTGGGCGATCCGCCGGCTGGGCCGCGAGGAGATGCGCGAATTCCTGCGCATGATCCTGATGGACGTGGCCGACGTGCTGGAGGAGGAGCTGTCGGATCCACGGCTGATGGGCACCGTCGCCTTCGATGCGGTGCTGGGCACCCATCTCGGCCCCCGCTCCCCGACCTCGCTGCTGGCGCTGCTGCACCGGCTGGCCGGGCAGGCGGACGGCGTGCCGGCGGCGCTGGCCCTGCCCAGGGGCGGCATGGGCACGATCGCCGCCGCCATCGCCGCCGCGGCCCGGGCCGCAGGCGTCGAGATCCGCACCGATGCGCCGGTGGCGAAGATCCTGGTCGAGGAGGACCGCGCCGTCGGCGTCATTTCGGCGGAGGGGGCGGAGATCCGGGCCCCGGTCGTCGTCTCCGGCGCCAATCCGCGCACCACGTTTCTCGACCTGCTCGGCCCGCGGGCGCTCGATGCCGGCTTCGTCCGCCGCATCGGCCATGTCCGCATGCGCGGCAACGCCGCCAAGCTGCACCTGGCGCTGGACGGGCTGCCGGAGGGGCTGGACCCGACGCTGCTGGCCGGGCGGCTGGTGGTGGCGCCGGGCATCGACGCGGTCGAGGCCGCGTTCAATCCCGCGAAATACGGCGAGGCCTCGCCCGAGCCGGTGCTGGAGGCGGTGATCCCGTCCCTGACCGACCCGGCGCTGGCCCCGGCCGGCAAGCATGTCATGTCGATCGTCGCACAATACGCCCCGGCCGGGCTGCAGGGCGGCTGGGAGGCCGGCGGCCCCGCCTTCCGCGACCGCATCCTGGCCGTGCTGGAGCGGCACCTGCCCGGCCTGTCGGCGCGGGTGCTGGCGGCGGAGCTGCTGACCCCGGCCGACCTGGAGGCCCGCTACCGCATACCCGGCGGCCATTGGCACCATGGCGAGTTGGCGGTCGACCAGCTGATGATGCTGCGCCCGGTGCATGGCGCCGGCCAGTACGCGACGCCGGTGCCGGGCCTGTATCTCTGCGGCGCCGGCAGCCATCCCGGCGGCGGGGTGATGGGCGCCGCCGGCCTGAACGCCGCGCGCCGGATCCTGGCGGGAGGGTGAGATGGGTGAGATGAGGGCCTTTGCCAAACGCGCGCCCTTGCTCTTTGAGTCCCCCCT
The DNA here is from genome assembly GCF_039594555.1 of Inquilinus sp. GTDB lineage: Bacteria > Pseudomonadota > Alphaproteobacteria > DSM-16000 > Inquilinaceae > Inquilinus. Next base: position 31,560 of record NZ_JBCNNF010000006.1, read on the forward strand.
CCCCCTGCGGGAGGGGGGTAGGGGGAGGGGGTTCTCGACGCACGAGCCAGCCCCACTAGGTCTCACTTTCCCGGGTCAGCACGGCCGCGATCGTCTGCACGACACCGGCAAGCTCACTCATGACCTGCTCGTTGGAGAAGCGCACGACGCGGAAGCCCTGGTTTTCCAGCCAGCGCGTTCTCCGGGCGTCGGCGTCAAAGGTCAGCTCATGCGACGGCCCATCGATCTCGATCACCAAATGCTCCGAGAGGCAGACGAAATCCACGATGTAAGGGCCGAGACGGTATTGGCGCCGGAAACGGAGGCCGCCGACACGCTTGTCTCGCAACTGGTGCCACAGCAGCAGCTCGGCTTCGGTCTGGTTCTGCCGCAGGAACTGAACACGTGGATCGGCCATCGGCCTGCTGCCTCGAAAACCCCCTCCCCCTACCCCCCTCCCGCGAGGGGAGGGGGGACTGGAGCGGTGCAGGTTGAAGGAATGCTCTCCCAACCCGAACAGACAGAGTCCCCCCTCCCCTCGCGGGAGGGGGCCAGGGGGAGGGGGTTCTCACCGCTGGGCAGGGACGGGGCCTGAGCCATGCGACGCCCCCTGCCCCGCGACCATTTCCGCCGCCCACTGCTGCAGACGCCGTTCCACCCGCGCCTGGCGGCGCTGATGCAGGCCGAGGACTGGTATAATTGGGGCGGCTATGTCTCCGCCCGCACCCTCCGGGACGCCGAGCAGGAATACTTCGCCATCCGCAACGCCGCGTCGCTGTTCGACCTGACGCCGATGGTGAAGTACCGCATCGCCGGGCCGGAGGCCGAGGCGTTCCTGGACCGGCTGACCGTGCGCGACGTCTCGAAGCTCGCCGTCGGCCGGGTGCACTACACCTGCTGGTGCGACGACGAGGGCCATGTGCTGGATGACGGCACGCTGTTCCGCCTGGGCGCCGCCGAGTTCCGGCTGTGCTGCCAGGAGCGGCACCTGAACTGGCTCCTGGACTCCGCCATCGGTTTCGAAGTCGAGGTCGCCGAGGAGACCGAGCAGGTGGCCGCCCTGGCGCTGCAGGGCCCGACCAGCCGGGCGCTGCTGACCCGCGCCGGCTTCGACGGCATCGAGACGCTGAAGCCCTTCCAGATCCGCGACTTTCACCTGGATGAGGGCCGGGTCACCGTGTCCCGCACCGGCTTCGCCGGCGACCTGGGCTACGAGCTGTTCGCCGAGCCTGAGGCGGCGCTGCCGCTGTGGGACCGGCTGTGGGCGGCCGGCCCCTGGCACGGGCTGCAGGCGATCGGCTTCGCGGCGCTGGACCTGGCGCGGCTGGAGGCCGGCTTCATCATCGCCAACAGCGACTTCGTCACCGCCGAGACCGCGATCCGCGTCGACCGCCGCCGCACGCCGGACGAGATCGGCCTGGGCTGGCTGGTGGACGAGAAGAAGGCCGCCTACTGGACCGGCAAGCGCGCCATCCTGGCCCAGCGCCGCGACCGGTCGGCCCGCTGGTGCCTGGTCGGGCTGGACATCGACGGCAATGTCCCGGCCGACCATGCCATCGTCTACCACAAGGGCAAGGTTGAGGCCGGGCAGATCACCGCCGCCGCCTGGTCGCCCTCGGCCAAGCGCAACATCGCCCTGGCCTCGCTGCGCCGGCCCTATGGCGACACGGTGAAGGAGGATCTCTGGGTCGAGATCTACGCCCTGCGCGAGCTGGTCTACCACAAGCTGATGGTACGGGCCCGGGTGGTGGACCGGCCCTTCTACGACCCGCCGCGGCGCCGGGCCACGCCGCCGGCCGAGGTCTGAGATGGGCCACCGGCTGGACCCGCTGCTGCGCCCCCGCTCGATCGCGGTGGTCGGCGCCAGCGCGCGGCCCGGCTCGGTCGGCGCGGTGATGCTGCGGCAGCTGGTCGAGGGCGGCTTCCCCGGCCCGGTGCATCCGGTCAATCCGAAGGGCGGGACGCTGCAGGGCCTGCCCTGCCTGCCCGCGATTGCCGACCTGCCCGAGCCGGTGGAGCACGCCGCCTTCTGCCTGGGCGACGAGACCATCGCCGAAGCCTTCGCCGCGGTGCTGCGGCATGGGGTGAAGGCCGCGACCATCGTCGCCCCGCTGGCCGATCCGGCCCTGCGCGACCGCATCCGGGCGATGGCGCTGGAGGCCGGCGTCGTGCTGTGCGGCGGCAACGGCATGGGCTTCTACAACTTCACCGGCCGGGTCCGGCTGTGCGGCTTCGCCACCCGGCCGGACCATGTCCCCGGCGGCGCCGTGCTGCTGACCCATTCCGGGTCGCTGTTCACCGCCCTGGTCGATGCCGAGGCGCGGATCGACTACGCCCTCGCCGTCTCCTCCGGCCAGGAGCTGACCACCACTTTGGCCGATTATCTCGACTTCGCCCTGGACCAGCCGGAGACCCGCGTGGTCGGGCTGTTCCTGGAGGCGGCGCGGGACCCGGAGCGCTTCGTCGCAGCGTTGGCGAAAGCGCAGGCGCGCAACATCCCGGTGGTGGCGCTGAAGGTCGGCCGGACACGGGAGAGCGCGGCGCTGGCGCTGAGCCATTCCGGCGCCATCGCCGGCGACTACGCCGTCTATGACGCGCTGTTCGAGCGCTTTGCCGTCGGCCAGGTCCGGTCGGTGGATGAGCTGGCGGCGGCGATGATGCTGCTGCCGGTGGCCGCGGATCTCGGCCCCGGCGGCCTGGCCAGCACCCATGACAGCGGCGGCGAGCGCGGGCTGATGGTCGACCTGGCGGCCGAGGCCGGGGTGCGCTTCGCCAGCCTGTCGCCGGAGACGGTGGTCCGGCTGGAGGCGACGCTGGATCCCGGCCTGCCGCCGGTCAACCCGCTGGACCATTGGGGCACCGGCCGCAACCACCCGGCCGATTTCGAGGCCTGCGTCCAGGCGCTGATGGCCGACCCGGACACCGCCCTGGGCGCGCTGGCGCTGGACCGCTCGGTCGGCGGCCAGGTGACACCGCTGTATCTCGAGGTGGCGCGCCGGGCCCGGGCGGCCAGCGGCAAGCCGGTGGTCATCGTCTCGAACCACCAGGGCAGCGGCGGCGACCCGGCGGCCGTGGCCTCGACCCGCGCCGGCGTGCCGGTGCTGGACGGGGTGCCGGCGGTCCTGCGGGCCTGCCGCATCGCCTTCGATCGGCGCGACGCCGCTGCCCGGCCGCCGATGCGCCCGCCGCCGGCCCCGGAGGCGGCGGTGCGGCGCTGGCGGGCGCAGCTGGCCGACGGGCACCCCGTCACCGAGGCCGAGGCTTTGCGCCTGCTGGCCGATTTCGGCCTGACCGTGACGCCCTGCGCCATGGCCAAGGACGAGTCCGAAGCGGTCGAGGCGGCGATGCGGATCGGCTTCCCGGTGGCGCTGAAGACCGCCGGCACGGCGCATAAGAGCGATGTCGACGGGGTGCGGCTGAACCTGGCTGACCCTGTGGCGCTGCGCCAGGCCCATCGCGACCTGGCGGTGCGGCTGGGCCCGCGCGTGCTGGTGGCGCGGATGGTCCGGGACAAGGGCGTGGAGATGATGCTGGGGCTGCAGCGCGACCCGGATTTCGGGCCGGTGGTGGTGATCGGCTTCGGCGGCATCCATGCCGAGATCCTGCGGGACGCCGCCTTCGCCCTGCCGCCCTTCGACGCCGCCGAGGCGCGGCGGCTGATCGACCGGCTGCGGCTGCGCCCGCTGCTGGACGGCGCCCGCGGCGCCCCGGCCGCCGACATCGATGCCCTGGCCGCGGCGGCCGCCCGCTTCTCCGCCCTTGCCGCGGCGCTGGGCGACCTGGTCGAGGCGATCGACGTCAACCCGGTCCTGGCCCTGCCGCGCGGCGCCGTCGCCGTCGACGCGCTGGTCGTGGGGCGGCGCGGATGACTTTGGATCCGGTCACGCCAAGCTGATCGCACGGGCAGCGAATTATTGCCTCTCTGCCTGCGAGGTCTGTTCGCAACGTCCGCTTCTCACCGTCATTGCGAGGAGGCGAAGCCGACGAAGCAATCCATGCCTCCGCTCTTGTGGCCCGATGGATTGCTTCGCTGCGCTCGCAATGACGGTGTTGGAACTCTGGAAGGAATGCGCGCCTCAGGCAGTCTGCTCGGCCATTTCCGCAAACGCCCGCAGGACGCCGGTCCAGCCGCCATCGGAGTCGAGCGAGCGGCGCGCCGCCTCCTCGGCCTCACCGAATTTCTCGATGTCCCGGTGCTCGAGCTCGACCCGCGTGACCGTCTCGGATTCGGGCAGGAACAGGATTTCCAGCGCGGTCTCGAAACCGGGGTCGAAGCGCCATTCGCCTGTCAACTGCCAGGCCAGCAGCACGCGACCCGGCGGCTCCCAGGACAGCACCCGGCCCCAGTCGCATTCGCTGCCGTCGACCGCGCGCTCATACCAGCGGCCGCCGGCCCGCGGCTCCATCACCACATCGGCGCGCGGCGCCTTCAGCAGGCTGTGCGAGGGCGGCCACCATCGGCCCATGCCGGCGGTGAAGACGTCGAAGGCCTTCTGCTGGCCGGCCTTGATGCTCAGGCTCTTGCGAACCGGCGCCGGCTTGATGCCCAAGGTCATGGATCCTCCCGTTCGGCTGCCGCCCTGAATGCCTCCAGGGCGCTGTCCCAGAACTGGTCGAGCCAGGCACGCAACGGCCCCAGCCCGGCAGGGTCGATCTGGTAGACCCGTCGTGTGCCGTCGGCCCGGTCCAGCACCAGTCCGGCGGCTTTGAGGACGGCGAGATGCTGCGACACCGCCGGCCGGCTAACCGGCAGGCCGCTCGCCAGCTCGCCCACCGCCTGCGGCCCCCGCGCCAGCCGCTCGAACACGATCCGGCGGGTGGGATCGGCCAGCGCGGCGAGCGCTCTTTCTTCGTTAGCCATGGCTTACGGTAAGCCTATGCTTACACAGAGTCAACCCGCCCGAACATCCCTCTTCCCCCGAACATACAGTGGTGTACTGTACCGGCAGGATCGGGAGGTGCCGGGCCAATCCGGCGGAGGCGGGCGCGAGGATGCAGCGTTATTCCTTCTTCTCGCTGGCGCGGAAGGCGCTGGGCGGCCATCGCGGCTGGGAGCCGGCGTGGCGCAAAGCGACGCCGAAGAAAAGCTACGACGTCGTCATCGTCGGCGGCGGCGGGCACGGCCTGTCCACCGCCTACTACCTGGCCCGCAACCACGGCATCACCAATGTCGCGCTGATCGAGCGCGGCTGGATCGGCGGCGGCAATGTCGGCCGCAACACCACCATCGTCCGCTCCAACTACCTGCTGCCGGACAACCAGCATTTCTACGAATGGTCGCTCAAGCTGTGGCACGGCCTCAGCGAGGAGCTGAACTACAACGTCATGTTCTCGGCCCGCAGCTCGATCTTCCTGGCGACGTCGGTGGGCAACGCCATGGCGCTGCGCCGGCGCGGCAACGGCATGCGCCTGGCCGGCATCGATGCCGAGTGGCTGGAGCTGGACGATCTGCGCCGGATGGCGCCGAACCTCGACTATTCCGACAACGCGCTGTTCCCGATCTATGGCGGCATGCGCCAGGGCCGCGCCGGCACCGCCCGGCACGACGCCGTGGCCTGGGGCTTCGCCCGCGGCGCCAGCAACCTCGGCGTCGACATCATCGAGGATTGCGAGGTGCTGGACTTCCTGCGCGACGGCGAGCGCGTGACCGGGGTGATGACGGCCAAGGGCCCGATCAGCGCCGACCGGGTGTGCCTGGCCACCGCCGGCTCCTCCTCCACCCTCACCCGCAAGCTCGGCCTCAAGCTGCCGATCGAGAGCCACCTGCTGCAGGCCTTCGTCAGCGAGGGGCTGAAGCCGGTGGTCGATCACGTCTTCTCCTGGGGCGGCAGCGGCCATTTCTACATCAGCCAGTCCGACAAGGGCGGGCTGGTCTTCGGCGGCGACCTGGACGGCTACAACTCCTACGCCCAGCGCGGCAACCTGCCGGTGGTGGAGGACATCGCCACCGCCGCCATCGCCCTGATGCCCAACCTGTCGCGCACCCGCATCCTGCGGCACTGGGCCGGGGTGATGGACATGTCGATGGACGGCAGCCCGATCATCGGCCTGGCGCCGATCGACGGGCTCTACCTCAACATGGGCTGGTGCTATGGCGGCTTCAAAGCCATCCCCGGCTCCGGCTGGGTCTGCGCCCACACCATCGCCCATGGCGCGCCGCACGAGCTGAACCGGCCCTTCGCGCTCGACCGGTTCGAGCGCGGCCGGATCATCGACGAGAACGGCGTCGGGCCGATCGCGAACCGGCACTGAGGAGCGGACGACATGCGAATTCCCTGCCCCTGGTGCGGCCCGCGCGACCTGTCCGAGTTCTTCTATGGCGGCGACGCCGAGACGCCGCGCCCGGCGCATGAGGAGACGGCAGTCGGCCCCTGGTTCGACCATGTCTACCGCCACGACAATCCGCGCGGATCGCACCAGGAGTACTGGCAGCACAATTACGGCTGCCGGTCCTGGATCCTGGTCACGCGCGACACGCTGACCCATGAGATCACGGCGGCCGAGCCGATGCGGCGTCCCGCTTCGGAGGGTGGACGATGACCTCCCATCGCCTGGCCCAGGGCGGGCTGATCGACCGGTCGGCGCGGCTGGGCTTCACCTTCGACGGGCAGCGCTACGAGGGCCATCCCGGCGACACGCTGGCCTCGGCCCTGCTGGCGAACGGCGTGCGGCTGGTCGGCCGCAGCTTCAAGTACCACCGGCCGCGCGGCATCCTGTCCGCCGGGTCGGAGGAGCCGAACGCCCTGGTCGAGCTGCGGACCGGCGGCCGGCACGAGCCGAACACCCGCGCCACCATGGTCGAGCTGTATGACGGGCTGGCGGCCAACAGCCAGAACCGCTGGCCGTCGCTCAGCTTCGACGCGCTGGGCGTGGTCAACGGCCTGCTGGCCCCGGTCTTCCCGGCCGGCTTCTACTACAAGACCTTCATGTGGCCGGCCTCGTTCTGGGAGCCGGTCTATGAGCGGATCATCCGCCGCGCCGCCGGCCTGGGCACCGCGCCGACTGAGGCCGACCCCGACCGCTACGAGCGCCGCCATGCCTTCTGCGACGTTCTGGTGGTCGGCGGCGGCCCGGCGGGGCTGAGTGCTGCGCTGGCCGCGGCCGAGGCCGGCGCACGGGTGATCCTGTGCGACGAGGGCGACCGCTTCGGCGGCAGCCTGCTGGGCGAGGACGAGCCGGTCGAGAGCCGTCCGGCGACGGAATGGGTGGCCGACCGGCTGGCGGCACTGCAGGGCTTCGGCGACCGGGTGACGCTGGTGCCGCGCGGCATGGCCTTCGGGGTCTACGACCACGGCACGGTCGGCTTGGTCGAGCGCGTTGCCGACCACCTTCCCGAGCCGCCGCCGCACCTGCCGCGCCAGCGCTTCTGGACCATCCGGGCCGCAGCGATCGTGGTCGCGGCCGGGGCGATCGAGCAGCCGCTGGTGTTCCCGAACAACGACCGCCCCGGCGTGATGCTGGCCGGCGCGGCGCATCGCTACGCCCATCGCTATGCCGTGGCCCCGGGCAAGCGGGTGCTGGTGGCCGGGATCGACGACGGCGCCGCCCGCGCCGCCCTGGCGCTGAAGCGGCACGGGGTCGAGGTCGCCGGGCTGGTCGACAGCCGGGCCGCCCTGCCCGGCCCCCTGGCGGAGGCGCTGCGCGCCGCCGGCATCGCGGTCCATGCCGGCTCCGCCCTTCGCGGCGCCAGGGGCCGCCTCGGCGTCGAGGGCGCCCGCATCGGCGCGGCCGACGGCAGCGGCAGAGCCATCGCGATCGATTGCGACGCCATCGCCATGTCCGGCGGCTGGATGCCGACCACGCATCTCTTGAGCCAGCGCGGCATCCGCCCGAAGCTGGACTGGACCCGCGGCGGCTATGTGCTGCCGGATCTCGACGGCCCGCTGCTGGCCGCCGGCGCCTGCGCCGGCCGCGCCACCACCGAGGCCGCGATCGCCGACGGCCTGGCGGTGGGACGGCAGGCTGCCCAATTCCGGCAAATTATGAGAGTCCCCCCTCCCCTCGCGGGAGGGGGCAAGGGGGAGGGGGTTGGTGCCGCCGGAGCAGAATCCGCGGGTTTGAGCTTGGCTTCGACACCCCCCTCCCCCTCCCCCTCCCCCTACCCCCCTCCCGCAGGGGGAGGGGGGACTCCATTGGAGAACCTGCCCCGCCCTGCTCCCATACCTGCCACAGCCCCCGCGGTCACCGACCCGCAGGTGGCCGGCAAGGCTTTCGTCGACTTCCAGAACGACGTCACCGCCGCCGATGTGCGTCTGGCCGCGCGCGAGGGCTACACCTCGCCCGAGCATATGAAGCGCTACACCACCCAAGGCATGGCGACGGACCAGGGCAAGACCTCGAACGGCCCGGCCCTGGGCGTGCTGACCGATGCCCGCGGGCTGCGGCCGGGCGACCTGGCGGCGCCGACCTTCCGTCCGCCCTACACCCCGGTCGCCTTCGGCGCGATCGCCGGCCGGTCGGTCGGCTGGCACGCCGTCCCCAGCCGGCGGACGCCGTTCGACGAGTTCCACCGGGCCGACGGCGCCGTCTTCGTGCGGTCCGGCGGCTGGATGCGGCCGCTCTACTACCCGCGTCCGGGAGAGACGCTGGGCCAGGCATCGCTGCGCGAGGCCCGGCATGTCCGGTCGCAGGTCGGCGTGTTCGACGTCTCGACCCTGGGCAAGGTCGACGTCTGCGGCCCCGACGCCGCTTCGTTCCTGGAGCGGCTCTATGTCAACCGGATCGAGACGCTGCCGGTCGGCCGCTCACGCTACGGCATCATGCTGCGCGACGACGGCATCGTGATGGATGACGGTACCGTGACCCGGCTGGCCGAGGACCGCTTCTACGTCACCACCACCAGCGCCAAGGCGCATGACGTGGTGCGGATGATGGAGCGGCTGACCGAGGTCGACTGGCCCGATCTTCGGGTGGCGGTGACGGAGGTGACGGAGGCCCGCGCGGCGCTGGCGCTGACCGGCCCCGAGGCCCGCACGGTGCTGGCCCGGCTGGTCGGCGACGCCGCCGACGTCTCGAACGAGGCCCTGCCCTTCATGGCGGTCCGCGACGTGAGGCTGGGCGGCCTGCCGCTGCGCATCCTGCGCGTCAGCTTCACCGGCGAGCTGGGCTACGAGCTGCATGTCGAATCCCAGCACGCGCCGGAGCTGTGGCGGCGCCTGATCGCGGCCGGCGAGCCGGCCGGGCTGCGGCGCTTCGGGCTGGAGGCGCTGGAGCTGCTGCGGATCGAGAAGGGCTTCCTGACCGGCGCCGAGATCAACGGCCAGACCACCCTGGCCGACCTGGCGCATGAGCGCTTCGCCAAGCGCGAGGGCAACTACGTCGGCAAGCCGATGTCGCTGCGCGAGGGCATGGCCGACCCGGACCGGCCGCGGCTGGTCGGGCTGGTGTCGGAGGATGGCGCGCCGCTGGTTTCCGGGGCCCATCTGGTCGAGGGCGGCATGTACCGCCCGAACGAGCCGACCCAGGGCCATGTCACCTCCAGCGGCACCAGCCCGGTGACGGGGCTGCCGATCGCGCTGGGCCTGCTGGCCCGCGCACGGGAGCGGACCGGCGGCACTATCTTCGCCACCGACCCGCTGCGCGGCAGCCACATCAAGGTGCGGGTGGTCGAGCCCTGCATGTACGACCCGAAGGGAGAGCGCGTCCGTGGCTGAGCTCCTGGTGAATCCCGTCGCGGCGCTGACGACCCTGGACGCCGACGGCCTGACCTTCCGCCCGTGGTGCCCCGCCGCGATCCTGCAGCTGGCCGCCTGGAGCGAGGACTCCGCCGCCGCTTTGGCGCAATGGGAGCGCGCCACCTTCGGCGCCTCGATCGCCGGGGCCGGCGCGACGCTGGCGCGGGACGGGGTGCGGCTGTGGCCGACCGCGCCCTGGCGCCGGCTGCTGATCGCCGAGGCCGGCACCACCCTGCCGGCTCTGCCGGCCGATGTCGCGGCGGTGCCCAGCACCGGCGGCTATGTCGGCCTCAGACTGGATGGCCCGCGCTCGCGCGACCTGCTGGCCAAGCTGGCGGCGATCGACCTGCATCCGGACATGCTGGTGGAGGGCGACTTCGCCACCGCGAAGCTGGAGCATGTGCGGGTGCATCTGCAGCGCGCCGGGGCCGACGCCTTCGACCTGCTGCTGCCGGTCTCTTACGCCGAATTCACCCTCGGCGCCCTGGCTGACGCCGCGCTGGAATACGGCGCCCGGATCGACCCGGCCGTGCTGCACCGCCCGCCCCCGCCCCAGGAATCGCCCCGACTGGTGCGGCTGAAGTAGGAGCGCAATTTTCTCCAAGCAGCGGCGACCCGTGGCAGCCTAAGCCAGGGCTCCCCGAAGCGAACGGAGAGCCCCGATGCCCACCTATCCCTCCCTTCAGGCCGCCCTGTTCGCCGACGGCCCGGCGCCGGACCTCGCCGAGAAGATGGGCCTCTATGGCTGGCTGGTAGGCGACTGGGAGATGGACACCCGCCTCTTCGCCGAGGACGGCACCGCCACGCCCGGCCATGGCGAGATTCATTTCGGCTGGGCGCTGAACGGCCGCGCCATCCAGGATGTCTGGATCCTGCCCGGCGCCTTCTTCGGCACCACCATCAGGATCTACGACCACGGCCTCGATGCCTGGCACATCCTCTGGCACGACCCGCTGAAGCAGCTCTACACCCGCCAGCTCGGCCGGGCCGAGGGCCGCGACATCGTCCAGCTCGGCCGGGACGATGGCGGCGCCACCATCCGCTGGAGCTTCCGCGAGATCATGCCGGACAGCTTCACCTGGCGGGCCGAGCGGTCGCCCGATGGCGAGCGCGACTGGCGCCTATTGGCCGAGTTCCACGCCCGGCGAGTCTGAGACCGAGGGCTGGCCATCTGTCGGCTTCGGCCTAGAGTGACTCCGTCCCGCAACCGGGGAGGCCTGCGATGACGGATGACGAGCGCGCGATCCGCGATCTGGTCGAGACCTGGATGGCGGCCAGCAGGGCCGGCGACACGGCGACGGTCCTGGGCCTGATGGCGGACGACGCCGTCTTCATGGTCCCCCGGCACGAGCCTTTCGGCAGGCAAGCCTTCGCCGCGGCCTCCGGCCAGTCGGAGTTCCGCATCGAGGGCGGCGGCGAGATCCGCGAGCTGCAGGTGCTGGGCGACTGGGCATATCTGCGCAGCCATCTCGACATCACCATGATCCCGCCGGTGGGCCAGAAGGTGCGCCGCACGGGCTGGATCCTGACCATCCTGAGGAAGCAGCCGGACGGGCGCTGGCTGCTGACCCGCGACGCCAACCTGCTGACCGTGCAGCCGGCCACGGCCGGAGGAGCCGAGCCTCCGCTGATACCGGAGACGTATCAAAGCGAGTAGACGCGATATTTGATCGATCAGACACGAATCGCCAAACAGGGCCGGAGCCCACCAGCCCCGGAGGAAGCCGTGTCCGTCCTGCACGCGTCCCGAGCCGCCCTTCTCGCCATCGCCCTTGCCGCAACCCCTGCCCAGGCCGCGTCCGACGTTGTCCGCGAGGAGCTGAGGGCCACCACCGCGGACGGCATCGGCATCCGGGTCCGCGAGGTGCGGCCGCGCGACGGCGGCGCCGGTGAGCCGATCATCCTGGTGCATGGCGCCCGGGTGCCGGGGATCGCCTCCTTCGACCTCGAGGTTCCGGGCGGGTCGCTGGCCGCCGACCTGGCCGACCGGCTGGACCGCGCCGTCTACGTCATGGATGCGAGGGGCTATGGCGGCTCCGACCGCTCGGCGGCGATGGACCGGCCGGCGGCCGAGAGCCTGCCGCTGGCTCGCGGCCATGAGGTGGTGCGCGACATCGACGCCGTGGCTCGGCTGGCCGCGGCGCGCGCCGGCACCGGCACCGTCGCCCTGGTCGGCTGGGCCACCGGCGGCATGTGGTCGGCCTGGTATGCCGCGCTGTGGCCGGAGCGGGTCGGCCATCTGGTCGTACTGAACGCGCTCTATGGCGGCGCCGACCGGCATCCGACCCTCGGCCCCGGCTCGCCCGCCGCCGATCCGGCCCGTCCGGACCGGCTGAACCCGACGATCGGCGGCTACACGCTGAACACCGCGGCGGCGCTGTTCCCATCCTGGGACCGGAGCATCCCGGCCGACGACAAGACGCTGTGGCGCGACCCGGCCGTCGCCGACGCCTATGCCCGGGCGGCGCTGGCCAGCGACCCGGCCGCGGAGACCCGCGATCCCCCGGCCTTCCGCGCCCCGTCCGGCGCCATCGCGGACAGCTTCCTGCAGGCGGGCGGGCGCCGGCTGTTCGACGCCGGGTCGATCACCGCCCCGGTGCTGCTGATCCGGTCCGAGCATGATTTCTGGAGCCGGACGGAGGACATGGCCGCCTTCGCCCATGACGCGGTGCGGTCGGCCGGGGTGCGCAGCATCACCCTGCCCGGCGCCACCCACTACACGCATCTCGACTGGCCGGAGCGTGGGCGCGACGCGCTGATCGCCGAGATTGTGACCTTCCTGGGCGGGCGCTAGCCCCGCGCCATTTCGGCCAGCTTGGCGACGGTGTTCATGTTGCGCGCCGTGCCGGCCTTCGCCGCCGGGATCGCCAGCTTGGACCGGGCCATGCCGTCGCCGTAATGGACATAGATCTCGCGCTTGCCGAGCCGCATCTCCTCGGCCTGCACGCCGGTCGCCTTGTCCAGCGCGTCGGCCGGCGGCGGGGCATCGAGGAAGATCGCGACGGTCCGGTTCGGCGCGGCGTCCGGGAACGGGTTCGCCGCCAGCACCTGCGCCATCTCCGCGGCGCTGCGCACCAGCACGCCGACCAGCTTGCCGGCATAAGTCTGGAGTTCCGCCTCCACCGCCGCCTTGACCTCGGCCTCGGTCCGGTCGCTGCGGCAGACGACGTTGCCGCTGGCGATATAGGTGCGGATGTCGGTCAGGCCGGCTTTCTCGCACAGCGCCTTCAGGTCGCTCATCGGCAGCTTGCCGGTGCCGCCGACATTCACCGCCCGCAGCAGGATGACGAAGCTGGTCATGGCCGTCTCCGAGGGATCAATAGGCCAGCCGGCCATACATGTCGTCGAAGGGCATCATCACATGCTCGCGATAGGCCGGCCGCTCCATCAGCCGGGCGTACCAGGCGCGGACATGCGGCACCGACGGCACCACCAGCCCCATGCCGAAATAGCGGTACAGCACGGTGCCGGCCGGGATGTCGCCCAGGCCGAAGGCGTCGCCCGCCAGATAGGGCCGCTCGGCCAGATGCGCGTCCAGCAGCCGGAAATGGGCGGCGCAGGCGGCCTGCTTGCGGGCGATCAGCTCCGGGTCGCGCTCGGCTTCCGGCGTCCGCCAATGGCCCCAGAACAGGTCCATGAAGTCGCGCTGCAGCGTCGCCAGCGACCAGTCCATCCAGCGGTCGGCCAGCGACCGCTCGGCCGGATCCTGCGGCCACAGCCGGCCGTCGCGGGCAGCCAGATAGCGCAGGATGCTGTGCGATTCCCACACCACCATGCCGCCATCATCGATCACCGGCACCCGTCCATGCGGGTTCCGGGCGCGGAAGGCGGGGTCGTCCAGCCCGCCGAAATCGCCGCCGGCCGGGATGTGCGCATGCGGCAGGCCGAGTTCGCCC
>NZ_JBCNNF010000060.1:0-22381 GCF_039594555.1 Inquilinus sp.
CCCCGGCCGAGGCCTTGCCGGCGCTGGCCAGCGCCTGGCCCTCGGCCACCGGGATCACCCTGGTGACGCCGTCGACCCCGCGCAGCCGGTCGGCCCGCGCCTGATAGTCGGCCATGTCGCGGCCGCCCAGCGGCACGACGCTGACATGGGCGTTGAAGCCGAGGAACCGGGCCAGCAGCTCGGTCTGGAAGCCGTTCATCACCGAGGTGACGGTGATCAGCGTGGCGACGCCGATGATGATGCCGAGCAGTGAGAAGCCGGCGATCAGCGAGACGAAGCCCTGGCCGCGGCGGGCCCGCAGGTAGCGGAAGGCGACGGCGCGTTCGAAGGCGTTGAACATCAACGCCCCACCAGCACGCCGTCGCGCATCTCCACCACCCTGTCCATGCGCTCGGCCAGCTCCAGGTTGTGGGTCGCGATCAGGGCGCCGACGCCGGTCGATCGCACGACGTCCAGCAGCATCTCGAACACCGCCTCCGAGGTGGTGTGGTCGAGATTGCCGGTCGGCTCGTCGGCGATCAGCACCTTCGGCGCGTTGGCCAGCGCCCGGGCGATGGCGACGCGCTGCTGCTCGCCACCCGACAGCTGGGCCGGACGATGCTCCAGCCGGCCGGCCAGGCCGACCCGGGCCAGCAGCTCCCGCCCCCGCTGGCGGGCCTCAGCGCGGGAGCGGCCGGCGATCATCTGCGGCAGCACCACATTCTCGATGGCGCTGAACTCCGGCAGCAGGTGGTGGAACTGGTAGACGAAGCCGATGGCGGAGCGGCGCAGCGCCGTGCGCGGCCCGTCGCCCAGCCCGTCACAGCGCTGGCCGGCGATGGTGATGGTGCCGCCATCCGGCTGCTCCAGCAGGCCGGCAATGTGCAGCAGGGTCGACTTGCCGGCGCCGCTGGGGCCAACGAGGGCGACGATCTCGCCTCCGGCCAGCGACAGCTCGGCGCCGCGCAGCACGTCCAGCCGGATCTCGCCCTGGTGGAAGCTGCGTCTGATCCCTTCGAGGCGCAGGACCTCGGCGGCGTTGCTCATGGCGGCGTCACTCATAGCGCAGGGCCTCCACCGGATCGAGCCGGGCGGCCCGCCAGGCCGGGAAGATCGAGGCCAGGAAGGTCAGGCCGACGGCCAGCAGGCAGACCGCGACCACCTGCCCCGGATCGACCAGGGCCGGCAGCGAGGCCAGGAAGCTGAACTCGGCGGCGAAGGTGTCGGGGCCGAGCACGCCCTGCAGCCAGATGCGGATGGCGTCGATATTAGCGGCGAGGCCGAGGCCCAGCGCCAGCCCGGCCAGGGTGCCGACCAGGCCGATGGTGGCGCCGGCCAGGAAGAAGATGCGCAGGATCGATCCGCGCGAGGCGCCCATGGTGCGCAAGATGGCGATGTCACCGCCCTTGTCCTTCACCAGCATCACGAGGCTGGAGATGATGTTGAAGGCGGCCACCAGGATGATCAGCGTCAGGATGACGAACATCACGCTGCGCTCGACCTGCAGCGCCGTGAAGATCGTGGCGTTGGCGTCGCGCCAGTCCGTCACCTTGAGGTCCGGCCCGGCGATCTCCGCCACCTTCGCCCGCACCGCGTCCAGCCGCTCCGGATCGGTGGTGAAGATGTCGAGGCCGCCGGCCTGGTCCTTCATCTGGAACAGCTGCTGCGCCGCCGCGAGCGGCATGTAGACGGTCGCGGCATCCGGCTCCTGCAGCCCGGTGGTGAAGATCGCGACCACGGTGTAGGTCTTGGCCCGCGGCACCGACCCGAAGGCGGTGCGGTTGAAATGCGGCGTGACCAGCGTCAGCTCGTCGCCCAGCCGGACGCCGAACTGGGCGGCCAGGCCGCTGCCGATGGCGATGCCGTCGGTGCCGGAGAAATCCTCCGGCTTGTCGATCAGGATCGACCGGGCGATCGCCGGGCGGCCGAGGAAATCCGTCGGGTCGACACCCTCCACCGCCGCCGGGGCGCCCTGGAAACTGGTGAAGTCGGACTCCCGGCTGACCAGCGCCTGGTCCTCGATCACCGGCGACACCCGCGTCACGCCCGGCACCTGGCGCAGCCTGTCCGCCAGCGGCCCGTAATCCGGGATCCCGGCGCCGGCCGCGGCGCTGACCTTGAGATGGGCATCGAGGCCCAGCACACGGTCCACCAGCTGGGCGCGAAAGCCGTTCATCACCGACATGACGATGATCAGCGTCGCCACGCCCAGCAGGATGCCGGCGAAGGAGAAGCCGGCGATGACGGAGATGAAGCCTTCCTTCCTGCGGGCCCGCAGGTAGCGGAAGGCGACTTTCCGTTCGAAGGCGTTGAACATGGGCGGAGGTCAAACCACCGGATGCGAGAGGATGTTCCCCCGACTGTCATGCCCGGGCTTAACCCGGGCATCCAGAAGCTGTCGACACCCTCTGGATTGCCGGGTCAAGCCCGGGAATGACAGGAAGTGTCTGGGCATCGGGGTCGATCTCTCCAACCGGCTCAGCCCTTGATCCGCGCCACCACCGCGTCGAGCGGCAGCTCGATCTTCTCGCCGGTGGCGCGGCGCTTGATCTCGGCCATGCCGTTGGCGGCGCCGCGCGGGCCGATCACCACCTGCCAGGGCAGGCCGATCAGGTCCATCTCGGCGAACTTCGCCCCCGCCCGCTCGTCGCGATCGTCGTAGAGCGGGTCGAGGCCGGCGGTGCGGAAGCGCTGATACAGGTCCTGGGCCGCCGCGTCGCAGGTCGCGTCGCCCGGCTTGAGGTTGATCAGTCCGACATCGAAGGGCGCCACCGCATCCGGCCAGATGATGCCGGCGTCGTCGTGGCTGGCCTCGATGATGGCGCCGACCAGGCGCGACACGCCGATGCCGTAGCTGCCCATCTCGACCGGCCGCGGCGTGCCGTCCGGCCCGGCCACGGTCGCGCCCATCGGCGCCGAGTACTTGGTGCCGAAATAGAAGATGTGGCCGACCTCGATGCCGCGCCGGGTCTGCAGCTCGGCCTCCGGCAGCGGGCACTTGGCCGGGTCGTGCATCTCGTCCGCCGCGGCGTAGAGGCCGGTGACGCGGTCGACGAAGGCGGCCAGGTCGTCATCGGGGCCGAGCTGGCGGGCCTCGGTGTCCAGCTCCAAGAGGCGCGGGTCGACATAGACCTGGCTCTCGCCGGTCTCGGCCAGGATCTGGAACTCGTGGCTCAGATCGCCGCCGATCGGGCCGGTGTCGGCCTTCACCGGCACCGCCTTCAATCCCAGCCGGGCGAAGGTGCTGAGATAGCAGACGAAGAACTTGTTGTACGACCGCCGTGCGGAGTCGTAATCGATGTCGAAACTGTAGGCGTCCTTCATCAGGAACTCGCGGCCGCGCATCACGCCGAAGCGGGGGCGCACCTCGTCCCGGAACTTCCACTGGATGTGGTAGAGCAGCTGCGGCAGCTGCTTGTAGCTCTTCACCGACGACCGGAAGATGTCGGTGATCATCTCCTCATTGGTCGGGCCGAACAGCATGTCGCGGTCATGCCGGTCGCGGATGCGCAGCATCTCCTTGCCGTAATCGTCGTAGCGGCCGCTCTCGCGCCACAGGTCGGCCGGCTGGATCGTCGGCATCAGCAGTTCCTGGCAGCCGAAGCGGTCCTGTTCCTCGCGCACCACCTGCTCGATCTTCTTCAGCACCCGGAAGCCCAGCGGCAGCCAGGCGTAGATGCCCGCCGCCTCCTGCCGCATCATGCCGGCGCGCAGCATCAGCCGGTGCGACACGATCTGCGCCTCGGCGGGATTCTCCTTCAGGGTGGGCAGGAAGAACTGGGACAGGCGCATCGAGCGGGCTTCCGTCTGGAACCGTTGAGAAACACAGGCGCGCGACTTTAGGGAAGGACCGGCAGCCTGTCCATGCGGGGTTCCGCGGGCCGTCGAATCTCCCGATAATTGCCGCAATTCCTTCACATGCGATGACCGCGGGGGGTCAGCATCATGCTCGAGCGTCTGTTCGGACTGTCCGAACACGGCACCACGGTGCGCACCGAAATTCTCGCGGGTGCGACCACGTTCCTGACGATGGCCTACATCATCTTCGTCAACCCGCAGATCCTGGCCACCACCGGGATGGACCACGGCGCCGTGTTCGTGGCCACCTGCCTGGCGTCGGCGGCGGCGTCGGCCTTCATGGGCTTCTACGCCAACTACCCGATCGCGATGGCACCGGGCATGGGGCTGAATGCCTATTTCGCCTACACCGTGGTCGGGCAGATGGGCTATTCCTGGCAGGTCGCGCTGGGCGCCGTGTTCCTGTCCGGCGTGCTGTTCCTGGTGATCAGCATCCTGCCGGTCCGGGAGGCGATCGTGAACAGCATCCCGCGGTCGCTGAAGATGGCGATCTCGGCCGGCATCGGCCTGTTCCTCGGCATCATCGCGCTGCAGAACGCCGGCATCATCGCCGCCAACCCGGCGACCATGGTCGGCATCGGCAACCTGCACGCCGTGCCGACGATCCTGGCGGCGATCGGCTTCATCGTCATGGCGGCGCTGGTGGCGCTGCGGGTCACCGGCGCGATCATCATCGCCATCCTCGGCGTCACCGTGGCCGGCATCCTGCTGGGCGTGTCGCAGTTCAACGGCATCGTCGACCTGCCGCCATCGCTGGCCCCGACCTTCCTGCAGCTCGACCTGTCGGGCGCGGTGCATGTCGGGCTGATCAGCATCGTCTTCGCCTTCCTGTTCGTCGACCTGTTCGACAATGCCGGCACGCTGATCGGCGTCGCCCACCGCGCCGGCCTGCTCGACGCGCAGGGCCGGCTGCCGCGGCTGCGCAAGGCCCTCCTGGCCGACAGCACCATGGCCTGCCTGGGCTCGGCCCTCGGCACCTCGACCGTCACCAGCTATATCGAGAGCGCGGCCGGGGTGAATGCCGGCGGCCGCACCGGGCTGACCGCGGTGGTGGTCGCCATCCTGTTCCTGCTGTGCCTGTTCCTGGCGCCGCTGGCCACCAGCATCCCGGCCTTCGCCACCGCCCCGGCCCTGCTGTTCGTCGCCTGCCTGATGGTGCGCGGCCTGGCCGAGATCGACTGGGAGGATGCGACCGAGTTCGTGCCCGCGGTGGTCTGCGCCATCGCGATGCCGCTGACCTACTCAATCGCCCACGGAATAGCCTTCGGCTTCATCACCTATGTGGGCATTAAAGCACTCGCGGGACGTGTGCGGGACATCCACCCGGCGGTGGCGATCCTGGCGATTTTGTTTGTGTGCAAATTTGCTCTGATCTGACCGCATGGGGGGCATGCGATTCTGCGTGACAGCCGCGTTCAACCTCGCTAAGGTCCGCCTCGCCTGAACAAAAGCAATGACAAGGGCAGGCTCGAGTTTAGGGAGGAAACTGTCGGGAGTGACGGCAGGACGTAAGTCCGCCGGACACAATTAATAAGACAGGTTTTCGACCGGCAGGCGCTTCGGCCCTGCCGTTTTTTTGTGCACCGATACAAGAGCGGGGGCGACCCGTTTATTGGCCCGCCCCGTACTGGCCGGGCTTCCAGGCTAAGGCCTCGGGCCCGGCACCATGGCGTCGATATCCGCTCCAGAAAGACCGACAGAGACTGCCGCAGCGCAGATGTCGCCCCAGGTCGCGTCGTCGATCGGGATGCCTTCGGCGGCACGGTGCCGGCGGATCATGGCTTCGACCTCGCCCGGCAGCAGCACCGGCGCTGCCGGATCGGCCGGCGGCGACTCCTTTACCCAGCCGCAGAAGCGCAGGATCTCCGCCGCATAGGCGTCGCGGTCCGGCAGCCGGGTCACGTCGATGGCGATGCTGGTCATGGTGTTCTCCAGCACCGTGACGCCGGGGGCGGTGCAGCCGCCGCCCGACAGCGCGCCGGACAGGATGTCGGTCAGGATGTTGAGGCCGGCGCCCCGGTGCCCGCCGAAGGGCAGGATCGCGCCGCCGGCGTAGAAATCGGCCGGATCGGTCGTCGGCCGGCCGGCCTTGTCGACGATAACGCCCGGCGCGACCGCCTCGCCCTTGTTCTTCGCCACCAGCAGCTTGCCCTCGGCGGTCATGGCGGTGGTGATGTCGAGCAGGATCGGGTCGCGGCCCTCGACCGGCACGCAGATCGCCATGGGGCTGGGCGACAGCCGCCGGTCGCTGCCGCCGAAGGGCGTCACCATCAGGCCGAGGCCGGTGGTGTTCAGGAAATGCAGCGACACCAGGCCCTGCCCCGCCAGCCGCTCGGCCCAGTCACCCAGCCGGCCGAGATGGCCGGACCGGCGGATGGTGGCCAGCGCGATGCCATTCGCCTTGGCGCGCCCGGCCAGCAGATCCATCGCCTGCTCGCCGATGGTCTGGCCGAAGCCGAACTGCCCGTCGACGACCAGCAGGCTGCCGCCGTCGAACACCAGCTCGGCGCTGCGGCCGGGGAAGACCGTGCCGGCGCGCAGGAAGTCGATATAGCGCCGGGTGCGCACCACGCCATGCGAGTCATGGCCGCAGAGGTTGCTGTCGACCAGATGGCGGGCGATGCGCCCCGCCTCCTCCGCCCCGCAGCCGCCGGCCGCGAAGATCCGCTCGACGATGCCCGTCAGGGGCTTGGGTCCGATCAGCCGCATGATGTCCTCCCTATTGTCTTGCTTTTGCCGGGCAGTATAGCGTTTGCCGGGGTTGTTGGACCCGTCGCCAAATGGGGTGCGCCATGATCGACGATCCGCCGCTGCTGACGGTCCGCCGCCGCTTTCCCCGGCCGGACCCGGCCCTGGTCGAGGCGCTGCGCGGCATCCAGACCGGCTTCGCCGTCGACGCCATGGACGGGTCGGGGGCGCTGCATCACCGGATCAAGCCGGTCGATCCCGCCGGCTTCGTCGGGGTTGCGGTCACCTGCGACTGCGGCCCGGCCGACAACCTGGCGGTGTTCGCCGCGCTCGACATCGCCGGGCCGGGCGATGTGCTGGTCTGCGCCACCGGCGGTTATGACGGCACGGCGGTGATCGGCGACCTGGTCGCCGGCATGGCGCGCAACAAGGGCGCCGTGGCGGTGGTGACCGACGGGCTGGTGCGTGACCTGGCCGGGCTGCGCCAGGTCGGGCTGCCGGTGTTCGCCGCCGGCATCACCCCGAACTCGCCGACGCGGCAGGGGCCGGGCACGGCCGGGCTGCCGGTCGTCGTCGGCGGGGTGAGGGTCGATGCCGGGGACGTCCTGGTCGGCGACCTCGACGGCGTGGTGGTGATCCCACGGGAGCGCCTGGCGGCCGTGGTCGAGCGGCTGTCGACGGTCCGGGAGAAGGAGGCGGCGATGGACGCCGCGGTGCGCGGCGGCCTGACCATGTCGGACGCCGCCCGCCGCCTGCTCGACTCCGACCGGGTGCGCTGGGTCGATTGAGGCGGCGCCGGGGCCGGCCGGACGGCGGCTAGGCCCCGCGCAGCCAGGGCGGGTCGAGCTTCAGGATCGTGTCATAGACCGGGCAGCCGGGATGGTGCGTGCCCTGCAGGTAGCCCAGGCTCATCAGGAATTCGTTGACGATCTCGCCGCCGGTGAAGCGGAAGGTCTTCTTGAACAGCTTCACCCATTCCGCCTTGGTCAGCGGGTGATGGGCGTCGAGCCAGGCGGCGAAGCTGCCATGGCTTTCCCGGATCACCTGCAGCCTTTTGGCGTTCTCGATCGCGGCGTCGACCTTCAGCCGGTTGCGGATCACCCCGGGATCGGCCAGCAGCCGGGCTCGGTCCGCATCATCGAAGGCCGCGACCTTGTCGATGTCGAAGCCGGCATAGGCGCGGCGGAAGGTCTCGCGCTTCTTGAGCATGAGATCCCAGGACAGGCCGGCCTGGTTGATCTCGAGGATCAGCCGCTCGAACAGCACCGCGTCGTCGCGGGCCGGGAAGCCGTATTCGGTGTCGTGATAGGCCTTGTGCAACGGGTCGCGGTCGGCGACGGCACAATAACCCTTCAGCGGCGCCGGGTCCGTCACTGCTGCGCTTTCGTCCATGATTCCGCCCAGTCCCGGAAGGAGAAGACGTTCTCGGTGATGAGGACATCGATCACCACCCATAGCACGACGGTGATGGCCGTGGTGATCAGCACCTTGCGCCAGATCCGCGGATTGGCCGGCGCCCCGACCTGATGGCCCGGCTGTGCGTCGTCGACCTCGGGCCGCACGCCCCAGGGCAGGACTGCGAAGATCACGGTCCACCAGATGATGACGAAGACGACGATGCCGCTGACCAGGCCCATGCGTTCCCTCCCGGAATATTCCCTCTCCTTACCCGTCCGGACCGGCCGGAGGCATGGGGCTTTTCGTCCTGGCCGGTCTGCACGGGGGCTCAACCGATGCAAAGGATCGTCATTGCGAGCGCAGCGAAGCAATCCATGCCGCAGCTTGCACGGCCCGATGGATTGCTTCGTCGGCTTCGCCTCCTCGCAATGACGGCGTTTTTGCGGGAAAGGCCGATTGGAACGTCAGACCTGCTCGATCTCGGTCAGGGTGCCGGCCAGGTCGGCGGGGTGCAGGAACAGGACCGGCTTGCCATGGGCGCCGATCTTCGGCTCGCCGTCGCCCAGCACGCGCAGGCCGGCGGCCACCAGCCGGTCGCGGGCCGCGCGGATGTCCTCGACCTCGTAGCACAGGTGATGGATGCCGCCCTTCGGGTTGCGCTCCAGGAACTTCGCGATCGGCGAGGCCTCGCCCAGCGGGTGCAGCAGCTCGATCTTGGTGTTGGGCAGGGTGACGAAGACGGTGGTGACGCCGTGCTCCGGCAGGTCGACCGGCGCCGACACCTCCGCCCCCAGCGTCCCGCCATAGAGCGCCACGGCGGCCGGCAGGTCCGGCACGGCGATGGCGACGTGGTTGAGGCGGCCGATCATGCTGCGCTCCCTCCGGGCTGGTCCCTGCCCTAACCCATAGTGTCATGCCCGGGCTTGACCCGGGCATCCAGAGATATCGATGCCGCTCCGGGTGGTCCCTGGATTGCCGGGTCAAGCCCGGCAATGACAGGAAAGGGAGGCGTCCGCCGTCCCCTTACAGCCGCACCAGATGCACTTCGGTGACCGGCTTCTTGCCGTGCCAGTTGCGGATCGTGCGCCGCACCGTCACCCGCGCCGCCTCGGTGATCGCGGTGTCGTCGTTGCGCTGGGCCCGCGGCAGGGATCCAATCGCCTGGCGCACCTCCTCCGCCACCTCGGCCTCGCTGTCGGCCTGGTCCTCGGCGTCCTCGATGCCCAGCAGCGCCACCTTCGGGTCGGCGGCCAGGCGGCCGTCGCGGTCCAGCACCAGCGTCACCACCGCGGCGCCATTGTGGATGATGCGCTGGCGGTCGCGGATCGCCTCGCCGCCGATCGGCACCAGATGGTGCCCGTCCAGCGCCAGCTTGCCGTGCTCGACATTGTCGACGATCTCCAGCGGCCCCGGCGCCAGGCGGATCAGGGCGCCGTTGCGCGGGATCAGGGTCTGCTTCACCTGCCCGGCCTCGGCCAGCGCCGCATGGGCGCGCATGTGCCGCTCCTCGCCATGCACCGGCACCACCGCCTGCGGCTTCAGCCACTGGTAGAGCGTGGTCAGCTCGTCCCGCGCCGGATGGCCGGAGCAATGGACATTGGCGTCGTCCGGCGTGATCAGGGTGACGCCCGCGCCGACCAGCGCGTTCTGCACCCGGCCGATCGCCTTCTCGTTGCCCGGGATCTCGCGGGCCGAGAAGATCACCGTGTCGCCGGCCTCCAGCGTGATGTGCGGGTGGCTGTCGCCGGCGATGCGGGACAGGGCCGACCGCGCCTCGCCCTGGCTGCCGGTGCAGATCAGCACGATCTTGTCGCGCGGGATGTAGCCGGCCTGGTCCTCGCGCACGAAGGGCTCCGGCAGGTCGGTCATGTAGCCGGTACTCTGCGCCGCCTCCATGATCTTCCACAGCGACCGGCCGACCAGGGCGCATTGCCGCCCGGCCGCCTGCGCCGCCAGCGCCACGCTGTGGATGCGCGCGACGTTGGAGGAGAAGCAGGTGACGACGACGCGGTTCGGCTGCGCCGCGATCACCTCGGCCAGCCCCTTGCGCACATCCTCCTCGGAGCCGGAGCGGCCGGGGTTGAGGGCGTTGGTGCTGTCGCCCATCACCGCGACCACGCCCTCCTCGCCGAGCCGGCGCAGCTTGGCCTCGTCGGTCACGGCGCCGATCTGCGGCGCCGGGTCCAGCTTCCAGTCGCCGGTATGGATGACGTTGCCGTGCCGGGTACGGATCACCAGGGCATTCGGCTCCGGCACCGAATGGGTCATGGTGATGAAGCCGACGCCGAACGGGCCGATCTCGACATCGCCGCCCAGCGGCACCTCGATGATCGGCACCCGGTCGGCGAAATCGGTCTCGCGCAGCTTGATCCGCAGCACCGCAGCGGTGAAGGGCGTGGCGTAGATCGGGCAGCGCAGGTCAGGCCACAAGAGCGTGATGGCGCCGATATGATCCTCATGCGCGTGGGTGACGACGAGGCCCAGCAGCTTGTCACGCCGCTGCTCGATGAACACCGGATCGGGCACGATCAGGTCGACGCCCGGCACCGATTCGTCGGCGAAGGTCACCCCGCAATCGACCATCAGCCAGCGGCCCGCGTGACCGTAGAGATACAGGTTCATCCCGATCTCGCCGGCGCCGCCGAGCGGCAGGAAGTAGAGGGCGTCGTCGGGGCCGTTGGCGCTGGCCGCGGGGGATGCATTCATGTGGTGGCGTTTCGCTCGTAGATGAGGCGCAGTCCGCGCAGGGTCAGTTCGCTGTCGATGTGGTCGATCATATCGGTCGCCTGGGCGAAAACGCTACCCAGGCCGCCCGTGGTGATCACCGTGACCGGCGGCGTTCCGGTCGGCGACAGCTCGGCCTTGATGCGGGTGATCAGGCCTTCGATCATGCTGAGATAGCCCCAGAACATGCCCGACTGCATGGCCGGGATGGTGCCGGGGCCGATCACCCGGTCCGGCCGCACGATCTCGACCTTCGGCAGCTGGGCCGCCACCTTGTGCAACGCGTCGAGCGCCAGTTGGGGTCCCGGGGCGATGATGCCGCCGACGAAATCGCCATCGGCGTTGACCACGTCGAAGGTGGTGCCGGTGCCGATATCGACCACGATCAGCGGCTTCGGATAGCTGGCGCCGGCGGAGACGGCGTTGACCAGGCGGTCGGCGCCGGCCTCGCGCGGGTTCAGCAGCAGGTTCCTGATGCCGAGCTCGATCGACGGGTCGCCGACGCGCATCGGGTCGGTGCCGAAATGGTCGCGGCACAGCTTGGCCAGGTTGAAGGTGGCGGCCGGCACCACGCTGGACAGGATCGAGCGGGTGACGTCGACCGGCCGCAGCCCGCGCATCGCCATCAGCGAGACCAGCCAGACCGCGTATTCGTCCGAAGTGCGGCGGCTGTCTGTGGCGATACGCCACTGGCCCTTCTGTTGGGCCCCGTCGAACACCGCGAAGACGATGTTGGTGTTGCCCGCATCGATGGCGAGAAGCATCTCAGCCCCTCCCGAAGAAGACGTCGCCTGCGGTGATGCTGTGCCGGCCGGTGTCGGTGCGCAAGATCAGAGCGCCGGTCGGGTCGATATGCTCGAACACGCCCACCAGCGTCTCGGTCTCCAGCCGCACCGTGATGCGGGCGCCGAGGCCGACGGCGCGGCCCAGCCAGGCCGCCCGGGTGGCGTCGAAGCCTTCGGCCCGCCACTCCGCCAGATGCCGGTCCAGCCCCGCGGCCAGCCGCTGAAGCACCGCCTCGACCGTCGCGTCCTTGGCGCCGGCGGCATGCAGGCTGGTGGCGGCGTAGTCGGCCAGCTGCGGGTGATGGGCGACGTTCAGGCCAACGCCGGCGACGATCCAGTCAACCGATCGATCCGGGGCGACCGCGGCCTCCAGCAGGATGCCGGCCAGCTTGTCGCCGGCGATCTGCACGTCGTTCGGCCATTTCAGCTTCGGCTCGAGCCCGAAGCTCGCCACCGCATCGGCCACGGCGACGCCGACCACGAAGGTCAGTTCCCCCGCCCGGCTGAACGGCACCTGCGGCCGCAGGATGGCCGAGCAGGTCAGGTTGCCCTCGCGCGAGAACCAGGAGCGGCCGCGGCGGCCCCTACCCGCCTCCTGCCGCCTGGCCCAAACGATGGTGCCGTGCGGGGCGCCCGCCGCGGCGAGCGCCCGCGCCTCGTCATTGGTGCTGCCGACGCTGTCCCGCGCGTCGAGCCGCCAGCCTTCCGGCAGCGTGACCAGGGACGGAGCGTCCGCCAATCAGCCCCCGAACAGGCTGGCCGCGGCCGCCTGGGCTGCCCCGGTCAGCGGCGCCGGCAGCAGCCAGAACACCACGATGAACAGGGTCGAGACGGTGAGGATGGCCGGGATCGCGGCGCCTTCCGGCTTGTCGAAGGCGACCTTCGGCTCGTCGAAATACATCACCCGGATGATCTTCAGGTAGTAGACCGCCGACACCACGCTGGCCAGCACGCCGATCACCGCCAACACGTAGAATTGCTGCTCGATCACCGCCTTGAAGACGTAGAGCTTGGCGAAGAACCCGGCCAGCGGCGGGATGCCGGCCATCGAGAACATCATGATCACGAGCGCGAAGGCCAGGCCGGGGCTGGTCTTGCCGAGACCGGCGAGGTCCTGGATGCCCTCGACCTGCTTGCCGTTGATGCGCATCGACAGGATCACGGCGAAGGCGCCCAGGCTCATCGGCACATAGATCGCCATGTAGACGATGACGCCGGTGATGCCCTGCTGGGTGCCGGCGGCGAGGCCGAGCAGGGCGAAGCCGACATGGCCGATCGAGGAATACGCCATCAGCCGCTTGATGTTGGTCTGCGCGATCGCGGCATAGGAGCCGAGGATCATCGACAGGGCCGAGGCGACGACGATGATCTGCTGCCACTGGCTGGTCAGGTGGCCGAACGGCTCGACCAGCACGCGGACGAACAGCGCCATGGCCGCCACCTTCGGCGCCACCGCGAAGAAGGCGGTGACCGGGGTCGGGGCGCCCTCATAGACGTCCGGCGTCCACATGTGGAACGGCACGGCCGAGACCTTGAAGGCCAGGGCGGCGCAGATGAACACCACGCCGATGATTACGCCCATCTGGGTGCCGCCCAGCACGCCGCCGGCAGCGGACTGGCCGGACAGGGCCTGGGCCAGGGCGTCGAAGCTGGTGGTGCCGAGGAAGCCGTAGACCAGCGAGGTGCCGTACAGCAGCAGGCCCGAGGACAGGGCGCCGAGCACGAAGTACTTCAGCCCGGCCTCGCTCGACCGCTCCGAATCCCGGTTGAAGGCGGCGACGACGTAGAGCGACAGGCTCTGCAGCTCGAGGCCGAGATACAGCGAGATCAGGTTGTTGGCGCTGATCATCAGCATCATGCCGACCGTGGCCAGCACGAACAGCACCGGATACTCGAAGCGCGACATGCCCTCATGCTCGATGTAGTCGAGCGAGAGGATCAGGGCGAGCGCCGAGCCGACCAGGACCAGGATCTTCATGAAGACGGCGAAGCCGTCGGCCACGAACATGCCGTTGAAGGTCACGGCCCGGCCGCCCTGCCCCATCACCAGCAGCGCGCCGGCGATGATGAAGGACATCACCGCCAGCGAGGCGACGATCCGGGTCGACTTCTCGCCCAGGAAGACACCGATCAGCAGCAGCGCCATGCCGGCACAGGCCAGGAAGATCTCCGGCAGGGCCGGCATCAGATCGGGAAGAGACACCATGGATCGGATCCCCGGATCAGCGGACGGCCACCGCGACCGCGTCGGCGCGGCCGAGATCGGCGTGGTATTGGGTGACGAGGTGGTCGACCGAGACCGACATCACGTTCAGGAAGCTGGACGGGTAGATGCCCATCCACATCACGACGATCGCCAGCGGCACGAAGAGGCAGATCTCGCGCGGGCTGAGGTCAGTCATCTTCCGCACGTCGTCGCGGGTGATCTCGCCGAAGATGACCTTGCGGTACAGCAGCAGCATGTAGGTGGCGCCCAGGATCAGGCCGGTGGCGACCAGGGTCGCGACCCAGGTGTTCACCTGGAACAGGCCGAGCATGATCATGAACTCGCCGACGAAGCCCGAGGTGGCCGGCAGGCCGACCGAGCCGAGCAGCATGATCATGAAGAACACGGCGTATTTCGGCATGTTGGTGGCCAGGCCGCCGTAACGCGCGATCTCGCGGGTGTGCAGCCGGTCATAGACCACGCCGACGCAGAGGAAGAGCGCCGACGAGACCACGCCGTGGCTGAGCATCTGGAAGATCGAGCCCTCGACGCCCTGCTGAGTCAGCGAGAACATGCCGGCGGTGACGAAGCCCATATGCGCGATCGAGGAATAGGCGATCATCTTCTTCATGTCCTCCTGCGCCAGGGCGACGAGGGAGGTGTAGATGACCGCGACGATCGACAGGCCGTAGACCAGCGGCGTCAAGAGCGCCGTCGCCTCCGGCAGCATCGGGATCGAGAAGCGCAGGAAGCCGTAGCCGCCCATCTTCAGCAGCACGCCGGCCAGGATCACCGAGCCCGCGGTGGGCGCTTCCACATGCGCGTCCGGCAGCCAGGTGTGCACCGGCCACATCGGCACCTTCACGGCGAAGGAGGCGAACATGGCCAGCCACAGCCAGATCTGCATGTTGTAGTTGAAGTCGGTCGCCAGCAGGGTCGGGATGTCGGTGGTGCCGGCCTGGACATACATCGCCAGCAGCGCCACCAGCATCAGCACCGAGCCGAGCAGCGTGAACAGGAACAGCTTGAAGGCGGCATAGATGCGGCGCTCGCCCGAGCCCCAGATGCCGATGATCACGAACATCGGGATCAGCACGCCTTCGAAGAAGACGTAGAACAGCACGTAGTCGAGCGCGCAGAACATGCCGATCATCATGGTCTCGAGGATCAGGAACGAGACCATGTACTCCTTGACCCGGCTGTGGATGCTCTCCCAGCTGGCGAGGATGCAGATCGGCATCAGGAACGCCGAGAGGACGACGAACAGCACCGAGATGCCGTCCACGCCCATGTGGTAGGCGATGTTGAGGTCCGGGAACCACGCCACCTTCTCTTCCATCTGGAAGCCGACCACCGAGGGGTCGAAGCCGAGCCAGACGGCGACCGAAAGGGCGAAGGTGACCAGCGTGGTCCACAGCGCCACCCAGCGCGAGGTGGCGGCCACGGCGGCCTCGCTGCCCCGGGCCAGCAGCAGGATCAGGGCTGCGCCGACCAGCGGCAGGAAGGTGGCGAGCGAGAGGATCGGCCAATTACCCATGGGTCACCCTCAGATCCGGCCGCCGAAGACATACCAGGAGACCAGCGCGACCACGCCGATCACCATGACGAAGGCATAGTGGTAGACATATCCGCTCTCGAGCCGGCTGGCCTTGCGGGCGATGCCGATCGAGGTGGCGGCGACGCCGTCCGGCCCCAGCCGGTCGATGATCGCGCCGTCGCCACCCTTCCAGAAGACGCGACCCAGGACGAAGGCCGGCTTGACGAAGACGGCGTCGTAGATCTCGTCGAAGTACCACTTGCGGAAGAACAGCTGGTGGATCGGCTTGAACGCCCGCACCACCGCGCCCGGCAGGCCCGGCGACTGGATGTAGAACAGCCAGGAGAGCCCGAGGCCGACCAGGCCGGCCAGCAGCGGCAGCAGGCTGACCCATTCCGGCGCGTGGTGCGCCGCCTCGATGCTGTCCTGGCCGTGCAGCACCAGGATCGCCTCGCGCCAGAAGTGCTCGCGGCCGTCGCCGACGAAGATGTCGAAGCCGATCACGCCGGCCAGCACCGCGCCGACCCCGAGGATCAGCAGCGGGATCAGCATCACCGGCGGCGATTCATGCGCGTGGTCCATGGTGTGATGGTCGGCGCGCGGCTTGCCGTGGAAGGTCAGGAACAGCAGGCGGCCGCTGTAGAAGGCGGTCATCAGCGCGGCGATGACGCCGAGCCAGTAGGCCAGGTTGCCGACGCCGCTATGCGCGGCCCAGGCGGCCTCGAGGATCATGTCCTTGGAGTAGAAGCCGGCGAAGCCGAACACGCCGGGGATGCCGATACCGGCCAGCGCCAGGCTGCCGATCCACATCAGGGCGTAGGTCCAGGGGATCAGCCGCCAGATCCCGCCCATCTTGCGCATGTCCTGCTCGCCGCCCATGGCGTGGATCACCGAGCCGGCGCCGAGGAACAGCAGCGCCTTGAAGAAGGCGTGCGTCATCAGGTGGAAGATCGCTGCCTGGTAGGCCGAGACGCCGATGGCGAAGAACATGTAGCCGAGCTGGCTCATCGTCGAATAGGCGATGACCCGCTTGATGTCGAACTGGGTCAGGCCGATCGTCGCGGCGACGAAGGCGGTCAGCGCGCCGATGACGCAGACCACGGCCAGCGCGTCCGGGGCGTATTCGAACAGCGGTGACATGCGCGACAGCATGAACACGCCGGCGGTGACCATGGTGGCCGCGTGGATCAGGGCCGAGACCGGGGTCGGGCCCTCCATCGCGTCCGGCAGCCAGGTGTGCAGGCCCAGCTGGGCCGACTTGCCCATGGCGCCGACGAACAGCAGCAGGCAGGCGGTGGTCAGGGCCGGCAGGTCCATGCCCAGGAAGTTGATCCGGGCATCGACCATGTGCGGGGCGGCGGCGAAGATCTCCTCGTACCGCACCGTGCCGAAGATCTTGTAGACGGCGAAGATGCCCAACGCGAAGCCGAAGTCACCGACGCGGTTGACCAGGAACGCCTTCACCGCGGCGGCGCGGGCGCTCTCCTTCTCGTACCAGAAGCCGATCAGCAGGTAGGAGGCCAGGCCGACGCCCTCCCAGCCGAAGAACAGCTGGATCAGGTTGTCCGCCGTCACCAGCATCAGCATGGCGAAGGTGAACAGGCTGAGATAGGCGAAGAAGCGCGGCTTGGAGTGGTCGTGCGACATGTAGCCGATCGAGTAGATGTGCACCATCGCGGAGACGGTGTTCACCACGATCAGCATCACGGCGGTCAGCGTGTCGAACTTCAGCGCCCAGTCGGCGACGAAGGTGCCGCTGCTGATCCACAGCAGCAGCGAGTGGGTGCGGACGTTGCCGTCGATGGCGACGTCGAAGAACAGCCACCAGGAGATGAGCGCGGCGACGCAGACGGCGAGCGTCGTCACGGCCATCGAGGCGCGGTCACCGATGAGGCGGCCGAACAGTCCTGCGATCAGGAAGCCGGCCAGCGGCAGGAAGATTGCTGCGATGTCCATCGGGGGCGCCTCAGCCCTTCATCATGTTGATGTCCTCAACCGCGATCGAGCCGCGGTTGCGGAAGTAGACGACGAGGATCGCGAGGCCGATCGCCGCCTCGGCGGCGGCGACGGTCAGCACGAACAGCGCGAACACCTGCCCCACCAGGTCGCCGAGGGCGACCGAGAAGGCGACGAGGTTGATGTTGACGGCGAGCAGCATCAGCTCGACCGACATCAGGATGACGATGACGTTCTTGCGGTTCAGGAACACGCCGAAGATGCCGAGCGTGAACAGGATCGCCGCGAGGACGAGGTAGTGCCCGAGTCCGATCGTCATGGCGTCAGGCCCCTTCCCCGGTGCCGATCTTCTTGATCACCATCACCTCCTCGCGACGGCGCGCGAGCTGCTGCGAAATCACCTGGCGGCGGACGCCGGCGCGGTGGCGCAGGGTCAGCACGATCGCCCCGATCATCGCGACCAGGAGGACGAGGCCCGCGGCCTGGAACGGAAAGGCATACTGCGTGTAGATCAGCTGGCCCAGCGCCGCGGTGTTGGTCGGGCCCGCCTTCGCCGCGCCCGCGGCCAGGATCGACGGCCCGCCGCCCGAGCCGTAGAGCAGGAACAGCTCCACCAGCAGCACCACGCCGATCAGCGCGCCGATCGGCAGGTAGCGCAGGAAGCCGGCCCGCAGCTCGGCGAAGTTGATGTCCAGCATCATCACGACGAACAGGAACAGGACCGCGACCGCGCCGACATAGACGACGACCAGGATCATCGCCAGGAACTCCGCCCCGATCAGCACGAACAGCGCCGCCGCGTTGAAGAAGGCGAGGATCAGGAACAGCACCGAGTGCACCGAGTTGCGGGCCGAGATCACCATCACGGCGGAGGCCACGGTGATCGCGGCGAAGATATAGAAGGCCAAGGCCTGGATGATCATCTCACGGTGCTCCCTGTCGTCCCCTGCGGACGCTCGAGGTCACGGTTGCTCTACCCCTCTCGGCACCGCCCCGGCCGAATCCCCCGGCGAGGCGGCGCGGCGGGTCTTACCGGTACGGCGCGTCGACCGCAATGTTCGCGGCGATCTGCGCTTCCCAGCGGTCCCCGTTCTGCAGCAGCTTTTCCTTGTTGTAGAAAAGCTCCTCGCGCGTCTCGGTCGCGAACTCGAAGTTCGGTCCCTCGACGATCGCATCCACCGGGCAGGCCTCCTGGCACAGGCCGCAATAGATGCACTTGGTCATGTCGATGTCGTAGCGCGTCGTGCGGCGGCTGCCGTCGGCGCGCGGCTCGGCCTCGATGGTGATGGCCTGGGCCGGGCAGATCGCCTCGCACAGCTTGCAGGCGATGCACCGCTCCTCGCCGCTGGGATAGCGGCGCAGCGCATGCTCGCCGCGGAAGCGCGGGCTCAGCGGGCCCTTCTCATACGGGTAGTTCAGCGTCGCCTTCTGCTTGAACATGTAGCTGAAGGTCAGCGCCAGGCCGCCCAGGATTTCCTTGAGCAGCAGGCTGCGGGCGGTGCGGTCGATGAACGCCATGTCTCGGCCTTTCAGTTCGGCAGCCAGCCGAAGGCGGTGAGCACGCCGGCGGTGATGACCACCCAGGCCAGCGAGAACGGAAGGAACACCTTCCAGCCCAGCCGCATCAGCTGGTCGTAGCGGAAGCGCGGCAGCGTCGCCCGGACCCAGATGAAGACGAACAGGCAGAAGAAGATCTTCAGCACGAACCAGATCACGCCGGGGATCCAGGTGAACGGCGCGAAGCCGAAGGGCGGCAGCCACCCGCCGAGGAACAGGATGGAGGTCATCCCGCTCATCAGGATCATGTTGGCGTATTCGCCGAGGAAGAACAGCGCGTAGGTCATGGACGAATACTCGACCATGAAGCCGCCGGTGATCTCGGATTCGCCCTCGGGCAGGTCGAACGGCGCCCGGTTGGTCTCGGCCAGCGCCGAGATGAAGAAGATCACGAACATCGGCAGCAGCGGGATCGCGAACCAGATCGTCTGCTGCGCGTGGACGATGTCGGAGATCCGGAGCGAGCCGACGCAGAGCAGCACGGAGATCATGACGAAGCCGATCGAGACTTCGTAGGACACCATCTGCGCCGCGGAGCGCAGGCCGCCGAGGAAGGCGTATTTCGAGTTCGAGGCCCAGCCGGCAATGATGATGCCGTAGACGCCGAGCGAGGAGATCGCGAACAGGTACAGCACGCCGACATTGATGTCGGCCAGCACCAGGCCATCATCGAACGGGATCACCGCCCAGGCCACGAGGCTGAGGAAGAAGGTGATCATCGGCGCCAGGATGAACAGCATCCGGTTGGCGCCGGACGGGATGATCGTCTCCTTGCTCAGCAGCTTGATGCCGTCGGCGATCGGCTGCAGCAGGCCGAAGGGGCCGACCACCATCGGGCCCTGGCGCAGCTGCATCGCGGCCATGACCTTGCGTTCGGCATAGGTCAGGTAGGCCACCACGATGATCAGCGGCAGGATGATCGCGATGATCTGAAGGACGACGAGAACCGTCGGCCAGGCGTATCCGCTCCAGAAGTCCATCGCGTTACTCCGCCGCCGCTTTGTGCTGGCCCAGGATCTCGTCGATGCACAGCGCCATCGTCTCCGAGGCGCGGCTGATCGGGTCCGTCATGTAGAAGTTCTCGACCGCCGAGACGAAGGGCGCGGTGCCCATCGTGCCCTCGGCCCCGAAAGCCCCCCACTCGCCCGGCGCCTGCACGTCCGGCGCCCCGAAGACCGGGTTCACCGCGACCAGGCGCTGGCGCACCTCGCGCAGGCTGTCATAGGGCAGCTTGCGGCCCAGCGCCTCGCTGGCGGCGCGCAGGATCTTCCAGTCCTCGCGCGCCTCGCCCGGCGGGAACACCGCCATGCGGGCCTGCTGGACGCGGCCTTCGGTGTTGACGTAGGTGGCGTTCTTCTCGGTGTAGGCGGCGCCCGGCAGGATCACGTCGGCGCGGTGGGCGCCGCGGTCGCCGTGATGGCCCTGATAGACCACGAAGGCCTTGCCCAGCCGGCCGGTGTCGATCTCGTCGGCCGCGAGCAGCCAGACGAAGTCGATCTCGCCCTTCTGCGCGCCGTCGAGGATGCCGAGGACGTCGCGGCCGCCCGGCCCCGGCAGGAAGCCGAGATCCAGGCCGCCGACCCGCGCCGCCGCGGTGTGCAGGACGTTGAAGCCGTTCCAGCCGTCGCGGACCAGGCCGTAGCTCTCGGCGATGCGGCGGCAGGCGGCCAGCACCTGGGCGCCGTCCTCGCGGGTGAGAGCCCCCTGCCCCACGATCAGCAGCGGCGCCTTGGCGTTGCGCAGCACCTCGGCGAAGCCGTCGGTGCCGTCGGCGATCGCCGCCAGCGTCTCCGGCCCGGCACCGAGATGGCGGGTGCGGTAGGTCAGGTCGACATCCGGGCCGACCACGCCGACGGTCAGGCCGTTGCGCAGCCAGCGCTTGCGGATGCGGGCGTTGACGATCGCCGCCTCGGAGCGCGGGTTGGTGCCGACCAGCAGGATGACGTCGGCCTGCTCGATCCCGGCGAGGCCGCTGTTGAACAGGTAGGCGCCGCGCGGCCCGGCCGGCAGCTTCGCCCCGTCCTGGCGGCAGTCCAGGTTCGGCGAGCCGAACGCCGTCATCAGGTCCTTCAGCGCGACCATGGCCTCGGCGTCGACGGTGTCGCCGGCGATCGCCGCCATGCGCTTGCCGTCCAGCCGCTGAGTCTTCGCGGCGATGGCCTGGAACGCCTCGGCCCAGCTGGCCGGCTGCAGCTTGCCGTCACGCCGGACATAGGGCCGGTCGATGCGGCGGCGCTTCAGCCCGTCGATGGCGTAGCGGGTCTTGTCGCTGATCCACTCCTCGTTGACGTCCTCGTTGAGGCGCGGCAGCACGCGCATCACCTCGCCGCCGCGGGCATCGATGCGGATGTTCGAGCCGACGGCGTCGAGCACGTCGATGCTCTCGGTCTTGCGCAGCTCCCACGGCCGGGCGCTGAAGGCGTAGGGCTTGGAGGTCAGCGCCCCGACCGGGCAGACATCGACCAGGTTGCCCGACAGCTCCGACGCGATCGCCTGCTCGACATAAGTGGTGATCTCCATGTGCTCGCCGCGGTTCACGCCGCCGAGCACCGGCACGCCGGCGATCTCGTCGATGAAGCGGATGCAGCGGGTGCACTGGATGCACCGGGTCATGAAGGTCTCGATCAGCGGCCCGAGATACTTGTCGGTGACCGCGCGCTTGCCTTCGGTGTAGCGGCCGCGGTCGAAGCCGTAGGCCACCGCCTGGTCCTGCAGGTCGCACTCGCCGCCCTGGTCGCAGATCGGGCAGTCGAGCGGATGGTTGATCAGCAGGAACTCCATGATGCCCCGGCGCGCATCGCGCACGACATCGGTGTTCGTCTTGATCACCATGCCGTCGCCGGCCGGCATCGCGCAGGACGCGATCGGCTTCGGCGCCTTCTCCATCTCGACCAGGCACATGCGGCAGTTCGCCGGCACCGAGAGCTTGTCGTGGAAGCAGAAGCGCGGCACCTCGATGCCGAGGCGCTCGCAGGCCTGCAGCACCGACGTGCCCGGCTCGACCTCGATCTCGATCCCGTCAATCGTCAGCTTGGGCATCGGTGCCTTCCTATTCCGCAGCTTCGCGGCTATGGGCGCGGTCGCGATAGTCGCGGATCCGCTCCTCCATCTCGTCGCGGAAATGCCGGATCAGCGCCTGGACCGGCCAGGCGGCCGCGTCGCCGAGGGCGCAGATGCTGCGGCCGTCGATCTGCTTGGTCACCTGCAGCAGCATGTCGATCTCGTCCGACCGCGCGTTGCCGGTGACCATCCGCTGCATCACCCGGTACATCCAGCCGGTGCCCTCGCGGCACGGGGTGCACTGGCCGCAGCTCTCATGCATGTAGAAGCGCGACAGGCGGGCGACCGCGTAGATCACGTCGGTCGACTTGTCCATGACGATCAGCCCGGCAGTGCCGAGCGCCGACTTGACCTCGCGCAGCGCGTCGAAGTCCATCAGGACGGTGTCGCAGATGTCCTTCGGCAGGATCGGGGCGGAGGAGCCGCCGGGGATCACCGCCTTCAGGTTGTCCCAGCCGCCGCGCACGCCGCCGGCATGCTTGTCGATCAGCTCCCGCATCGGGATGCCGAGCTCTTCCTCGACATTGCAGGGCTGGTTCACATGGCCGGAGATGCAGAACAGCTTGGTGCCCTGGTTCTTCGGCCGGCCGATGCCGGCGAACCAGGCGCCGCCGCGGCGCAGGATCTCGCCGA
>NZ_JBCNNF010000600.1:0-3147 GCF_039594555.1 Inquilinus sp.
GCAGGGCAGGGGCTGGTGTGAGGATGGATGGAGTGGTGGCGGACTCTCTTTTTCTGTCATGCCCGGGCTTGACCCGGGCATCCAGGGCGGCAAGAGCCGCTCTCGGTGGCCCCTGGATTGCCGGGTCAAGCCCGGCAATGACAGCAGGGGGAACCGCAGTGCCTTGGACGGCCTGACCCCATGGAAATACTCGTCGTCAACCCGAACACCACGGCGGGCATGACCGCCAAGATCGGCGCCGCCGCCGCGGCCGCCGCGGCGCCGGGCACACGCGTCGCCGCGGTGAATCCGGAGGCGGGGCCGGTCTCGATCGAGGGCTGGGTCGACGGCGCCCTGGCGGTGCCGGGGCTGCTGCAGGAGATCGCCCGTGGTGAGGCGCGCGGCGTCGCCGGCCACGTCATCGCCTGCTTCGACGACACCGGGCTGGACGCCGCCCGCAGCCTGGCGGCGGCACCGGTGGTGGGCATCGGCGAGGCCGGCTTCCATGTCGCCTCGCTGCTGGCCGGCCGCTTCTCGGTGGTGACCACCCTGGCCCGATCGATCCCGGTGATCGAGGCGAACCTGCAGCGATACGGCCTGGCCGCGCGCTGCGCCCGGGTGCGGGCGGCGGAGATCCCGGTGCTGGAGCTGGAGCGCCCGGGCTCGGACGCCGAGCAGCGGATCTCGGCCGAGATCGCCGCGGCGCTGGAGGCCGACCGGGCCGAGGCGATCGTGTTGGGCTGCGCCGGCATGGCCGATCTGGCCGCGCGGCTGTCGGCCCGCCACGGCGTGCCAGTTGTCGATGGCGTCGTCGCCGCGGTCACGCTGGTCGAGGGGCTGGCCCGGCTGGGCCTGCGCACCGCCAAGACCGGCGGCTACGCCCCGCCGCGGCCGAAGCCCTATGCCGGCGGCATGTCCGGATTCGGCATCCGGTGAACCTGCGGATAGTCATCGAACCGACGGCGGCGCAGACGCGCCGCCCTGGCGCGATCGGCTCTATCAGGGGTACCACACGGCGATGGCGGCGGCCATCGGTCGGCGCGATGCCTGCGAGCCTGGCTGAAGGCGGGGGCGAGAGGCGGCGGACGGCCAGGCGCAGCTGCCGCGCGGCCGCAAGCTGGTGGTGCAGATCGTCGAGACCTTCGGCGACAAGCTGGTCCCGACCTCCGTCGAGCGGCTCGACCGCATCCAGCTGGCCGAGGCGCTGCACCTCGATCTGCCGCCGGTGATGATCTATGGCGACGACGTCAGCGACATCGCCACCGAGGAGGGGATCGCCAACCTGCTGCTATGCCGAACCGCCTATGACCGCGGGCAGGCGATACGCGGCGTCGCCGGCTACACGCCGGTCGGCCGCGCCCGCGACCGCCGCATGGTCGAGGAGCTGCGGGCCCGCAAGGTGAGCCGCCGGCCGGAGGATCTCGGCATCGACCCGCTCGACACGCATCGGAGCCTGCTCGCCGTGCATTCGGTCAAGGATCTCATGCACTGGTCGGCCCATCTCTACGAACCGCCCGTGTGGCAGGCGGTTGTCGCCGATCTCGTCGAGTGCGCCTCCCCGGGGCGGGCTGCGCATCTCGATCAATGACGATGGGGCCCGGCCGGACACGATGATGTTGGGGCTGATGCACGGCGGCTGGAAACCAGCCGTGGAGCTGGCGCGGCGCGTGACGGCGCAGGTTGTCGAGGGCCGTCATGCCGGAACGCCATGACCTACTGCACGTGGCGCTGGGCGGGTGGCCGGTGATCGCCGCCGCCCCGCTGAGCACGGCGACCGCTCGGTCCCGGTGGGCCGGCGGCCGCAGGCCGAGGGGCTGGTCGCCTTCGGCATTGGACTGCATCCGCCGCTGGCTCACCGCCTGACACCGCCGGCGGTGGCAAGACCAAGGTATAGGTCCCCGCCAACGAATGCAGGGCGCCGGCTTCCCCATGGGCGATGGAGCGGCCCGCCGCCCCGACCCTAACCTGTGACGGCTTCGGACATCATCCTCCCTGCCCGAACAGAACGAGGTCGACCATGCGCCGCAAACTGCTTCTTGCCGCCGTGGGGATGGTGGCCGGGACATCCGGCTCTCTCCTCCTCGGCATCGACATCTTCGGCTCCGCCTCCACCGCATCGCCGGTTCCGGTCGTACAGCCCGTGCCCGTCGCCGAGGCGACCGTGACGAAACAGGATGTGCCGATCGAGCTGGACGGGCTCGGCCGGGTGCAGGCCTTCAACACCGTCACCGTCCGCACCCAGGTCGAAGGCCAGATCCAGCAGATCGCCTACGACCAGGGGCAGACGGTGCAGAAGGGCGACCTGCTGGTCACCATCGATCCGCGCCTCTACCAGGCGAAGCTGGAGCAGGATCAGGCCGCCCTGGCCCGCGACCAGGCGCATCTGGCCAATGCCCAGGCCAATCTCGGCCGCACCAAGCCGCTGGAGCGCTCGGGCTACGCCACCGACCAGGAGGTCGATACCCAGCAGGCGAAGATCGACCAGCTCCAGGCCTCGATCAAAGGCGACCAGGCGGTGATCGACCAGGACCAGGTCGAGCTCGGCTACACGAAGATCACGGCGCCGATCACCGGCGTCACCGGCTTCCGCCTGGTCGACGAGGGCAATGTCGTCCACCCGGCCGACGCCAACGGCCTGGTCACCATCGCCCAGGTGCAGCCGATCGCCGTGCTGTTCACGCTGCCGCAGGCGGCGCTGCCCGACATCCAGCGCCAGATGGCCGGCGCCGGCGCGGCCGGGCTGACGGTCGAGGCCTGGTCGCAGGACGGGACCAGCAAGCTCGACACGGGCACGCTCGAGACCCTGAACAACAGCGTCGACGCCGCCAGCGGCACGATCACGCTTCGGGCGGACTTCCCGAATGCTCAGAAGATGCTGTGGCCGGGCGAATTCGTGCAGGCCCGGCTGGTGCTGCGGGTGCAGCAGGGCGGGCTGACCGTGCCCGCCGCCGTGGTGCAGCGCGGACCGGATGGGGCCTTCGCCTGGGTGGTGCGGCCCGACGGGACCGTGGCGCCGCAGCCGATCCAGGTGGCGCAGTCGGTGCGCGGCACCGCGCTGGTCACCTCCGGCCTGGCGGCGGGCCAGACCGTGGTCAGCGACGGCCAGTACGGGCTGCGGCCGGGCGACGCTGTGGCCGCGCGCAGCCCGGCCGACACCACCGCCGCGCC
>NZ_JBCNNF010000601.1:0-3145 GCF_039594555.1 Inquilinus sp.
GCGCCGGGCAGGCTGGCCGAGACGTTGATCACCGGAAAGTCGGTGTTGGGCAGCGCCGCGATCGGCAGCTGGCCGAAGGCGAACAGGCCCGCCAG
This sequence comes from Inquilinus sp., assembly GCF_039594555.1. GTDB lineage: Bacteria > Pseudomonadota > Alphaproteobacteria > DSM-16000 > Inquilinaceae > Inquilinus. The sequence continues at coordinate 96 of NZ_JBCNNF010000601.1, forward strand.
GATCATCGCCGCCGTCAGCAGCGTCGTCATCACCGGGCGGCGGATGCAGAGCTCGGAGAGGTTCATATCCCTTGTCCCCCGGGCGCCGGTCAGGTCGGGCTGACGGCGGAGGCGACGCCGTCGGCCCGTGGCGGCGTCGTGGCGGGGGCGCCGGCCGTCTTCTCGGTGATGCGGCTGCCCTGCATCAGCCGCAGCTGGCCCTCGGTCACCACCTTCTCGCCCGGCTTCAGCCCTTCGGCGACCACCGCGGTGTCGCCGACCGTCCGTGCTACCGTCACCGGCCGCACCTCGGCGGTGCCGTCCGGCCTGGCGACGAAGACGAAGGCGCCGTCCTGGCCGGCCTGCAGCGCCACCGTCGGCACGGTGATGGCGTTGTCCTGGGTGCCGAGCTGCAGCGAGACGCGCACGAACTGCCCCGGCCACAGGGCGAAGGCGGCGTTGTCGAAGGTCGCCTTCAGCGGGATCGTTCCCGACCGGGTGTCGACCGTGCTGTCGATGAAGCTCAGCTGCCCGCTGGCGATGCGGCGCCGGCCGTCGCTGTCGAAGGCGTCGACCTTCGGCGGGGTCGGGCCGGTCATCGCCGCGCGGATCGCATCGAGGTTCCGCTCCGGCACGGTAAAGGCGATGCGGATCGGCGTCATCTCGGTGATGGTGACCAGGCTGGTCACGGCGCCGCTGTTGGCGTTGCTGCTGGTGGTGTTGGCCTTGACCAGGTTGCCGGCGGTGACCGAGACGACGCCGAGGCGGCCGGTGATCGGGGCCCGGATCTGGGTGTAGGACAGGGTCAGCTGGGCCTGGTCGAGATTGGCCTGGTCGGCGGCGACGCTGGCCTCCGCCCGCTTGGCGGCGGCGACCGCCAGGTCATAGGCCTGCTGCGAGACCGCGCCGGTCTTGACCAGCGGCTTGTCGCGCTCGACATCCGCCGCGGTCTGGTCACGGTCGGCCTGGTCCTTGGCCAGATTGGCCTGGGCGAGGGTGACCGCCGCCTTGGCCGGCTTGTCGTCCAGCGTGAACAGCAGGTCGCCGGCCTGGACCGTCTGGCCGTCGGCGACATGGACCTGCATCACCTGGCTGTCGATGCGGGAGCTGACCAGGACGGTGGAGATCGGGTCGACCGTGCCGATGGCGGAGATGGCAGTGGCGACGGATTTCTGCTCGACCGGGGCGGTGACCACCGGGATCGACCGCCCGCCGGCAGTCTTCGCGGATCCGGACGGGCCACCGGCCTCGGCGGCCTTGCCGCTGCGCTCGATCGCGTCCGCATTGCCGAAGCGCTGCCAGGCGATGGCCGCAATGACGATGCCGAGGACCGCGACGACCCCCATAACCGAGCGCTTCATGGCCAGAATCCCGAAACCGGAACGCGCCGGCAAAGGCCCACCCGCCCCCGGCGCCTGACCAACTTGTAAGACTTATGTGCAGTGCGATGGGGTTAATAATTTTCAATGCGTCACGTGCGACGGAATGCAAAATGCCGCACGAGTAGAGGGCAGCCGGCGCAGCCGCAGCCGGGGAGAAAGAGGGGCGAATGGGGCAGGCTCGAGCCTGCTATTCCGCCTTCTTCATTACCTGTCATTGCCGGGCTTGACCCGGCAATCCAGGGCCATCCAGAGCGGCTCGACATTCTCTGGATGCCCGGGTCAAGCCCGGGCATGACAGAATAGGGAAAGCGGCTCCGGCCTCGGGGATCAGAGCCGCCCGTTCACCGCGTCGACGAACACGGCGCGCAGGTCGTCGGCCTTGACCGGCTTGGCGTTGCTGCCGGTCGAGGGGTCCGCTTCCGCCATCCGGCCGATCTCCTCGGCCCGGTTGTCGCCGATGCCGATCTCCTTCAGCGTGTGCGGGATGCCGATCTCGCGGCGCAGGTCCAGCACCCAGACCAGCACGGTGTCGAAGCTTGGCTTCGACAAGCCGATGGTGCGGCCCAGCCGCTCCATCCGGTCCTCGATGGCGTCGCGGTTGTGGACCATGCAGTAGGGCATCAGGATGCCGTTCAGCAGGCCGTGATGGGCGTCGTACAGCGCGCCCAGCGGGTGGGCGAGGGAATGGATCGAACCGAGCCCCTTCTGGAAGGCCGTGGCGCCCATGCTGGCGGCGACCAGCATGTTGCCGCGCGCCTCCAGGTTCCGGCCGTCCGCGACTGCGACCGGCAGCCATTCCCGGATCAGCCGGGTGCCTTCCAGCGCGATGCCGTCGGCCATCGGGTGGAAGCCGGGGGCGCAGAACGCCTCCAGGCAATGCGCCAGCGCGTCCATGCCGGTGGCGGCGGTGACCTTCGGCGGCAGCCCGACCGTCAGCTCCGGGTCGGCGATGACCACGACGGGCAGCATCTTCGGGTGGAAGATGATGCGCTTCACATGCGCATCCTCGTCGGTGATGACGCCGGCGCGCCCGACCTCCGACCCGGTGCCGGCCGTGGTCGGGATGGCGATCACCGGGGCGATCTTCGCCGCGTCGGCGCGGGTCCACCAGTCGCCGATATCCTCGAAATCCCACAGCGGGCGCGACTGGCCGGCATGGAAGGCGATGGCCTTGCCGGCATCCAGCGGGCTGCCGCCGCCGAAGGCGATGACGCCGTCATGGCCGCCGGCCTTGTATACGGCGACGCCGTCGGCGACGTTCTTGCCCGTCGGGTTCGGCTTGACGTCGCTGAACACCGCGGTCGGGATGCCGGCAGCCTCATTGGCGGCCACGGCCTCCGTGATCATCGCCAGCTTGGCCAGGCCGGGATCGGTGACCAGCATCGGCCGCGTCAGGCCGTAGGCCTTGCACAGGTCCGGCAGCTCCTTGATCCGGCCGGGGCCGAACTTCACCGCGGTCGGGTAGTTCCAGTTGCCTTTGAGCATCGTCGCCTTCATCCGCCCTGTCGTTGACCGCCTCCTGCTGTCATGCCCGGGCTTGACCCGGGCATCCAGAGGCTGTCGACATTTTCTGGATTGCCGGGTCAAGCCCGGCAATGACAATCAAAAAGAACAGGCCGCCGGCTTATCCCGGCAGCCGCAGGTGGAAGGATTTCGGCCGGGTCAGGTAGTCGTAGCCGAGGGTCCAGA
>NZ_JBCNNF010000602.1:0-3143 GCF_039594555.1 Inquilinus sp.
CAACCTGAGCGAATTCGCCCGCACCGCCGCGGTCGATTTGTCCTATGGCCGCAAGCGGGCGCTGGAGATCGCCACCACCCTGGCGCTGGACCCGCCGATGCTGCTGCTGGACGAGCCGATGGCCGGGATGGGGCATGAGGAGATCGGCCGCATCGCCGAGCTGATCCGCAAGGTCGGCGCCGACCGCACGGTGCTGATGGTCGAGCACAACCTGTCGGTGGTCGCCGACCTCTGCCACCGGGTCACGGTGCTGCAGCGCGGGGAGATCCTGGCCGAGGGCAGCTATGCCGAGGTCTCCGCCGACCCGCGGGTGCGCGAGGCCTATATGGGGTCCGAGCATGAGTGAGCCCCTCCTGCATGTCCGCGGGCTGCAGGGCTTCTACGGCGAGAGCCACGTGCTGCACGGCGTCGACCTCGACGTGTTCCCGGGCGAGACCGTGACCCTGCTGGGCCGCAACGGCGCCGGCAAGACCACGACGCTGCGCGCCATCATGGGCATCCTGCGCCGGCGCCAGGGCGTGATCCGCATGGGCGGGACCGACCTGCTGGCGACGCCGCCGCACCGCATCGCCCGCGCCGGCATCGGCTATGTGCCGGAGGAGCGCGGCATCTTCGCCTCGCTGTCGGTGGCGGAGAACCTCACCTTGCCCCCCAAGGTGGCCGAGGGCGGGATGAGCCTGGCCGAGATCCACCGCCTGTTCCCGAACCTGCTGGAGCGGGCGGGCAGCCAGGGCACCAAGCTGTCGGGCGGCGAGCAGCAGATGCTGGCGATCGCCCGGGTGCTGCGCACCGGCGTGAAGCTGCTGCTGCTGGACGAGCCGACCGAGGGGCTGGCGCCGGTGATCGTGCAGCGCATCGGCGAGCTGCTGCGCACCTTGAAGGCGCAGGGCATGACCATCCTGCTGGTCGAGCAGAACTTCCGCTTCGCCAGCACCCTGGCCGACCGGCACTACGTCATGGAGGACGGCCGCGTGGTCGCCGAGTTCCGGCGCGATGAGATGGCCGGCAAGATGGAGCTGCTGCATGAGACGCTGGGAGTCTGAGTTGGGGGGGTCTGAGATGGAGCGCGCGCCATGATCCCGCTGCTCGGCATCCCGACCCAGGTGCTGTTCGGCCAGCTGCTGCTGGGGCTGATCAACGGCTCGTTCTACGCCCTGCTGAGCCTGGGCCTGGCCGTGATCTTCGGCCTGCTCAACGTCATCAACTTCGCCCATGGCGCGCAGTACATGCTGGGCGCCTTCGCCTCCTGGATGCTGCTGACCTTCCTCGGCATCGGCTACTGGCCGGCGCTGGTGCTGGCGCCGATCGCCGTCGCCATCACCGGCGTGATCCTGGAGAAGCTGTTCCTGTCGCGGCTGTACCGGCTCGACCCGCTCTACGGCCTGCTGCTGACCTTCGGCGTCACCCTGATCCTGGAGGGGCTGTTCCGCAGCTGGTACGGCACCTCGGGCCAGCCCTACAGCCCGCCGGCGATGCTGACCGGCGCGGTCAATCTCGGCTTCATGGTGCTGCCGATCTATCGCGGCTGGGTGGTGCTGGCCTCGATCGTGATCTGCTTCGCCACCTGGTTCGTGATCGAGAAGACGCCGCTCGGCGCCACTTTGCGCGCCGCCACCGAGAACCCGACGCTGGTCCAGGCCTTCGGCATCAATGTGCCGCGGATGATCACCCTGACCTATGCCTTCGGCGTCGGCCTGGCCGGCCTGGCCGGGGTGCTGGCGGCGCCGGTCTACCAGGTCAGCCCGCTGATGGGGTCGAACCTGATCATCGTCGTCTTCGCCGTGGTGGTGATCGGCGGCATGGGGTCGATCCTCGGTGCCATCGTCACCGGCTTCGCGCTCGGCATCTTCGAGGGGCTGACCAAGGTGTTCTACCCGCCGGCCTCGAACATCGTGGTCTTCGTCATCATGGCGCTGGTGCTGCTGGTCCGCCCCGCCGGCCTGTTCGGGCGGGAGCGCTGAGATGGCGGCGATCGGACAAGAGGCCGAGGGCGGCCTGAACGGCACGAAGCTCGCGGTGGCCCTGGCGGTGGCGGTGATCGCCCTCGGCGCGCCCTACCTGCTGTATCCCGTCTTCCTGATGAAACTGCTGTGCTTCGCCCTGTTCGCCTGCGCCTTCAACCTGCTGATCGGCTATGTCGGCCTGCTGTCCTTCGGCCATGCCGCCTTCTTCGGCGGCGCCGCCTATGTGACGGCCCATGTGGCGAAGGTCTGGGGCTGGCCGCCGGAGCTGGCGATCCTGGCCGGCACCGCCGCCGCCGCGGCCATGGGGCTGGTGATGGGCTTCCTGGCGATCCGCCGCCAGGGCATCTACTTCGCCATGATCACCCTGGCGCTGTCGCAGATGGTGTTCTTCGTCGCGCTGCAGGCCCCCTTCACCGGCGGCGAGGACGGCATCCAGTCGGTGCCGCAGGACCGCATGTTCGGCCTGCTCGACCTGTCGGATTCGCTGACCTTCTACCATGTCGTGCTGGCGATCTTCGGCCTCGGCTTCTTCATCATCTGGCGCATCGTGCACTCGCCCTTCGGCCAGATCCTGAAGGCGATCCGCGAGAACGAGCCGCGCGCCGTCTCGCTGGGCTACCGGGTCGACGCCTACAAGCTGACCGCCTTCGTCATGTCGGCGGCGCTGGCGGGCCTGGCCGGCGGCACCAAGGCGCTGGTGTTCCAGCTGGCGTCGCTGACCGACATCCAGTGGCAGATGTCGGGCGAGGTGATCCTGATGACGCTGCTCGGCGGCATCGGCACGCTGGTCGGGCCGGTGGTCGGCGCCGGGCTGGTGGTGACGCTGCAGAACTACCTGGCCGAATCCGCCCTGCCGGTGACGGTGGTGACCGGCGCCATCTTCGTCATCGTGGTGCTGCTGTTCCGCCGCGGCATCGTCGGCGAGGTCGCCCACTGGCTGCGGCGCAAGGGATAGCCCCGCCCCTCACCAGCGCAGCACGTTGCCGACCCAGCTGAGGCTGGCATCGTAGGTGCCGTAGTGGCGCTGGCCTTCGAGGGCATAGCGCAGCGCGTCGATGGCGTGGTTCTCGCGATCCTCCAGGATCGGCAGGATGTCGCCGCTGCGCGGGTCGGTGCGCCAGGCGTAGAGCGCCAGCTCGTCGATCAGGTGGCGGCAGCGCGGATGCACCAGGATGTCGC
>NZ_JBCNNF010000603.1:0-3141 GCF_039594555.1 Inquilinus sp.
CTCCTGGATGAACCAGCGGGCCATCACCTATCGCCGGCTGCACGACATCCCGGCCAGCTGGGGCACGGCGGTGACCGTCCAGGCCATGGTGTTCGGCAATATGGGCGACGACTGCGCCACCGGCGTGGCCTTCACCCGCAATCCGTCGACCGGCGAGAACGCGTTCTACGGCGAGTACCTGGTCAACGCCCAGGGCGAGGACGTGGTCGCCGGCATCCGCACGCCGCAGAACCTGACCAAGGTGTCGCGCGAGGCGGCGGGCAGCGACCTGCCGTCGATGGAGGAGACGATGCCGGAGACCTTCCGGCAGCTCTGCGACATCCGCGACCGGCTGGAAGGCCATTACCGCGACATGCAGGACATCGAGTTCACGGTCCAGCAGGGCCGGCTCTACATCCTGCAGACCCGCAACGGCAAGCGCACCGCCGCCGCGGCGCTGCGCATCGCGGTCGAACTTGCCAAGGCCGGCGTGATCGACCAGCGCGAGGCGGTGCGCCGGGTCGAGCCACAAGCGCTGGACCAGCTGCTGCACCCGACGCTGGACCCGAAGGCCAAGCGCGAGGTCATCGCCAAGGGCCTGCCGGCCTCGCCCGGCGCCGCCTCCGGCAAGATCGTGCTGACCGCGGACGAGGCCGAGACCCTGGCCCAGATGGGCGACAAGGTGATTCTCGTCCGCGAGGAGACCAGCCCCGAGGACATCCACGGCATGCACGCCGCCGCCGGCATCCTGACCACCCGCGGCGGCATGACCAGCCACGCGGCGGTGGTGGCCCGCGGCATGGGGCGGGCCTGCGTCTCCGGCGCCGGCGAGCTGCGCATCGACACCAAGGCGAAGACGGTCTCGGTCGGCGGCGTCACGCTCAAGGCCGGCGACGTCATCACCATCGACGGCGCCGCCGGCGAGGTGATGAAGGGCGAGGTGCCGACGGTGCAGCCCGAGCTGTCCGGCGACTTCGCCACGCTGATGGGCTGGGCCGACGAGGTCCGGCGGATGAAGATCCGCACCAATGCCGAGACCCCGCTCGACGCCCGCACCGCGCGCAAGTTCGGGGCCGAGGGCATCGGCCTGTGCCGGACCGAGCACATGTTCTTCGAGGCCGACCGCATCACCGCGGTGCGCCGCATGATCGTGGCCGAGACGGTGGAGGCGCGGAAGGCGGCGCTGGCCGAGATCCTGCCGATGCAGCGCAAGGATTTCGTCGAGCTGTTCACCATCATGAAGGGCCTGCCGGTCACCATCCGCCTGCTCGACCCGCCGCTGCACGAGTTCCTGCCGCGGACCGAGGAGGACCTGGAGGAGGTGGCCCGCACCGCCGGCGTCGATCTCGGCCGGGTGCGGCACCGCACCGCGCAGCTGCATGAGAGCAACCCGATGCTCGGCCATCGCGGCTGCCGCCTCGGCATCTCCTTCCCGGAGATCTACGAGATGCAGGCGCGGGCGATCTTCGAGGCGGTGGCCGAGGTCAAGTCCGCGTCCGGCGAGACGGTGACGCCGGAGATCATGATCCCGCTCGCCTTCTCGAAGAAGGAGCTCGACATCCTCAAGGCCGCGATCGTGGCGGTGGCCGCCGCGGTCGAGCAGGAGAAGGGCATCAAGCTCGACTTCCTGGTCGGCACCATGATCGAGCTGCCCCGTGCGGCGCTGCGGGCGCATGAGCTGGCGGAGACGGCAGAGTTCTTCTCCTTCGGCACCAATGACCTGACCCAGACCACCTTCGGCATCAGCCGCGACGATGCTGGCACCTTCCTGCCGGACTACACCCGCGCCGGCATCCTGGAGCAGGACCCCTTCGTCACCCTCGACCGCGACGGCGTGGGCGAGTTGGTGTCGCTGGCGGCGGAGCGCGGCCGCAAGACCCGCAGCGGCATCAAGCTCGGCATCTGCGGCGAGCATGGCGGCGACCCGGCCTCGATCCATTTCTGCGAATCGGTCGGGCTCGACTACGTCTCCTGCTCGCCCTACCGGGTGCCGATCGCCCGCCTGGCCGCGGCGCAAGCGGCGCTGAAGGCCGAGGTGAAGGCCGAGTAGAATGATGGGGGCGGTTTCCCGTCGGTGGCCACAGGCTCTGCCACGTTGCCTCTCCCGCGTGGCGGGAGAGGTCGGACATCCGCCAGGGTGTCCGGGTGAGGGCTGGCACAGGCGGTGGGAAAGGGCCCTCACCCGGAGCCGCTTCGCGTCTCCGACCTCTCCCGCTTGCGGGAGAGGCAACGCTACAGGGCCCGGGATCTGAGATCATGGACCTCGCCGCCGCGCCCCGCACGGATGTCCTGACGACGCCGGACGGGGCGCGGCTGCGCTGGGGCGCGTGGCCGGAGCCGGAGGGGCGGGTGCGCGGCACCGTGCTGATCCTGAACGGCCGCAGCGAGTTCATCGAGAAGTACCGTGAGACCGCGGGCGAGCTGATCGCCCGCGGTTTTCGCGTCTTCGGCTTCGACTGGCGCGGCCAGGGCCTGTCGTCGCGCACCCCGGTGGGCGACGAGACCGGGCATTACGACAGTTTCGACCCGCTGGTGGACGACGCCGCCCGTCTGATCGACCAGGTGGTGCGGCCGGTGGGGGAGGGGCCGCTGGTCATCCTCGGCCATTCCATGGGCGGGCATCTGGCGCTGCGGCTGCTGGCCGCCCGGCCGTACCTCGCGGCCGGGGCGATCCTGACCGCACCGATGGTGACGCCGATCGCGGTGCCGGCGGTGCAGCGGGTGGCGCGGCTGCTGTCCCCGGTGGCAGCGTCGTTCGGCCGCGGCCGCCGCTATGCCCCGGGCGAGGGCGGCTATGACGCGCAGCGGCTGCTCGACCCGCGGCTGCTCCTGTCCAGCGACCCGGTGCGCAACCGCATCCAGGCCGACTGGTTCCGCGACCATCCGGAGTATCGCGTCTCCGGCATCACCTGGGGCTGGCTGGCGGCGGCCTTCCGCTCCTCCGCCGCGATCGCGCGGGAGGCGCCGTCGATCCGGGTGCCGGTGCTGATGCTGCTGGCCGGGCAGGAGCGGCTGGTCGACAACGCCGCCGCTCAACGGGTCGCCCGATTGCTGCCGCAGTGCCGGGTCAGCGTCTATCCGGACGCCCGGCACGAGATCCTGATGGAACGCGACGACATCCGCAGCGCCTTCTGGCGCGACGCCGACGACTTCCTGGCCACG
>NZ_JBCNNF010000604.1:0-3128 GCF_039594555.1 Inquilinus sp.
GTCCTTCGTCCTGGTCCTGTCCCTGGCGCTGTTCGCGGCGCGCCAGGCCGGCGACCGGACGGCGCTGCGGGAGATGCAGCGGCTGCTGGTCGATGCCGGGTCGCAGGACAGCGTGCGGGAGGTGCTCAAGCGCATCGCCGTCCTCGAGCAGGAGGTGCGCAGCCGGGACGAGAGGATCGCCACGCTGCTGGCGGAGAAGGAGGAGGCCCGGCCGCTGCTCGACGCCACCGCCGGGATGGACAGGAAGGAGATCGAGAACTTCGTCGAGCTGGTGCGCGGGATCGCGGCCAAGAAGCGGAACGGCGAGATCACCGCCGACGACATCGCCCGGATTGCGAAGAATTCGGATCTGGTCGAGACGGTCCGCGGCATCACCGATGCCTGGGAGGATTCGAACCGCAGGATCGGGCAGGCGCTGCAGACGGAGTTCGGCAAGGACCTGTCGCGCTGGAACGCCGAGATCGATGACGACGGGTCGGTGTTCCGCTTCCTGGCCCCCGACGTGCTGTTCGACCAGGGGCGCGCCACCCTGACGCCGGCCTTCAAGGGCACGCTGGCGGATTTCTGCCCCCGGTTCCTGCGGCTGCTGGATGCGCGCCGTGACACCATCGCGGAGATCCGGATCGAGGGCCACACCTCCTCCGAATGGCGGCAGAACACCTCGTCGCGGGAGGCTTATTTCCTCAATATGGGCCTGTCGCAGGAGCGGACGCGCTCGGTGCTGGAATACTGTCTGGGGCTGGGCGATGTCGCGCCGGTCGAGGACTGGGCCAGGCACACCCTCGTCGCCGTCGGCATGTCGTCGAGCCGGCCGGTGCTGGGCCACGGCGGCGGGGAGGATGCCGACCGGTCGCGCCGGGTGGAGTTCCGGGTCGTCACCGATGCGGAGGCCCGTATCGGCGAGATCGCTCAGCAGCTGTCCCGATAGGGTGGTCGAATTCTTTCCGTCCTATCCAAATAGATGAGCCTCGAAACTGCTCGGATCCACCTTACGAAGTAAAATCATATCCGGTGGATACCTCATTCGAGTGCGATCTCTGACAGGATAAATCATAAAAGAGAATTCATATTGTATGACTAGAGGCGATACTGTCTTATGCGGCTTCATTCGTCAATGCGTGCGGGACGCATCGGCATTCGGAGCCGAATGAACATTTCTGTCCGGCATGTTCCGGAAGGGCGTGTCGCTGGGCCGATCGCAAGGTGAAACGAATCTTCCTGATCTATGGCGCAGCCCTCACAATTCTTCCGGGGGCATCGCTGACCGTGCTGAAACCGCTGCACCTCCTGTCGGAGCCGCAGCCAGCCGCAGTGACGCCGGCAGCCCTGTCGCCGCCATCGGACAGCGGGCGTGCGACGGCCTCGCTCGACCCGAAGGGCAGGCCGTCCGATCCCGTCGCGAGCGTGAAGGCCGGCGACGAGGCACGGGTGGGTTTCGACGCGATCCGGATCAATGCGGAGGGCTACCTGATCATGGCCGGGCGGGGGCCCGCCGGTGCCCGGATCACGATCCTCGACGGCAAGGAGGAGATCGGCTCGGTCGACGCCGATGCCGGCGGCGAATGGGTCTTCGTCTCGGAGAAGCCGATCACGCCGGGGGATCATCCGATCACGCTGCGCGCCACCCGGGATGGCCGCACGGTGGACTCAGCCGATGTCGCGCTCGCCATGATGCCGCCGCAGGGCCGGGCCGCGGCCGGCGCCCCCTCGGACCGGGATGGGCCGCTCGTCCTCCTGATCCCGAAGACCGGAGGCGCATCCAGCATCCTGCAGGTGCCGGCCGAGGCCGCCGCGGCGCAGCCCGGCTTTTCCATCGATCTCATCGACTACGGCGATGAGGATGCGGTGCTCGTCAGCGGGCATGGGGCCGCCGGTTCCCTCGTCCGGCTCTATCTCGACAATCTCCCGGTCGGCGAAGGCCGGATCGACCCTGCGGGCCGGTTCCGGATCGCGGCGAACCGGCTGATCATGCCGGGTGTCTACCGCCTGCGGGCCGATCAGCTCGATGCCAAGGGGCAAGTGACCGACCGGGCCGAGATGCCGTTCCAGCGCGCCGCGCTCAGCGACATCGCCGCGGCCGAAGAGCGGATCGTCGTCCAGCCCGGCAACAGCCTGTGGCGGATCGCCCACAGCGCCTATGGGCGCGGCGTCCACTACACCATCATCTATCAGGCCAACCGCGACCGGATCCGGGACCCGGACCTGATCTATCCGGGTCAGATCCTGACGGTCCCGCCCCCGGGGGCGCCGGCAGAGACCGACCGCGGCTAGGATCGTCCGCGGCCGGCCCCGGCCTCAATCCTCCTCGGCCGCCAGTTGGGCCAGGACGCGGCCCTTGCCCATCTGGCGCAGCACCATCGGCACCACCACGACGATGACGGTGATCGCCAGCAGCGTGATCGAGATCGGCGAGGAGACCAGGATCATGGGGTCGCCGCGGCTGTTCTGCAGGGCGCGGCGCAGCGGCAGCTCCGCCATCGGTCCCAGGATGAAGCCGACCACCACCGGCGCGATCGGGTAGTGGAAGCGCCGCAGCAGGTAGCCGAGCAGGCCGAAGGCCAGCAGCAGCCCGAGCTGGAAGGAGGAGGGGTTGGATCCGATCGTGCCCAGCGTGGCGAAGACCAGGATGCCGCCGTAGAGCCAGGGACGCGGGATCGACAGCAGCCGCACCCACAGCCCGACCATCGGCAGGTTCAGCACCAGCAGCATGGCGTTGGCGACGAACAGGCTGGCGATCAGGCCCCAGACCAGCTCGGGGTTGCTCTGGAACAGCAGCGGTCCGGGCTGGATGTTGTATTGCTGAAAGCCGGCCAGCATGATCGCCGCCGTGGCCGAGGTGGGCAGACCGAGCGTCAGCAGCGGCACCAGCGTGCCGGCGGCCGAGGCGTTGTTCGCGGCCTCCGGCCCGGCCACGCCTTCGATGGCGCCATGGCCGAACTCCTCCGGATGCTGCGACAGCTTCTTCTCGGTGGCGTAGGACAGGAAGGTCGGGATCTCGGCGCCGCCGGCGGGCATCGCCCCGATCGGGAAGCCGAACAGGGTGCCGCGCAGCCACGGCTTCCACGACCGCTTCCAGTCCGACTTGCTCATCCAGATCGAGCCGCGGATCGCCTCGACATGCTCCTCGG
>NZ_JBCNNF010000605.1:0-3124 GCF_039594555.1 Inquilinus sp.
GCTGTTCCTGCCCTATTTGTCCGGCGAGCGCACCCCGCACAACGACCCGACGGCGACCGGCGTCTTCCTCGGCCTGACCCACGCCACCGGCCGGCCGCAGCTGGTGCGGGCGCTGCTGGAGGGCGTGGCCTTCGCCTTCGCCGACGGCCAGGCGGCGCTGACCGACGCCGGCACCGCGATCGGCGAGGTGTCGGTGATCGGCGGCGGCGCCCGCTCGCCATTCTGGGGCCGGATCCTGGCGGCGGCGCTGAACCGGCCGCTGCACTATCCGGCGGGCGGCGAGCTGGGCCCGGCCTTCGGCGCCGCCCGCCTCGGCCGCCTGGCCGCGACCGGCGAGGCGCCGGAGGCCGTCTGCACCCGCCCCCAGACCGCCCGCGTGGTCGAGCCGGACGCGGCCCTGGCCGAGCGCTACGCGGAAAAGCACCAGCGCTTCCGCGCCCTGTACCCGATGCTGAAGCCGGCCTGGCGGGGGTAGCTACTCTCCGGCCACCGCGCCCAGGCTGGCGACGACGACCAGCGCGATGCCGGCGAGCTGGGCGGGGCTGAGGGCCTGGCCGAGCACGACGAAGCCGATCAGCGTGCCCAGCGCCGGCTCGGCGCTCATCAGGATGCCGAAGGCCCGGGTGGGCATCCGCCGCAGGGCCATCATCTCCAGCGCGTAAGGCAGGAGCGGCACCAGGATGGCGAGGCCGATGGTGATGCCCAGCACCGCCGCCGGGATGTGCCCGCCGCTCTCCGCCAGCCCCCAGGGCGTGGCCACCAGCGCGGCCACCGCGATCGACATGGTCAGGCCCTGCAGCCCTTCGAAGGCCTGGCCGACCCGCTTCATCAGCAGGATGTAGACCGCCCAGCCGAGGCCGGCGCCGAGGGCGAAGCCGGCGCCGACCGGATCGACGGTCCAGGCCGACCCGTCATGCACCAGCAGCACCACCCCGACCAGGGCCAGCACCGGCCAGAGCGCGTGCCAGGCCCGGCGCATGCCGAAGGCGGCGACGCCGAGCGGCCCGAGGAACTCGATCGCCGTGGCCAGGCCCAGCGGGATGCGGTTCACCGCCTGGAAGTAGCACAGCGTCATGCCGGCCATCGCCGCGCCCAGCAGGATCGCGCCGCGCCACTGCGCCCGGCTGTAGGACAGGACCTTCGGCCGGGTGATCAGGACCAGCAGCACCGCCGCCCAGGCCAGCCGCAGCCAGGTCGTGCCCAGCGGGCCGAAGCTCTCCAGCGTCGGCTTGGCGAAAGCGGCGCCGAGCTGCACCAGGGTCATCGAGCCGAGCGCCATCAGCGCGGCGGCGGCGACGCCCCCGGTCAGGCCCGGCCTGGTCTCGGAATCGGTGGTCATGCTGCGGCCCGGTGGTTGCGGGACCGGCACCATAGCCGAGGCCGGCCCGGGGAGGTATCGTGATAGTCCTGATATCCGCATAAGGGATCGTTATGGTCCGGGATCTCGACCTCGGCCTGCTGCGCACCTTCGCCACGGTGGTCGAGGCCCGCAGCGTCAGCGGCGCGGCCGACCGGCTGGCGCGAACTCAGGCGGCGGTCAGCATGCAGCTGCGCCGGCTGGAGGAGGATGTCGGCCAGCGCCTGCTGGACCGGTCGCCCCGCGGCATCCGCCTGACCGGAGCCGGCGAGACGCTGCTGCGCTATGCCCATCGCGCGCTCGGCGCCAGCGAGGAGGCGCGGCGGGTGCTGGCCGGGCACCAGGTCGCCGGCACCGTCCGGCTGGGCCTGCTGGAGGATGTCGCGGTCGGCCGCCTGCCCCGCGCCCTCGCCCGCTTCTCCGAGGCCCATCCGCGGCTGCGGCTGGAGCTGGTGGTCGACGGCAGCCAGGCGCTGGAGGCGGGGCTGCGCGACGGCGGGCTGGACCTCGCCATCGGCGACCCCGGCCTGATCGCGGCGCGGCCGCTGGCGCGCTGGCACCGGCCGCTGCACTGGGTGGCGGCGCGGAGCTTCGGCCTCGACCCCGCGGCGCCGCTGCCGCTGGTGGCCTTCGCCGCGACCTGCCTGTGGCAGGAGCGGGTGCTGGCGGCGCTGGACGGCGCCGGCCGGGCCTGGCGCATCGTCTGCACCAGCCACAGCACCCCGGCGATCCAGGCCGCGGTGGAGGCGGGCCTCGGCGTCTCGGTGCTGCTGGACGGGCATATCCGCGAGGCGATGCGGGTGGTCGGCGTGGCCGAGGGCCTGCCCCCGGCGCCGCGCGCCGATTTCGGCCTGTACCGCGCCGCCCGGCCGGCCGAGGACCCGGCGGCGGTACAGTCGCTGCAGGACTTCCTGGCGGCGGAGCTGGAGGGCCTTGCCTAGACCGGCCGTTTGTCGAAAGCCAGCCGCACGGCGAAGCCGGCCAGCAGGCTGCCCATCACCCAGCGCTGCACCTGCAGCCAGGTCGGCCGCGTCGCGAACCAGGCGGAGATGCCGCCGGCGGCCAGCACGATCGTCAGGTTGACGCTGAAGCTGATCGCCACCTGGGTGGCGCCCAGCACCACGCTCTGCGCCAGCACATGGCCGCGCTCCGGGTCGATGAACTGCGGCAGCAGCGAGACGTAGAAGATCGCGATCTTCGGGTTCAGGAGCGCGGTGAGGAAGCCCATGGCGAACAGCTTGCGCGGCCGGTCGGGCTTGAGGTCGCGGCGCGGCCGCAGCGGCGAGCCGGCGCCGGGCCGCACCGAGTTCCAGGCCATCCACAGCAGGTAGCCGGCGCCGGCCAGCTTCACCGCCTCATAGGCCAGCGGCACAGCGAGCATCAGCGCGGTGAGGCCGATGGCCGAGGCCAGCATGTAGCAGAGCAGGCCCAGCACCACGCCGGCCAGCGAGATCGCCCCGGCCAGCCGGCCCTGCAGGATCGAGCGCGACAGCAGGTAGATCATGTTCGGCCCGGGGGTGCAGACCATGCCCAGGGCGATCAGGGCGAGCCCGGCCAGGCCGGTGGGGCTGACGATCATCACGGAGATCCTCGACGGAAGCGGACCGAAGCATCGCGGCCCGCCGCGCCGTCCGGCAATCGGAATCTTGCTCGGAGGGCAAGATTCGCCGCTCGGAGCGGCTCCCAGCCGCCCCTTACCACCTCAGCACATTGCCGACCCAGCTGAGGCTGGCATCGTAGGTGCCGTAGTGGCGCTGGCCCTCCAGG
>NZ_JBCNNF010000606.1:0-3081 GCF_039594555.1 Inquilinus sp.
GGAGCTGCTGCACGACGCCGATGAGGGGCTGCTCGGCTTCGACCCGCTGTCGGTGATCAAGCCGTTTCTGGGCCAGGAGTTCCGCGACCTCGCCGCGCGGCTTGAGGACACCGTATTCCTGCGCTACGGCCTGACGCGCTGGACGGCGGAGCAGAAGGTCTTCCACAAGCGGGCCGACCGGGTGGCCGCGGCCAGCGAGGCGATCCATGTGGTCGGCTGGACCCGCGACGAGGTCGCGAAGGTGCTGAAGATCCGGTTCCAGCCGATCGACGACGACCCGCTGCTGCCAATCTATGGCGGCACGCCCTGGGAGCCCTGGGCACCCGACCTGGCGGCGGAGCGGTTCCTGGAGGAGCTGGGCCGGCTGAAGGCTGCCCCGGCTTAGGTCGAAGCGGGAGGCTGCGTCCGACGGGCGATGAAGCGCGCCACCGTCGGGCCCAGCAGCACCACCAGGAAGAAGCGCACGGTCTGCAGCGCCATCACGAAGGGCAGGTCGACATCGCTGGACGCGGCGATGATGGCGATCGAATCCATGCCGCCGGGGCTGGTCGCCAGATAGGCGGTCAGCGGGTCGACGCCGAGCGTCCGCACCAGCACGAAGGCCAGGCCGCCGCAGAAGGCGATCAGGGCGATGATCGACAGCAGGATCTGCAGCAGCGCGCGGGCGGCATGGACCAGCACCGACCGGGTGAAGCCGAGGCCGATGTTCCAGCCGATCAGAGCATAGGCGGCGGCCAGCAGCCATTCCGGCAGCTCGATCTCGATCAGGCCCAGCGAGTGCAGCACCGCCCCGACCACCATCGGCACCAGCATCGGGCCGGCCGGGATGCGCAGCCGCCATCCCGCCGCGGCGCCCAGCCCAGCCAGGACCAGCGTCGCCGCGAAGGGGCCGGCATCGATTGGCGGGAACCAGACGATCGCCGCCGGCCCGGCATCGCCGGCATCGACCCAGAAGCGGGCGATCAGCGAGGCGGCGGTGGCGACGCAGACGACGCGCAGATACTGCATGAAGGCGACCAGCCGGGCATCGGCGCCGAAGGCCTCGGCCATCAGCACCATGGCGGTGGCGGCGCCGGGGGAGGAGCCCCAGACGCCGGTGGTGCCGGGCACCACCTGCCAGCGGCTCATCATCCAGCCCAGCACGCTGCTGGCGAAGAGGGTCGACAGCACGATCGCCAGGAACAGCGGCCAGTCCTGCAGGAAGGACACCACGATCGACGGCGTGATCGCCCCGGCG
Organism: Inquilinus sp.; assembly: GCF_039594555.1. GTDB lineage: Bacteria > Pseudomonadota > Alphaproteobacteria > DSM-16000 > Inquilinaceae > Inquilinus. Next base: position 1,238 of record NZ_JBCNNF010000606.1, read on the forward strand.
ATCAGGCAGCCGATGATCGCCTGGGCGCCGAAATAGGGCTTTCGCGGCACCCGGATGGTGCCGCCGCCGACGCCGACCAGGATGCCGGCGATCATGGGGCCCAGAAGCAGCGCTGCGGGGAGGGCTGCGGCCTCCAGAAATGCCGCGATAGTTGCCGAGACGGCCAGCAGCACTGCCCATTGCCCGGCACGCGGAAGCCTGGCCAGGACCGGCAATGCCGAGCCGTTCACGGTCACCACAGCAGCCTCGCTTTCCGCCTCAGGGCCGGCCGAGCACGATGTCCGCCGCCTGGGAGACGATTCCGATGCGGGGCAGGATAGACTCGACGGCGAAGCCATGCATCTCCGCCGACCGGCTGGTCATCGCATCCTCGGCGAAGACCACGGCGTAGTTCAGCTCCCAGGCGTGGCGGGCGGTGGATTCGACGCCGAAATTGGTGGCGATGCCGCCGAGCACGATGGTGCCGATGCCGCGCCGGCGCAGCTGCAAGTCGAGATCGGTGCCGGTGAAGGCGCCCCACTGCCGCTTGGTGATCACGACGTCGCCGGGCTCGGCCACGCCGTCGGCCAGGTCGCTCCAGCCCGCGGGCAGGCCGCCGGCCGGGCGGGGCATCGGCTGGTCCACCGGCTGTTGCGGCGCATCAGCGAAATCCGCCGCCCAGCCGACGCGGACCGGAACCACCAGGGCGCCGGCGGCGCGGAAGCGGGCGGCAAGGGTCTTGGCCGTGGCCAGCACCTCCGTCCCGCTGCGGGGCGCCAGCGGCATGGCCAGGATGCCGGCCTGCAGGTCGATCAGAACCAAAGCGGTGCTGCGCGGGTCGAGGACGGGCATGGTCGTCACCTTTCGGGGCAGGCCGCGCCTCTCCGGTCCCGGCGGCAGGCCGGGCGGATGGACGGGGGCGGGTGCATGTGAAAATATGAGGATAGCCTCGCAAACAGTTTTATGAGCATGTCCTCACAAAAGTCAACCGCCTCCGACGCCGCCGTGATGCGCGAGCCCCAGCGCCAGCGTGGCCGAGACCGCGTCGCCGCGCTGCTGCAGGCAGGCGCGGCCGTGTTCGCGGAGAAGGGCTATGAGGCGGCGACGATGACCGAGGTCGCGGCCCGGGCCGGCGCATCGATCGGCTCGCTGTACCAGTTCTTCCCGAGCAAGGAGGCGCTGGCCGACGCGCTGCTGGCCGGCTATGGCGAGCAGGTGCTGGCCGGGCTGCAGGCGGTGGAGGCACAGGCGGCGCGGCTGGCCGTCCCGGATCTCGCGGATGCGCTGATCGACTTGCTGGTCGGGCTGAAGCAGGAGCGCGTGGCGGCGCTGGCGCTGATCGAGGCGCGACGGGATGCCGTCGCCACGGCCCAACCGTTGCGGCTGCGCGACGCGCTGCGAGCGGGCGTGGCCCGGATCCTGGCTCTGCGTGCGCCGGGCCTGCCGCCGGAGCGGGCGACGGCCATGGCGATCATCGTGCTGCTGCAGATGAAGGCGGCCGCGGCGCTCGGCACCGAGCCCGGCTTGACGGTGCGCGCCGCGGCCCTGGCCGAGCTGCGGCGGATGACCCGGCTGTACCTCGCCGAAGGGCTCGATCAGGCCTGACGCGGGGCCAACACGACGAGGCGCAGGGCGATCAGCAGCGCCGCCAGGGCCAGGGCACCGATCATCAGGATGACGCCGGGCCAGCCCCAATCGGCCCAGGCCACGCCGCCGAGCGAGCCGGCGACGCTGGAGCCGAGATAGTAGAAGAACAGGTAGAGCGAGGAGGCCTGGGCGCGGGCGTGCAGCGCCCGGCGGCCGACCCAGCTGCTGGCCACCGAATGGGCGCCGAAGAAGCCGAAGGTCAGCACCGCCACGCCGGC
>NZ_JBCNNF010000607.1:0-3068 GCF_039594555.1 Inquilinus sp.
GCCGGCCGCACCAGGCCCAGCGCCGACCGGGCGCGGATCCAGGCCAGGGTGACGTTGTCCTGGATCGACATCGGCCCGACGAAGCCTTCGAGATGCCGGTCCTCCGGCACATAGGCGACGCCCAGCGCATTGGCCCGGCGGGCATCGCCGGCCGGCAGGTCGGCGCCGCCGATCCGGATCGTGCCGGCGCGGTGGGCGGACAGGCCGGCGATGCAGCGCATCACCTCGGACCGGCCGCTGCCCATCAGCCCGGCCAGGGCCACCACCTCGCCCGCATGCACGGTCAGGCTGGCCGAGCGCAGCAGGCCGCCATCGGCGATGCCGTCGACCGCCACCAGCAGGTCGCCGCGCGGCACCGGCCGATGCGGGAAGACGTTGCCGATGTCGCGGCCGACCATCATCCCGATCAGCGCCGGCTCGTCGAGGTCGCGGATCGCGCGGTCGCCGACGAATCGGCCGTCGCGCAGCACCACGGCGCGGTCGGCCAGGGTGAAGATCTCCTCCATCTTGTGCGAGATGTAGAGGATGGCGCAGCCGATCCCCTTCATCCGGCCGATCAGCTCGTAGAGGCGGTCGCGCTCGCGGGTCGACAGGGCGCTGGTCGGCTCGTCCATGATCACCAGCCAGGCCTCGGACAGCATCGACTTGGCGATCTCGACCATCTGGCGCTGGCCGACGCTCAGCGTGCCGACCCGGTCGTCGGGCCGCAGGCCGAGGCCGAACTGGTCGATCACCTCCTGCGCCTTGCGCCGCATCTCGGCCCGGCGCAGGGCGACGCGGCCCGGCTCGCGCCCCAGGAACAGGTTCTCGGCCACGGTCAGGTCGGGCACCAGGCTGAAATGCTGGTGGATCACGGCGATGCCGGCGGCCGCCGCCTCCGCCGGGGTGCGCAGCCGCACCGGACGGCCGTCGAGGATCAGCCCGCCCTCATCCGGCTGGTGGACGCCGGACAGGCATTTCACCAGGGTCGACTTGCCGGCGCCGTTCTCGCCCGCCAGCGCCACCACCTCGCCGGCGCGGATGTCGAAGGCCACGCCCTCCAGCGCCTTGACGCCGGGGAACAGCTTGCCGAGGCCGACGACGCGCAGCTCGTGCCGGTCCAGCCGGCGCGGCACGGCCTGAGCCGCCTCCTCCGCCGTGTGGGCGGCGCGGCTGCGGCGGCGCCATTTCGCCACCGTCGCGGCCAGCCGGTCGCGCTGGCTCAGCAGCACCGCGAACAGCACGAGGCCGCCGGTGACGATATAGATCGCCTGCTGCGGCACCTGCAGGAAGGACAGGCCGGTGTTGATGGCGCCGAGCAGCAGTGCGCCCAGCGCCGTGCCGGTGACGCTGCCCTCGCCGCCCGACAGCTTGGTGCCGCCGACGATGGCGGCGGTGATCGCCGCGAATTCCAGGCCGGTGCCGGCCAACGGCTGGGCCGAGCCGAGCCGGCCGATGATGACCACGGCGCCGAGCCCGGCCGATGCGCCGGCCAGGACATAGGTCAGGGTCTGCACGGTGCGGACCGGGATCAGCGAGGCCCGGGCCGCGCCGGCATTGCCGCCGACGGCGAAGATCCAGCGGCCCAGCACCGTCCGGTGCAGCAGCACCCACCAGCCGGCGAGCAGCAGCAGCGCCAGCAGCAAGGAGGCGGGGAAACCGGCAATATCGGCACCGCCGGCCCAGAGTAGGACCGGGCTGTCGACCGGGATGCTGGAGGCGCCGGACAGGCTGAGCGCCGCGCCCTTTCCCGCCGCCAGCGTCGCCAGGGTGGCGATGAACGGGCTGATGCCGATGGCGCTGATCAGCAGGCCGTTGATCAGCCCGATGGCGCCACCCGCGGCCAGCGCCGCCAGGATGCCGAGCAGCGGCGACCCGGTGGCGCCATAGGCCTGCGCGGCGACGATGCCGGAGATCGCCAGCGTGCTGCCGACCGAGATGTCGATGCCGCGGGCGATGATCACCGCGGTCATGGCGAAGCCGACGATGGCGATCACCGCCGTCTGCTGGCCGATCGAGACGAGGTTGGCGAAGGACAGGAAGCCGGGCCCGGCGAGGCCGAAGCCGGCCAGCACCAGCAGGATCAGCCCGGCCAGCACCAGGTCGTTGCCGAAGCCCGCGCCGGCCAGCGACAGGCGCCGCGCCGCGGCGGCATCCGCCGGTTTCGGAGGCATGACTCGCTCCCTGTCCTTTGCCCCTCCTGTCACTGGCCGACAGTCATGGCGGAGGTCGGCTGCTTCGGCCCCAGCTGCTCGGTATAGGCCTTGGCCGCCTTGGTCGCGGCTTCGGGCGTGATGTGCTCGAATTTCAGCCCCTTGCCGGCCAGCGCCTGGGCAGTGGCGTCGGAGGTGACGAAATAGGTCGGCATGTACAGGTCCTTGGGCAGGCTCTCGCCCTTGGCCAGCCTTGCCGCGACAGCGATGTTCCAATAGCCGACGCGATAGGCGCCGGTCAGGACATCCATCACCATCGACCCGTCCTCGAGCAGCGGGTGCATCTCCTCGTCGCCGTCATAGCCGGCATAGAGCAGCTTGCGGTCCATCGCCTGGGCCACGGCGCTGGCGGCCAGGCACATCGAATCCGAGATGCAGCCCACGGCCTTCAGGTCGGGGTAGGTGGTCAGCCAGGTCTGCGCCGCATCGGTGGCCTTGGCCGAATCCCAGCCGGTGGGCTGGATGCCGACCAGCTTGATGTTCGGGAACTCCTTGGCCAGGGTCTCGGTGAAGGCCTTCTCACGGGTATCGGAGACGAAGTTGCCGCGGGTGCCGACCAGCAGGCCGACCTCGCCCTCGCCGCCCAGGGTCTGGCCCAGCGCCCGGGCCACCATCGACATGTTCTCCTGGTCCGGATACAGGGTCGAGGTGTTCCAGCCGCCCTCGACCTTGTTGCCCATGGTGATCACCGGGATCTTGGCGGCCTCGGCCTTCTTGATCACCGGCAGCAGGGCATTCTTGTCCAGCGGGTCGACCAGGATCGCGTCGACCTTCTGGTTGATGAAGTTCTCGATGATGGCGACCTGCTTCTCCAGGCTGCCTTCGGCGCTCTGCCAGGTCGCCTTGACGCCGTAGTCCGTGGCCGCGGTGTCGCCC
>NZ_JBCNNF010000608.1:0-3060 GCF_039594555.1 Inquilinus sp.
GGCGGCGGCGTCATTCAGCTCATAGACTTCCTGTCGTCTCTCGCTGAACAGCACCTGCCGCTCGCCGACCAGGACGAAGACGGTGTTGGCGGCAACCAATCCCCGCATCGGCGAGCGCCCAAATTTCGAGAGATCCTCCGCTCGCGGCGGCTGCACGCGAGATAGCCCAGCGTTCAGAACAGCTTTCCGAGAAGGGCCTCGAGAAAATTCCCGTCTCGTCCCGGCGGCGTTCCGTTGTGCCCTTCGTCGTGCCCCTCGTCGTGCCCGTGCCCGTGACCTTCGCCGTGCCCGTGGCCGTGGCCGCCTCCCGACTTCGCGATGGCGTCAGAGGTCAGGCTCGTTGACAGCAGCAGCGTGACGGCCGGTGGGGTGACGATCGCGAAGCGCCCGCATTTGGCGAGGAACTCGCGCCGGTCTTTCGCCTCATCACCGGGTGGCGGTGCCTTGGAAGAATCGGTCGACATTGCCATTCCTCCTGCATTTGCGTCGCCGAAACGCTAGGCGGGTGGGTACCGGGCAAGCAATTGCGCTCTTCGGGCCCGTCCCCAACCCTCTTGAGGAGGAGCAATCTCCGTCAATAGTGGTAGAAGCGCAGCGGCAGTCTTGTAGCCCCGCGGCTAGGGATAATGCGTCGCCACTTGGGATCGGTGGAAGCGATCAGGGCATTTCCTGAATCCGCTATACCACCCGACATCGGGGCGGGTTTTATGCCCCGACATCGCTCAGCAGCTTGGCCGGGTAGCCCGATTCCATCAGCTTGCCGATGATAACGTCGACATGGGCCCGGTCGCGGGTTTCGACCACCACGTCGATATCGGCGCGCTTCACCGGGATCTGGAAGAACAGCCGCTGGTGGTATGTCTCGATGATGTTACCGCCGGTGGCGCCGATGATGCCGGCAATGGTACTCAGCACCCCCGGCACGTCTTCGATCTCGATCCGCAGCCGGGCGATCTGGCCGTTGCGAACCAGGCCGCGCATCAGGATCGAGGCCAGGATGCGCGGGTCGATGTTGCCGCCGCAGACGACGACGCCGACCTTGCGCCCGGCGAAGCGCTCCGGATGGGCCAGGATGCCGGCGATGCCGGCGGCGCCGGCGCCCTCGGCCACCAGCTTCTGCTGCGTCATCAGCTGGTGAACGCCCTGCTCCAGCATCGTCTCGTCGACCGTGACGATGTCGTCGACCAGCGCCGCGATGATCTGCCGGGTCAGCACGCCCGGGCTCTTCACCGCGATGCCTTCGGCGATGGTGGCACCGCCATAGACGCCGGTGCGGCCGGCCACCGCGTCGCTCATCGAGGCGTAGAGCGCGGCCTCGACCCCGGTGATCCGGATCTTGGGGTTGACCGACCGCGCGGCGATGGCGATGCCGGAGATCAGCCCGCCGCCGCCGATCGGCACCACCAAATCGTCCAGATCGGGCGCGTCGGCCATGATCTCCAGCCCGACCGTGCCCTGGCCGGCGACGATGTAGGGATCGTCATAGGGGTGGATCAGGGTCAGCCCTTCCTCGTCCACCAGCTTGCGGGCATGGCTCATGCTGTCGTCGAGGGTCTGGCCCACCAGCACCACCGTGGCGCCGTAGCCCTCGGTCTTCGCCACCTTGGTGAAGGGGGTATAGGTCGGCATCACGATGGTCGAGGGGATGCCGAGGCGGGTGGCGTGATAGGCGACGCCCTGGGCGTGGTTGCCGGCCGACATCGCCACCACGCCGCGCCGACGCTGCGCCTCGTCCAGCGAGCGCAGCTTGTTGTAGGCGCCGCGATCCTTGAACGACCCGGTGCGTTGCAGCGTCTCCAGCTTCAGGAACAGCTCGCAGCCGAGAATGCCGGACAGCTGCTGCGCCGGAATGACCGGGGTACGGGCCACCTGGCCCTCCAGTGCGGCGGCGGCGGCGTGGATGTCGTCGATGGTGACCGGCAGCGGGGCAGTGCTCATCTGGGGTCTGGTCCCGTTATTGGCGCGGCTGCAGGGTGGTCAGCGACTCCCCGGCGGCGGCGAGATCAGCCTCGCCACCCTGCAACGTCAAGTATCTTCCGTCTCGCCAATCCGCGACCAGGTCCCCCCAATGCGGCGACAGCGGATTGCCGGACTGGCCGGTGGCGATCATGAATCGCGACCGGCCGCGATCCGCCAGGTCGTAGACGGCCCGGTAGCCGGCGCCGTGGGTGTGGGCGAAGGGCGCGTCCGGATCGGTGATCGTGGTGGCGCCGCGATTCAGCGTATAGGGCCCGCCATCGGTCGGCGTCGCCAGCGAGATCAGCCCGCCGATCACCGGCACCCGCGACAGCACCTGCGCCTCCAGCGGCGCGATGTGCTCCGACCCCCAGCGCCAGGCGGCCATGTCGGCGCCGTGGCGCTCGGCCAGCGCGTCCAGCGACTCGCCCAGGGTCCGGCGCAGCAGGGCGCCGCAATCGGCCGGCGGGGCCTTGGCGTCGCCGCACCAGGACGGGTCGCGGCTGAGGATCGTCGCCAGGATGGTTGGGTGCAGCCCGAAATAATCCTCGGCCAACGGCCCCAGCGGCGGGTCGAACACGGCATGGGCGAAGCGCCACAGCCATTCCATGTAGATCAGCGGTTCCGGCCGGTTGCGGTCCATCCGCAGGTCCCAGCCGTGCAGCAGCGCCAGGGCCTTGGCGCTGCGATCGTCCGCGGGATCGATGGCCGTCATCAGCGGCAGCAGCTCGCGCGCCTCGGTGGTCAGCGTGTCGGCCTGCATCACCTGGCTGCGCGCCACCGTGTTCGGGCCTTCGGCGTCCAGCATCTCGACGATGCGGCGGGCGCGGTAGGGCTCGTCATAGCCGTCGCCGAGATAATGCGGGTAGCCGGGCCCGACCGGGGCGTTGTTGGCGTTGGCAAGGGCGGCGCCGGGCGGGTTCAGGGCCCGGGGCAGCTCCTCGAACGGGATCAGGCCGGTCCAGTCCTGGGCGCCGGAGGCGCCGTCCGCCGGCAGCTTGCCGTCGCCCGAGCGGCGGATCGGGATCGCGCCGGGGACGATGAAGCCGATATTCCCGTCTCCATCTGCATAGGCCATGTTCTGGATCGGGGCGCGGAACAGCC
>NZ_JBCNNF010000609.1:0-3048 GCF_039594555.1 Inquilinus sp.
CATCGGCTCGGCACTACAGCCGGTAGCGCCGGGCCATGCCCGGCGACGATTGCCGATTGCCGAGCATCGGCTCGGCACTACAGCCGGTAGCGCCGGGCCATGCCCGGCGACGATACCGATTGTCGAGCATGGGCTCGGCACAACAGCCGGTAGCGCCGGGCCATGCCCGGCGACGATACCGATTGTCGAGCATGGGCTCGGCACAACAGCCGGTAGCGCCGGGCCATGCCCGGCGGCCGTTCCCGAAATCCGTGTCGCCCGGGGCACTTGCACACCCGTCCGTTAGTAGTAATACTACTAACCATGGACCTGACCGACACCCAGCAGGCGATTCTGCACTTGATCGCCGAGCGTATCGAGAGCGAAGGCGCACCGCCGTCGCAGACTGAAATCGCCCGCGCCTTCGGCTTCAAGGGCGTGCGCGCGGCCCAGTACCACCTGGAGGCCCTCGAGCAGGCCGGTGCGATCCGTCGCATCCCCGGCCAGGCCCGCGGCATCCGCCTGGTGCAGGCGCCGCCGATCGAGAAGCTGGCCGAGCCGGGCCTGCCCGACAGCGTCCTGCGCCTGCCGGTGCTGGGCCGTGTCGCCGCCGGCCTGCCGATCGGCGCCGACATCGGATCGGACGACTTCGTGGTGCTGGACCGGGTGTTTTTCTCGCCGGCACCGGATTACCTGCTGAAGGTGCAGGGCGATTCGATGATCGACGAGGGCATCTTCGACGGTGACCTGATCGGCGTGCACCGCACCCGCGACGCCCACTCCGGGCAGATCGTGGTGGCCCGCATCGACGACGAGATCACCGTCAAGCTGCTGAAGATCGCCAAGGACCGCATCCGCCTGTTGCCGCGCAACCCCGACTACAAGCCGATCGAGGTCCTGCCCGACCAGGATTTCGCGATCGAAGGCCTGTACTGCGGCCTGCTGCGGCCCAACCGCTGAGCCCCTGGCAGCAGCCCTGTTCCACCAGCATTACCCCGCGGTCTTTTGTGGCGATTCTCTGGTTCCACTGAGGTTGGTACGGATGTCCGATAATTCTTTTCTGAGCGCCGGGCAGAATCTCAGCCTGTGCGATACATCCGACTTAAAGTGAACCCATGGCAAAGAAGACCCCCAAAGACAGCACCCCCAACGACATGACCTCTGCTAGGAGCAACACGATGGACGAGAACAAAAAGCGCGCATTGGCTGCTGCTCTGGGCCAGATCGAAAAGCAGTTCGGCAAGGGCTCGGTGATGCGTATGGGCGACCGCGTGGTCGAACCCGTCGAAGCCATCCCGACCGGCTCGCTGATGCTCGACATCGCACTGGGCATCGGCGGTCTGCCGAAGGGTCGTGTCGTTGAAATCTACGGTCCGGAGTCGTCGGGCAAGACCACCCTGACCCTGCAGGCCATCGCCGAATGCCAGAAGATGGGCGGCACCGCTGCCTTCATCGACGCCGAGCACGCGCTGGACCCGATCTACGCCGCCAAGCTGGGCGTGAACGTGGACGACCTGCTGCTGTCGCAGCCGGATACCGGTGAGCAGGCGCTGGAAATCGCCGACATGCTGGTCCGTTCGGGTTCGGTGGACATCCTGGTGGTCGACTCGGTCGCCGCGCTGACCCCCAAGGCCGAAATCGAAGGCGAAATGGGTGACCAGCTGCCGGGCCTGCAGGCCCGCCTGATGAGCCAGGCCCTGCGCAAGCTGACCGGCAACATCAAGCGCTCCAACACGCTGGTGGTCTTCATCAACCAGCTGCGCATGAAGATCGGCGTGATGATGCCGGGCCAGAGCCCGGAAGTGACCACCGGCGGCAACGCGCTGAAGTTCTACGCCTCGGTGCGCCTGGACATCCGCCGTATCGGCGCGATCAAGAAGGGCGACGAGATCATCGGCAACCAGACCAAGATCAAGGTCGTCAAGAACAAGCTGGCGCCCCCGTTCAAGCAGGTCATCACCGAGATCCTGTACGGCGAAGGCATCAGCCGCGAAGGCGAGCTGATCGACATGGGCGTGGAAGCCAAGCTGGTCGAGAAGGCCGGTGCCTGGTACAGCTACGGTGAAGAGCGCATCGGCCAGGGCAAGGACAACGCCCGCGGCTACCTGCGCGACAACCCGACCGTCGCCGCCAAGCTCGAAGCCGAGCTGCGCGAGAAGTTCCAGCCGTCCGAAGCTGCCCGCGAGGAAGGCGACGACGACGGCGACGACGAGTAAGACTTGCTGTGGGGCAGGGCGGCGCCGTCAGTGACGTTGCCCTGTCCCGCAGGTTCGAACCGCCCACGGACGGGCAGGGTGCCAGGGACGGCGCCACCCTTGGAGTAAGCAATGTCCGATGCCGACGCCCCCACCGGCCGCAAGCGCCGGCCGCGCGAACAGACCCCCGTACAGCGAGCCCTGGGCCTGCTGGTGCGGCGTGAGCATTCGCGCAAGGAGCTGACCCGCAAGCTGACCGCCCGTGGCATCGAGGGCGAGGCGGCCGAGGCCGCCGTGGCCAAGCTGACCGAGGCCGGCTGGCAGGACGACACGCGGTTTGCGGAGAATCTCGTCCGGATGCGTGCCAACACCGGCTATGGGCCTATCCACGTCCGTGCCGAGCTCGGCACTCATGGGCTGGACAGCGCGGCGATCGCCGCCGCGATGGACACCTACGAAGGCGACTGGCAGGAGAACGCCCGCGATCTGGTCCGCCGCCGCTTCGGCGAGGACGGCCCACAGGACCTGGCACAGCGGCGCAAGGCCGCCGATCTGCTGGCCCGGCGGGGCTTCGACGGGGACACCATCCGCCGCGCGACCCGCTTCGACCCGGATGACTGAGACTGACGGCGCCGGGCCTGATACCCTTTAGGTTTTCGGCGGTCCGTTACGACCCTGGCCAGTGAGGCCGGCGGTTCGGGGCTGCCGGCCCGCACACTGCCAGCCCCCTCAATGAACGCACCCGCCAAATTCACGACTTCCCAGATCCGTAGCGATTTCCTTGAGTTCTTCAAGGGCAAAGGCCACACCATCGTTCCGTCGGCGCCGCTGGTGCCGGGCAATGCATATAGTAACTGTAGGGTGTCGTCTTTTT
>NZ_JBCNNF010000061.1:0-22359 GCF_039594555.1 Inquilinus sp.
GCAGCTATGACGAGGTCGCGCCGCGCCTGGCGGCGCAGGGCGCCCGGGTGATCGTGCCCTATCTGCGGGGATACGGCCCGACTCGGTTCCGGTCGGCGGACACGCCGCGGTCGGGTGAGCAGGCGGCGCTGGGCCAGGACCTGCTGGATCTCCTCGACGCGCTGCAGATCGAATCGGCGGTGCTGGGCGGCTATGACTGGGGCGGCCGCGCCGCCTGCATCGTCGCGGCGCTGTGGCCGCAGCGGGTGCGCGGCCTGGTCTCGGTCAACGGCTACAACATCCAGGACATCGCGAAATCGGGCGAGCCGGCCTCGCCCGAGGCCGAGTTCCGCTACTGGTATCAGTACTATTTCCACGGCGAGCGCGGCCGGAAGGGGCTGGAGCGAAACCGGCGCGAGCTGTGCCGCCTGCTGTGGCGGCTGTGGTCGCCGGAATGGCGCTTCGACGACGCCACCTGGGAGCGCAGCGCCGGGTCCTTCGACAATCCGGACTTCGTCGAGGTCGTGATCCAGTCCTACCGCCATCGCTACGCCCTGGCCGAAGGCGATCCGGCGGTGGCGGAGGTGGAGCGCCGCCTGGCGGCGCAACCGCCGATCACGGTGCCGACGATCACGCTGGACGGCGACGCCGACGGGGTGATGGCGCCCGGCGGCACCGCCCATCACGCCAGCCGCTTCACCGCCCGGCACGAGCACCGGATGGTCGGACCGGGCATCGGCCACAACCTGCCGCAGGAGGCACCGGAGGCGTTCGCCGAGGCGGTGCTGACCGTGAAGGGCTGGGCGGACGCGGGATAGCGATTGACCGAACGATCGGTCAGCGCATCCCGTACTGCGCGTCGTGCAGCCGGCGGTAGAGGCCGCCGGCGGCGACCAGGTCGCGGTGGCGGCCCTGCTCGGCGATGCCGCTGGCATCGACCACCACGATCCGGTCGGCGTCCTGGATGGTGGCCAGGCGGTGGGCGATCACCAGCGTGGTGCGGCCCTGCGACAGCTCGGCCAGCGACTGCTGGATCGCCCGCTCGGTCTCCGTGTCCAGGGCCGAGGTGGCCTCGTCCAGGATCAGGATCGGCGGGTTCTTCAGGAACATGCGGGCGATCGCCAGGCGCTGCTTCTGTCCGCCCGACAGCTTCACCCCGCGCTCGCCGATCACCGTGTCCAGCCCGTCCGGCAGGCCGGCGACGACGCCGTCCAGCCGGGCGCGGCGCGCCGCCTCCATGATCTCGGCCTCGGTCGCGCCCAGCCGGCCATAGGCGATGTTCTCGCGGATCGTGCCGGCGAACAGGAAGACGTCCTGCTGCACCACGCCGATCTGCCGGCGCAGCGAGGTCATGGTCATGTCGCGGATGTCGATGCCGTCGATCGTGATGCGGCCGCCCTGGACCTCGTAGAAGCGCGGCAGCAGCGAGCAGATCGTGGTCTTGCCGGCGCCCGACGGGCCGACGAAGGCCACGGTCTCGCCCGCCCGGATCGCCAGGTCGATGCCGCGCAGCACCGGCGTGCCGTCGCTGTAGCCGAAGCTGACGCCTTCATAGCGGATGTCGCCCTTCAGCGCCGGGACATCGATCGCGCCCGGCCGGTCGACGATGTCCGGCTCGGTGTCCAAGAGCTCGGTATAGCGGCGGAAGCCGGCGATGCCCTTGGGATAGGTCTCGATCACCGAGTTGATCTTGTCGATCGGGCGGAAGAACACGTTGACCAGCAGCAGGAAGCCGACGAAGCCGCCCTCGCTGAGCCGCCCGGTCAGCACGAAATAGGCGCCGGCGATCATCACCGTCATCTGGATCAGCCGCATGCTGAGATAGCTGAGCGAGGTGCTGGCCGCCATGATCCGGTAGGCGTCCAGCTTGGTGCGCCGGTAGTTCTGGTTGTCGTCGGCGAACAGCCGCCGTTCATGCTCCTCATTGGCGAAGGCCTGCACCACGCGGATGCCGCCGACATTCTCCTCGATCCGGACGTTGAAGTTGCCGACGCGGCTGTAGAGCGCCTGCCAGTTGCGGGTCATGCGGCCGCCATAGCGGCTGGTCAGCCAGGCGGTCAGCGGCACGATCGCCGCGGTGATCAGCGCCAGTTCGAGATGCACCGTCAGCATCAGCGCGAAGGCGCCGATGAAGGTCATCACCGCGATGAACAGGTCCTCCGGCCCGTGATGCGCGACCTCGCCGATCTCCTCCAGGTCCTTGGTCAGCCGGCCGACCAGATGCCCGGTCTTCTGGTTGTCGAAATAGCTGAAGGACAGCTTCTGCAGATGGTCGAAGGCCTTCCGCCGCATCTCGGTCTCGATGTTGATGCCGAGCATGTGGCCCCAATAGGTCACGATCGCCATCAGGCCGGTGTTGGCGACGTAGATGGCCAGCAGGCCGGCGGCGGCCAGCAGGATCAGCGGCCAGTCGCCGCTCGGCATCAGGCTGTCGACGAACAGCTTGACCGCGATCGGGAAGCCGAGCTCGAGCAGGCCGGAGATGATGGCGCAGCAGAAATCGAGCAGGAACAGCCCGCGATGCGGCCGGTAATAGGCGAAGAAGCGTCTCAGCATCGGTCGTCTCGCGGTCAGCCGCCGGCCTGCCAAACCCGGATCGCATCGACCGGGTGCAGCAGCATCAGCACGTTCAGGGTCAGGTTGTCGCGGATCAGCCAGCCGGTCAGCAGCTCGAAGAACACCGCCAGGGCGATGGTCAGCCAGACCGGCGCCCGCGCGGCGAAGACGAAGCCCAGCGTCATGAAGGCGATGTCGGAGACCGAGTTGATGACGCTGTCGCCGGTGTAGCCCAGCGCGATGGTCGCCTCGCGATAGCGGTCGATCACCATCGGGCTGTTCTCGGCAATCTCCCAGGCGCATTCGACCAGAATGGCGATCAGCGCCCGGGCGCCAAGCGGCAGGCGCCGGGCGAACAGCCAGGTCAGCCCGAAGAACAGGAAGCCGTGGATGATGTGCGACGGCGTGTACCAGTCGGCGATGTGCTGGGAGTTGTCGGCGCTGTTCACGTCCGGCGCCCAGAGCTTGACCGTGCCGCAGGTGCAGATCGGCACCCGGCCCATCGCCAGCAGGACCGCCGCCGTCGCCGCCACCAGTCCGAGGCCGAGCAGCAGGTATATGCGCCACGCCGGCCCGGCCGCCCGCATCGCCTTGGAAGATCCGTTCACCATGCGTGCAGTCCTAGCACGGCCGGAGCGCTGCGAAGCATTCGCAGACGGCGGGACGACGCGCCGCTTTCGGCATGGCGGCGGATCAGAGATACGGCGAGGCCAGCCACACCGTCCGGTCGCGCAGCCGGGTCAGGAACGGCCGGGCCCGCAGCGTCGCCAGTGTCTCCGGCCAGGCCGAGGCGATGCGCTGGCGGATGGCGGCATCGACCTCGCCGGCGACATCGCGGTCGTAGATCTCGACATCCAGCTCGAAATTGAGCCGCAGGCTGCGGGAATCGAGGTTCGAGGAGCCGATCAGCGCCCAGGCGCCGTCCACCGCCATCAGCTTGGAATGGTCGAACGGGCCGGTCGCCCGCCACACCCGGCAGCCGGGCCGCAGCACCTGGTCCAGCTGCGCCGTCATCGCCGCGTCGACCAGCGCCAGGTTGTTCTGGCTGGGGATGACGATGTCGACCTCGACCCCGCGCTGGGCGGCGATGGCCAGGGCGCTGGTCAGCGGCAGGTCGGGCAGGAAATAGGGCGAGCAGATGCGGATCGAGCGCTGGGCCACGGCGATCGCGCCCATCACCAGGCTGTGATTCGAGCCGAGGCTGTGGTCGGGTCCGGACAGCACCGCCCGGGCCAGCACCGTCGGCTCGGGCTGTGGCTGCGGCACCGATTCCCAGGCCTTGCCGTGCAGCCGGCGCCCGGTGGTGAAGCGCCAGTCCTGGACGAAGGCGGCCAGCAGGCTCTGCACCATCGGGCCGCAGATCCGGGCATGGGTGTCGCGGGCAGGCGGCCCGTCGGCAGTGGCGCTGGCGAACTGCGCCCGGATGTTCATGCCGCCGGTGAAGGCGGTCTCGCCGTCCACCACCAGCAGCTTGCGGTGGCAGCGGAGATTGGCATAGGGCAGCTTCAGGCCGATGACGTTGCCGTTGAACCGGGCCGTCCTGACCCCGCCCTCGCGCAGCAGGCCGACGATCTGCGGCCGCGAGTAGCGGGCGCCGATGGCGTCGATCAGCACCCGCACCTCGACCCCGCGCCGCACGGCGTCGATCAGCGCGCCGGCGATCTCCCGCCCCACCGGGTCGTTGTCGAAGATGTAGCTCTGCAGCGCGATCGAGGCCCGGGCGCCGCGGATCGCCTCCAGCATCGCCGGATAGGCCTCGTCGCCGCCCCGCAACAGGCGCAGCTGGTTGCCGCCGGTCACCGGGAAGGGCGAGACCTTGTCGCCGAGCCGCTGCAGCGAGGCGAATTGCGGCGCCGAGGCCGCCGCCACATCCACCGCCGGGCTGGTCTCCCGGTCGTCCATCCCGGCGCCGGACCGGCGCCGCCGGCGGGCGATGGCGGCGCGCCGCACCCGGTTGACGCCCAGCACCAGATAGATCAGGGCGCCCAGGATCGGGTTCAGCACGATCACGCCGACCCAGCCGGAGGCGGCGCGGACATCGTCCTTGGTCATGATCGCATGGATGGCGCCGGCGATGCCCAGCACCAGGCTGGCCGCCAGCACGATGTCGGGCCAGTACATTGTCCAGAAGGCGTCCATACCGTCCATGCGCCAGATGCGTCGCCCCATCCCCTGCCAGCAGCGCCGGCGCCCGGCAAGGCCGGCGGGGCTACCCCTGCAGCATAACCGTCATACGGCGCCGGTCGATCCGCTCCGCGACGGGTTGATGCGGCCTCGATCCCGCTGTAATTTGGATCCATGGATCCAAATTCGATCGCCGATGCCCTGCGGCAGGACATCGAAGCCCGCCTGCTGCCGCCCGACACCGTGCTGCGCCAGGAGAGTTTGGCGGACCGGTTCCGCGTCAGCCGCCAGCCGGTGCGGCAGGCGCTGGACCGGCTGCTGGCCGAGGGGCTGGTGGTGCGCCGGTCCGACCGCAGCCTGGCCGTCGCCGGACTGTCGGCCGAGGAAGGCCGGGAGCTGGCCGCTTTGCGCATCCTAGTCGAGGGCGAGGCGCTGCGCCTGTCCCTGCCCCGGCTGGCGCCCAAGGAGCTGCGCCGCGCCGCGCGCCTGGCCGAGGACCTGGCCGAGGAAGAGGATCCGGCGGCGATCGAGGAACTGGACGTCGCCTTCCACGCCGCCCTGTACGCCGCCTGCGGCAATGCCAGGATGCTGCGCCTGATCGATTCGCTGCGCCGCGAGGGCCGGCGGTCCTACACCCTGCAGCCGCCGGGCTCGGCCTTCCGCGCCGCGATGGCGGCACAGCACGAGGCCATCCTGGCGGCCTGCCGCGACGGCGACGCCGCCACCGCGACCGCCGCCCTGGCCGCCCATCTGCGGGCGGCCGCCAACCTGCAACCGGCCGACCTGCAACCGGGAGACACCTTATGAGCCACTATCAGGCCACCGTGCTGTGGCAGCGCCCGCCGGACATCGCCTTCACCGACGGCCGCTACAGCCGGGTACATCTCTGGCGCTTCGACGGCGGCGTCGAGCTGCCGGCCTCGGCCTCGCCGCATGTCGTGCCGCTGCCTTTCTCGGCCGAGGAGCCGGTCGATCCGGAGGAGGCCTATGTCGCCGCCCTGGCCAGCTGCCACATGCTGACCTTCCTGTCGATCGCGGCCAAGCGCCGATTCGTCGTCGACCACTACAGCGACACCGCCGAGGGGGTGATGGAGAAGAACGGCGACGGCCGGCTGGCCGTCACGCGCGTGGTGCTGAACCCGCGCGTGGCCTATGCCGGCCCGGCGCCCGACCGGGCCGTGGAGGAGGCTATGCACCACGCCGCGCATGAGCAATGCTTCCTGGCCAATTCGGTGCGGACCACGATCGACACCCGGTTGGCCTGACGCGTCCGGACCGCATCAGCGATTCGGCCCGGGATGGGACAGGCCCGGGCCGAGCCTCAGCCAGGCGGATATATGCAGGAAACGCATGGCACCTATGCGGTGACAGCAATTAAAGGAAACATCCTTCGGCAAAAGCGCAATTTGCTTACAAAGCATCGACCATTTTACAGCTTCAGAACGCTCTCCATTCACCGACGATAATGAATCAACTCCCAACCCGGAAATTTTTATCCAGTTTCGAATGGTCCCGAAACCATCTGCAACAGGGCAGCAACATTATTTCTTTATAAAGAAATATTATGCCGATTCACCGAAATTTCATAATGGAAAATCTTATCGATATTTTTTGCATCAAGAGGAGTCGCCCTGCTTGTCATGATCCTTTAAGTTGTTTGTAAACGACGATTTTGTGATCGTAGGTCGAGAGCGACGCCGTGTGCCGGCAGCGCCGGGACCGATACTGAACATGCGATAGCGGAGAACGAATATGGCCTTGTCATTGGAACTCCTGGGGCTGCTGGGCATCAACCTCGACGACAGCAAGGATCAGGTGCTGACCGGCGGCAACATCATCGACGTCCTGAGCGGCGGTGACGGCAACGACGTCATCGAAGGCAAGGGTGGCGCCGACGTGCTGAGCGGCGGCGACGGCATCGACACGCTGAGCTATGAGAGCTCGCCGGCGGCGGTGAACGTCGATCTCACGCCCGGCCTGCTTGGCCTGATCAGCCTGAACAGCGGCGGCGACGCCACCGGCGACCTGGTCAGCATCGGCTTCGAGAACGTGGTCGGCTCGGCCTTTGCCGACACCCTCACCGGCGACGCCACCGCCAACACCCTGGCCGGCCTGGCGGGCAACGACACCCTCAACGGTGGCGCCGGCAACGACCTGCTCATCGGTGGCGCCGGGGCCGACCGGATGGATGGCGGCACGGGCATCGACACCGTGAACTACAGCGAGTCGGGCTCGGGCGTGAGCATCGACCTGATCAACGGCGTCGGCACCCGCGGCGATGCCGAGGGCGATGTCCTGCTGAACATCGAGAACGTGGTCGGCTCGCGCTTCAACGACGTCATCATCGGCAGCGCTGCCGACAACGTGCTGACCGGCGGCGCGGGCGACGACGTCATCACCGGCGGCGCCGGCAAGGACACGATCGACGGCGGCACCGGCAACGACACCGCCAACTACTCGAACTCGAATGCCGGCGTGACCGTCAACCTGACCACGGGCATCAACACCGGCGGCCATGCCTCCGGCGACATCCTGACCGGCATCGAGAATCTCACCGGCAGCACCTTCGACGACAAGCTGACCGGCGATGACGGCGCCAACGTCCTGAACGGCTACCGTGGGAATGATATCCTGATCGGTGCCGGCGGCAACGATGCCATCGTCGGCGGCCTCGGCGCCGACACCATCGACGGCGGCAGCGGCATCGACACCGTCTACTACTCGAACTCCACCGCGGCGGTGACGGTCAACCTGGCCACCAACATCAACACCGGCGGCGAGGCCTCGGGCGACTCGATCACCAATGTCGAGAATGTCGTCGGCTCGTCCTTCAACGACGTCATCACCGGCGACTTCCAGGCCAATTCCCTCTCCGGCCTGGCCGGGAACGACATCCTCAACGGTGGCGACGGCGCCGACATCCTGATCGGCGGCGCCGGGGCGGATGCGCTGAACGGCGGCGCCGGCATCGACACGGCCAGCTACGAGACCTCGTCGGCGGCGGTGAATGTCGACCTGTCCACCGGCACCGGCATCGGCGGCGACGCGCAGGGCGACACCCTGACCAGCATCGAGAAGGTCATCGGCTCCAGCTTCGCCGACACCCTGACCGGCAATGCCGGCTACAACGACCTCCGCGGCGGCGGCGGCAATGACGTCATCAATGCCGGCGCCGGCAGCGACGACCTGCGCGGTGGCGCCGGTGCGGACACCCTCAATGGCGGCGCCGGCACCGACACCGCCTACTACTTCGAGAGCAATGCCGGCGTGACGGTGAACCTGGTCACCGGCCAGGGCTTCGGCGGCCACGCCCAGGGCGACCTGCTGATCGACATCGAGAATATCGGCGGCTCGCAGTTCAACGACACGCTGACCGGTGATGCCGGCAAGAACATCCTCCGCGGCTATGCCGGTGACGATGTCCTGAAGGGCGGCGGCGGCGTCGATGAGCTGATCGGCGATGCCGGTGCCGACAAGTTCGTCTACACCTCGACCGCCGACAGCAACAGCGTCACCGGTGTCGACCTGATCCATGACTTCGGCCAGGACCAGGGCGACAAGATCGACCTGTCGGGCATCGACGCGAACACCAGCACCGCCGGCGATCAGGCGTTCAGCTTCATCGGCTCGTCCGCCTTCAGCAACGTGGCGGGGCAGCTGCGGTTCGAGATCACCGCGGCCGGCACCCTGATCGAGGGTGACGTCAACGGCGACGGCCATGCGGACCTGATCATCAGCGCCGCGGGCTCGATCACCTTCACCGCCGGCGACTTCGTGCTGTAAGCGGATCAGAAAGCATCGCGTGTTCGGGGCCGCCCTTCGGGGCGGCCCTTTTTTATGCGTCCGATCCCTCGGCCGCGCGCCGCCGCGCCTCCTCGGTGGCCTGGCGGAAGCGGGCGAGGCGGCGCTCCGCCCGCGCCGCCCGGCCCCGGCGCGGCTCGTGGATAGCGGCCACGCCGTCCGGCGGCGCCGGCCAGCCCAGCGCCGCGGCGGCGATGCGGTAGCCGCCCATCGCCGTGGTCGCGGTCGGCAGGTCGGCGCATTCCACCACCCGGCCGGTGGCATCGGCGATCAGCTGCGGCCAGACACGGCTGGCGCCGCCGCCGCCGGTCAGCCGGATCGGCCCCGGCCGCGCCGCCATCGCGTCGAGATTGTTGCGCAGCGCCAGCGCCACCCCCTCCAGCACCGCATAATGCAGGGCACCACGGCCCTGGGCGATATCGAGGTCCAGCAGGGCGCCGCGCAGCGCCAGGTCGACGAAGGGCGACCGCTCGCCCTTGAGATAGGGCAGGAACAGCGTCTCCGGCGGCGCCGCATCGGCGGCCTCCGCCTCGGCGTCCAGCACCACGAGCTCGGCACCGGCGATCCGGCCGAACCAGCCGGCGGCGTCGCCGGCGGTCAACAGCGGCGCGATCTCGATCGCCCAGCCGGCGCGCGGATGCGCCAGGGTGGTGAAGGGCCGCGGCAGCGCCGCAGGGTCGAGCGGCCCGCTGCGCGCGACCCAGCCGCTGGTGCCGAGATAGACATGTAGCTGGCCGTCCGCCGCCGCGCCGATGGTCGAGGCCGCGGCGTCGCCGCAGCCATTCACCACCGGGCAGCCCAGAGGCAGGCCCAGCGCCCGCGCCGCCGGGCCCAGCAGCTCCCCGATCACCGCATCGGCCGGCAGGATCGGCGGCAGCAAAGCGGGGTCGAGGCCGACGGCGTCGACCAGCGGCACCGACCATTCGCGCCGGGCGATGTCCATCAGCCCGACCGTGGTGCCGGCCGCGGGATCGGTGGCGATCCGCCCGGTCAGGCGCAGCGCCAGATAGTCCTTGGCCCCGGGCAGGATGGTGGCGACCCGCCGCGCCGCCTCGGGCTCCACCTGCTGCAGCCAGCGCAGCTTGGCGACCGTGTTCAGCGGCCCGGGCGCGTTGCCCAGCACAAGCGGGGCGCCCGCCGCCAGCAGCCGGTCGCGGACCGGCACGAAGGTCGCGCCGCTGCGGCCGTCGCTGTACAGCAGGGCCGGCCGCACCGGGCGGCCCTCGGCATCGATCGGCACCAGGTTCTCCATGGTGCCGACCAGGGCGACCGCCCGCACCGAGTCGCGCATCGCCGCCGGCAGGGCGGCGCAGGCGGTGACGGCGGCGGTCCACCAATCCTCCGGATCCTGCTCCTGCCCGCCGCCGGGCGTCGACCGGGTCGGGTGGCGGGCCTCGACCTGACCGGCCGGCCGGCCATCCTCGCCGAAGGCCACCAGCTTCAGCGCCGTGGTGCCGAGATCGAAGACCAGAAGGATGCTCATCGCGCCGCCGCCATGCCGAAGCGGCGCAACATCACCGCGGCGATGATGATCGCGCCGGTGACCATCTTCTGGAAGAAGGGATCGACGTTGAGGATGGTCAGCCCGTTCGCCAGCACCGCGATGATGGCGACGCCGACCGCGGTGCCCAGCACGTTGGGCCGGCCGCCGCGGAACGCGGTCATGCCGAGGAAGACGGCGGCGTAGGCCGGCAGCAGCAGGCTCTCGCCCATGGTGTGCTGGACGCTGCCCAGCCGCGCCGCCAGCAGCACCCCGGCCAGGCCGGACAGCGCAGCGGACAGGGCGAAGACCACGACCACCGGCCGGCCGATCGGCACGCCGGACAGGCGCGCCGCCTCGCGGTTGCTGCCGATCGCGATCAGCCGCCGGCCGAACACCGTCAGGGCCAGCATGCCACCGGCGGCCAGCAGCACCGCCAGCATCCACAGCGTCAGCACCGGCACGGGACCGAGCGGCGTCCGCGCCAGGGCGGTGAAGCCCGGCGGGATGCCCTGGAACAGGCTGGCCCCGCCGGACAGCCAATAGGCCAGGCCGGAGGCGATGGTGCCGAGCGCCAGCGTGGCGATGAAGGACGGTGCCCTGAGGCCGTGCACCACCAGCCCGTTCAGCGCCCCGATGCCGGCGCAGGCCAGCAGCGTCAGCAGGATCGACGGCGCGATGCCGACGCCGGCGGCCAGCAGCTTGACCACCAGCACCCCGGCCAGCGAGGCGATGAAGCCGACCGACAGGTCGAATTCCCCGATCACCATGACCAGGGTCGCCGCGGCGGCGATGATCGCCAGGATCGCCATCTGCTGGGTGACGTTCAGCAGGTTGGCGGCGGTGGCGAAGGCGTCCGGCCGGGCCAGGGCGAAGCCCAGCACGATCGCGGCCAGCGCCGCCGGCGTGCCGAAACGCTCGACCAGCCGGGCCTCAGCCACAGGGCATCATCCGGAAAGGCCGGCAGCTCACGGGCAGGTCACGCCCAGGCTGTCGCGGGTGACCAGCGTGCCGGGGGCGTAGAGCTCGGCCGCGTCGGGCTTGCCGCCGGCGAAGACCTTGGCCATCTGCCCGGCCGTGATCGTCGCCATCTCGGCGAAGTTCTGCCGCACCGTGGCGATGAAGGGCGTGCATTGCCGGATCAGGTCGACCGCCTGCGGGTTGCCGTCGATGCCGGCGATGATGATGTCGCTGCGGCCGGCTGCCTGCAGCGCCAGCAGGGCGCCGATGCCCGGCTCGTCCCAGGCCGCCCACACCGCATCGATCGCGCCCGGCGCCGGGTTGGCCGCCAGCATCGCCTCCATGGCGTTGCGGCTGTCGTCGATCTGGCCCGGCACCTGGACGTAGTGGTCGGCCACCTGGCGGATGCCCGGCGTGGCCTGCAGCGCCTCGTCCAGCGCGATCTCGCGCTGATGCACGCCGGGATGGGCCGAGTGGAAGAACCGGGCGATCGTGCCCTTGCCGCCCAGCCGGCCGAACAGGAAGTCGGTCATGGCCTTGCCGAGGGCGTGGTTGTCCGAGGTCACGTTCAGCGTCACCCTCGGCCCGGTCGCGCCGTCGATGGCGAAGACCGGGATGCCGGCCGCCGCGGCCTTGCCGACCTGGTCCTGGATCTGCGCCGGGTTGATCGACACAAGCACGATGGCGCCGGCGCGGGCGTTGACCACGTCCTCGACCCGGCTGGCCAGGGCGCCGAAATCGCCGGCGGTGTCGACCACCGAGACGGTCCAGCCGCGCTTCTCGGCATCGGCCTTGAAGGTCTCCACCATCTCGCCGGTGGCGACGGCGGAGAGATAGGGCGTCAGCACCGACACCGTCTCGGCCGCGGCCGGAACGGCCATTCCGATCATGACCGCCGAGGCCATCGCCCCGATCCATCCCCGCATCGTCCGCCCCCTCCTGCGTTTCCGCCTGTCTAACCCCTCCGCCCGGGGCTGACAACGACCGTGCCGCTTGCCTGCGGCGGACCCAGCCCGCACTGTGGCGCCGGCTGAGTCGGAGCAGATCATGGGCTTTCAGAACGCACTGCGGGCGGTACCGACCGTGCAGCAGGACGACGACACCGTCCGGATCACGCGCTGGGACTTCGAGCCGGGCGCCGCCACCGGCTGGCACCAGCACGGCTATCCCTATTTCGTGATCATGCTGCGCGCCGGCACGCTGCGGATCCACAATGGCGAGGCCGAGGCCGACGTGCCGCTGGCCGAGGGCCAGTCCTATATGCGCCCCGCCGGCATCCGCCACGACGTGATGAACGGCTCGCCGCACCCGATCGCCTTCGTCGAGATCGAGATCAAGCGGCCGGGCGCCCTCGATGGCTGGACCGTCTGAGCGCAGGCCTCACGTCGCCTTCCGGCTGGACGCGTCGGGCCCGATCGGCGGCGGCCATGCCATGCGCTGCCTGTCCCTGGCCGGAGCGCTGGCGGATCGCGGCGCGGAGTGCCTGTTCCTGGTGAACGAGGACGCCCGGGCCGTGGTCCCGGCCCTGGCCGGCGCCGATTGCCGCGTGGTCGGGCCGGATCCCGACGCGGCGATGGCGGCGGTCCGGGCAGCCTGGCCGGACGGCGCCGACGCGGCGGTCTGCGACCTCTACAGCTGGACCGCGCCGCAGGAACAGGTTTTCGCCGCCGCCACGCGCCGGCTGCTGGTGATCGACGACCTCGCGGCAGCGCCGCATCGCTGCGACCTGCTGCTGAACCAGAATTTCGGGACCGCCGCGTCCGTCTATGACGGGCTGGTGCCGCCCGGCTGCCGGCGGCTGGTCGGCCTGGACTATGCCCTGCTGCGTCCGGATTTTGCGGCGCGCCGGCCGGCGGCGCTGGAGCGGCGCCGGCAGATGGGCCGGCCGGAGACGATCCTGGTGTCGCTGGGCCTGACCGATGTCGGCGGCATCACCGGCCGGGTCTGCGCCGCCCTGGCGACGATTCCGGGCTTCACCCGCGCCGAGGTCGTGCTGGGGCCGGCGGCGCCCAGCATCGGCCGGGTGCGGGCGCTCGCCGATGCCGATCCACGCTTCCGCTGCCATGTCGGGCTGGACGACATGGCGCGGGCGATGGTGCAGGCCGACGCGGCGATCGGGGCGATGGGCAGCAGCTCGTGGGAGCGCTGCTGCCTTGGCCTGCCGACCCTGGCCGTCACCCTGGCCGACAACCAGCGTCCGACCGCGCTGGCGCTGGCCGCATCCGGCATCGTCGCGCTGGCCGGCGACGCGGCGGCGCTGGACGATGCCGCGCTGCGGGCCGCGATCGCCGCCTTCCTGGGCGATGCGGACGGGCTGCGCCGCCTGTCCCGCGCCTCCGCCGGCCTGTGCGACGGGCTGGGCGCGGGGCGGGTGGCCGCTCTCCTGCTGGGCGGGTGAGGCTACTTCTCGTCGTAGCGGAAGCCGACGCGCAGCACGACCTGGTAGTGTCCCACCTTGCCGTCCTTGAGGTGGCCGCGGATCTCCTTCACCTCGAACCAGTCGAGGTTGCGCAGCGTCTTCGACGCGGTGGAGATGGCGGTCTGGATCGCGTCCTCGAGGCCCTTCTCCGACGAGCCGGCGAGTTCGGTGATGGCGTAGGTGTGGCCCATGGTCGTTCTCCTCCTTCGGTCCGGACGGTCGCGGGTGCCGCCGGTTCACCCCGTGAGTGTGAGCGCATCGGCGGCAACGGCCAAATCCTTCACGAAGGCGGCATAGGCCAAGCGCTTCGCCTGCGGGTCCGGCACCCGCAGCAGCGAGGACGGATGCACCGTGACCAGCCCCGGCAGGTCCGGCGCCAGGTCGAACAGCCGGCCGCGGTTCTCGCCGACCGCCAGCGGCCGGCCCGTCAGCGCCCGCGCCGCGGTGGCGCCCAGCGCGACGGTCAGGCGCGGCCGGATCAGCGCCAGCTCGCGGTCGAGCCACCATTTGCAGCGGTCGATCTCGAAGGCGTTCGGCTTCTTGTGCAGGCGGCGCTTGCCGCGCGGCGCGAATTTAAAGTGCTTGACGGCATTGGTGATGTAGGCGCGGTCGCGCGGAATGCCGGCCTCGGCCAGCGCCTTGTCGAAGATCCGCCCCGCCGGGCCGACGAAGGGCCGCCCCTGCTGGTCTTCCTGGTCGCCGGGCTGCTCGCCGACGAAGACGATGGCGGCATCGGCCGGGCCTTCGCCGAACACGGTCTGCGTCGCCGCCTTGTACAAGGGGCAGCGCGTGCAGCCCCGCGCCTCGGCCGCCAGATCCTGCAAGGACTCCATGCCTGGGGAACGGTCCCGCCGCGGGGCCGGTTCCGGACGGTCAGCCGGCGGTCGAGTCGGGCGGTGAGGGCGGGAAGCGCGGCAGCGACCAGCCGAGGCCGAGCGCCAGCGCCCGCAGGCCGAAGGCCGCTGCCGCGCCGAGGCAGGCGGCCAGCAGCGCGTCGCCGGTGAGCGTCCGGATCGTCACATAGACGGTCGCGCCCAGCACGGCGGCGGTGACGTAGATCTCGCCACTGACGATCAGCGTCACCTGGCCGATGATGACGTCGCGGATGATGCCGCCGAAGGTGGCGGTCATGGCGCCGAGCACGATGGCCGAGACCGCCGGCGCCCCGGCATCCACCGCCCGCCCCGCCCCGGTCACCGCGAACAGCGCCATGCCGACCGCGTCGGCCCAGACGATCACCCGCCGCCGCCGACCCTGGCCGGCGATGGTCGGATGGCCGAAGAACACGGCCAGGGCC
Organism: Inquilinus sp.; assembly: GCF_039594555.1. Taxonomy (GTDB): domain Bacteria; phylum Pseudomonadota; class Alphaproteobacteria; order DSM-16000; family Inquilinaceae; genus Inquilinus. The sequence continues at coordinate 14,617 of NZ_JBCNNF010000061.1, forward strand.
ACGGCGACGCAGATCACCAGGTCGACCGGATCGGCGATCCAGAACACCGGCCCGATGCCGAGCAGCAGGTCGCGCAGGGTGCCGCCGCCGATCCCGGTGGCGGTGGCCAGAATAATGAAGCCGACCGGGTCGGCCTGGCGGCGGGCCGCCACCAGGGCGCCGGTCAGCGCGAAGACGGCCACGCCGACCCAGTCCAGCCAGATCCCAACCTGCCCCTGCATCCCGCCCCCTGCCGATTCGGACGGACCCCGCCCCTATCATCCTACCCGGGGGCGGCGCGGCGTCCATTGCTGCGATGCCATATCTCCTTGATTCTCCGGGGATTTCAAGCCAGGACACAGATCTTCCCAAAATTGGGAAAGATTGCTCTTGCTCCTGTTGATCCAAATTATCTAAAATTTGATACAAATCGGTTCGAAAGCGGGCTCAGGGGGACCGGGCCCGCTTTTGACTTACGCGTCAGAGCGCACGACTCGCCCGCGGGCATGGAAGCCAGGGAAGGGGGGTGCGGGCTGAACCGGGCAATTGAGAAGCCCGGCCTGATAACATGGGTTTGGAGAGGATGATGAAGGCTGTTACCCCGATCCTCGCCGCGGCGGCGTTTGCCGTGGCTGGGCTCTCGACCGTGGCGGACGCCGCCACCGCGACCGGCAACCTGCAGGTCAAGATCACCATCACCAAGGAATGCCAGGTCAACGCCGGCACCGGCGGCACGGGTGCCGGCGACGCCGTGCTCGACTTCGGCAGCAAGGGCATCCTGAACGCCAATGTGGACGGCCAGACCGCGACCAGCGGCACCGGCTCGGTCCAGGTCCAGTGCACCAACGGCACCGCCTACCAGATCGGCCTCAACGCCGGCCTGAACCCGTCGGCGCCGGGCGACGTCAACACCCGCCGGATGAAGAACGGCACCGAGTTCGTGTCCTACCAGCTGTACCAGGACTCGGCCCGGACCACCGTCTGGGGCAACACCACCGGCGCCGGCGGCAACGTCGTCTCGAAGACCGCCGACGGCACGGTGCAGAGCACCCAGGTCTTCGGCCGCGTCCCGCCGCAGACCACCCCGTCGGCCGGCGTCTACAACGACACCGTCACGATCACCGTCACCTACTGACAGCCGACCCGAGGACACCCCTGATGCGCCGCTTTCTTGCGCTTCTCGCGGTGGTCCCTGGGCTGGTCTTTGCAACCGACGGCCGGGCGGCATCCCTCCAGGTGTCGCCCGTCTCCGTCGACCTGACCGCGCCGGCCCAGGCGTCTGCCGTCAACCTCCGCAACAATGGCGACCGGCCGGTCAACGTCCAGGTTCGCGTTTTCAAATGGACCCAGAGCGGCGGCGACGACCAGCTGGCCCCGGCCACGGACGTGGTCGCCAGCCCGCCGGCCGCCTCGCTGCAGCCGGGCACCACCTACACCATCCGCGTCGCCCGCACCGGAGCCCCCGTCGCCAGCGGCGAGCAGACCTATCGCCTGCTGATCGACGAGTTGCCGGAGGTCAATGTCCGCCGCCCGGCGGATTCGGTGAACCTCGTCGTCCGCTACTCGATCCCGGTGTTCTTCGCCGATCGCGCCGCCGGCGCCGAGCTGCGCTGGGACGTGCGGCGTGAGGGCGGCAGCCTGGTGGTCGAGGCCACCAACAGCGGCGACCGCCACGCCAAGATCGCCAACCTGACGGTCGCGTCGCCCGGCGGCCGCGTCTCCTTCGGGGAGGGGCTGAACGGCTATGTGCTGCCGGGCAGCACCAAGCGCTGGACCGCCAATGCCGGGGCCCAGCGCATCCAGCCGGGCAGCAGCGTCAGCATTACCGCCAAGGGGGACGACTATGCAGTCAACCAGACGGCGACGGTCGCCGGCAGATAAGTCGCGCGTCGCCTCCTGGTGCCTGCTCATCGCCCTCGGCGTCGCCGGCACCACCATGCCGGCGATCGCCCAGGACGTACCCCCGCCGGACGCGCTGCCGCCCGGCGGGCTGGACCCGAACCAGGACCTGCTTCTCGGCGTCGTCGTCAACGACCGCTCGACCGGCACGCTGGCCACCTTCAAGCGCCTGCCCGACGGCAGGCTGGCGGCCACGCCGGGCGACCTGTCGACCGCCGGCATCAAACCGGGCATCGGCGCGGTGAACGGCGACGGCCTCGTCCCGCTCGACAGCCTGGCCGGCGTCACCTGGCGCTATGACGAGCCGAAGCAGACGGTCGTGTTCACGGCGCCCGACGACGCCCGCGTGCCGACCAGCGTCGATGTCGGCGCCGGGTCGCGGCCGGTCGATCTGTCCGCCGTGCGCTCGGATCTCGGCTTCCTGATGAACTACACGCTGTACGGCACGTCCCAGTACGACTGGAGCAGCGGCGGCAGCACCACCAACACCCTCAGCGGCAGCTTCGACGCCCGGCTGCTGATGCCCTATGGCATCGTCTCGACCACGGCGCTGGCCCGGGTCAACGACTTCGACAATTTCGACGACGAGAGCAACGGCTTCATCCGCCTCGACAGCGCCTGGCGCTACACCGACCCGGAGAACCTGCTGGTCTACCAGGCCGGCGACAGCATCTCCGGCTCGCTGTCCTGGACCTCGTCCTACCGCTTCGGCGGCCTGCAGTTCAAACGCAACTTCGACATCCGCCCGGACCTCGTCACCTCCCCGGTGCCGAACCTGGCCGGCACCGCCTCGGTGCCCTCCACCCTCGACCTGTACCTGAACAACATCCGGGTGTTCTCGGGCGAGGTCCCGGCCGGCCCCTTCGACTTCACCGGCCTGCCCTTCCTCGGCGGCGGCGGCGACGCCCGCATCGTCATGAAGGACGCGCTCGGCCGCGAGATCGTCACCCAGCGCTCCTATTTCTTCGCGCCCGACATGCTGCGCGAGGACTTCTTCGATTTCTCGGTCGAGCTCGGCTTCGTCCGCCTCGGCTACGGCGACAGCTCGTTCAAATATGACCGCAGCCTGGCCGGGTCGGCCAGCATCCGCTACGGCCTGACCGACTGGGCCACGCTGGAGGGCCATTTCGAGGCCACCCGCGGCCTGTTCAACGGCGGCGCCGGCATCGTCACCAGCCTCGGCCCCTACGGCGCGATCAACGCCTCGGCCGCCGCCAGCCAGTACGGCGCCAAGGATGGCGACGAGACCGGCGGCAAGGTCTCCGCCTTCTACCAGGTCTCGCGCAACGGCTACTCCTTCTACGCCGGCGCCGACCGCATGCTCGGCGACTACAACGATGTCGGGCTGGTGGTCGACCGCCGCCACGGCAACGACGCGCCCATCTCATCCCGCGCCCGCGAGATCCTGCGCACCGGCCTGTCCTTCCCGCTGGGCTTCGACCCGTCCTCGCTCAGCCTCGGCTTCTCGCGCATCCGCGGCGCCGGCCGGGACGGCGACAGCTCGATCCTGACCGCCTCCTGGTCGCGCACGGTGTTCGACGACGTATCGGTCTACGTCACCGGCTATGGCGATTTCGACGACCGCAGCAATTACGGCGTCTTCGCCGGCGTCACCATCCCGCTGGGCGGCGACATGACCGGCTCGGCCAATGTCTCGCGCACCGGCAACCGCACCAGCTTCGACACCAGCCTGACCAAGTCGGCCCGGCTCGAGGAAGGCTCGCTCGGCTGGTCGGTCCGCGACCAGGAGACGGTCGACGGCACCGGCAACCGCAGCGCCGCGGTCAACTACCGCACCGCGGTCGCCTATCTCGCCGGCTCGCTCGAGCAGTCGGGCGACATGGGCCGCGTCACCGGCACGGTCGAGGGCTCGATCGTCGCCGCCGGCGGCGGCGTGTTCCTGGCCAACCGGGTCGACGACGCCTTCGCCGTGGTCAAGGCCGGCGGCCCGAATGTCGAGGTCTCGCTCAACAACCGCCGGGTCGCCACCACCAATTCCGGCGGCCGCGCCTTCGTGCCGTACCTGCAGTCGTACCAGAACAACACGATCTCGATCGACCCGGCCAACCTGGCGCTCGACCTGCAGCCGGACGAGACCCAGACCGTGGTGGTGCCGGCCGACCGCTCCGGCGCGGTGGTCGATTTCGGGGTGAAGAAGGTCGATGCCGCCGTGGTCAGCCTGACCGGGCCGGACGGCAAGCCGCTGCCGGTCGGCGCGGTGGTGCAGCTCGACGGCACCGACCAGGCCACCGTCACCGGTTATGACGGCCGCACCTACCTGACCGGCCTGTCCGGCCGGAACGGCGTCACCGTCATCCTGCCCGAGGCTGCCGGCACCTGCCGCGCCGGCTTCGACTACCAGCCGGTCCCGGGCGCCCAGCCCGAGATCGGGCCCGTCCCCTGCCGCTGAGAGAGGAGGACCCCATGCGCTCCTCGCATCTCGTCGCCATCGCCGGCACCGCCGTCGCCCTGGTCCTCGCGGCCAACTGGGCCTGGCTGCGGCCGGCCCAGGCCCAGGAAGCGCCGAGGCCGACCGTCGGCCTCGGCTCGCTGCCCGGCGACAACGCGCCGGGCACCGCCGGCCCGCGGACCCGCGGCGTGTCGACGCTGCACATCACGATCACGATCGAGACCGCCTGCAGCGTCGATCGGGGCGCGGTCCTGACCTTCCCGGCCCCGGCGGGGGGCAGTCGGGTCGTCGACGGCACCGGGAGTGTCGACATCGACTGCACCAAGGGCCTGCCCTATCTGCTGGCCCTCGACGTCGGCGGCGGCGTGCCCGTCCTGCCCTACCGGCTGTACAGCGACCCCGGGCGCCAGAGCGTCTGGGGCGACCGGGCCGGCATCGACACCGTCCCCGGCAGCGGCACCGGCGAACCGGTCACCGTTCCCTTGTACGGCCGCGCCACGGCGCCGGCGGCGGGCGATGCCGTCGGCGACCGCGGCCCGGTCCGCTTCACCGTCGCCTATTGACGCTGATGCCGATGCTCCCGCGCCTCACCCTGGCCGTCTCCATCGCCGCCGCGGCTCTGTTTGCCGCCAACGATGCATCGGCCATCACCTGCACCGCCTCAGTGACGACGCCGGGCACCACCACGGTCGACATCGTCGGCAACAATGTGGGCAGCGCCACGGCCACGGTGACGGTCAACCAGGACTGCTCGTCCGGCTTCGGTGAGCGCAACCAGTACTTCTGCTGGTACATCGATCCGGCCGCGACCACGGTGCGCGACAACTCCTCTTACTACCTCACCGCCACCGGCGATTCGCGGCTGGCCTGGACCCTGGAGAAGACGGCCGGCTCCACGGCAGGCCGGCTGGTCCAGCGCTACGGCACATCCGGCGCCACGGCCGGCGGCGGCTGCTCCAACTTCACCGGCCGCTGTGTCGGACCGCTGAACCTGACCCTGCGCTTCCTCGACCGGCAGCAGCAGGACCGGGTACGCGCCAGCTCTCCGGCCCCCCTCACCCCCTACAGCAACACCTTCACGCTGAAGACGCTGTACGGGGCGCCGCCGGCCGGGACTTCGATCGAGAGCTGGTGCGCGAACCCGACCGGCGCCGGGACCTTGACCAACACCTTCACCGTCTCGGCCTTCGTGCCGACGAAATGCCAGTTCGAGAGCCTCGGGGATGTCGATTTCGGCAGCTGGGGGGCGATCGCGGCGGCGAGCTCGGGGGCCGGCGGCGTGCAGGCGACAGGCAAGGTCGAGATCCGCTGCACCTACCAGACGCCCTACAGCATCACCATCGGCGATGGCCAGAACGCCAGCGCCGGTATCCGGCAGATGAAGAGCGGCGCCAATCTCCTCGCGTACCAGCTGTACCAGCCCGGCTGCACCATCCCCTGGACCACGGCCTCACCGCTTCAGGGCACCGGCAACACGGTCAACAACACCAACACGCACGCGGTCTGCGGCCGGCTGATCACGCCGCTGGCCTCGGCCCCCGCCGCCGGCACCTACACCGATCTCGTGATCGTGACGGCCACCTTCTGACGCGCCGCCCTGCCGAAAGCCCTTGTCATGACCACGCCGTTCCGTCTGTTCCTCCTCGCCCCGATCGCCGCCCTCGTGCTGCTGTTCGCGCCGGCGGGCGCGCAGGCCCAGACCTGCAGCGTGACCACCCCGCCGAGCTTCGGCTCGGTCACCGTCGATATCGTGCCGAACACCGGGGCGACGGTCAGCGGGGTGCAGCTCAGCTACAACTGCAACAATCGCGCGGCCTTCACCAGCGTGCGGCTCTGCTCCTATATCCGCGCGACCGGGAACCAGATCGGCCCGACCGACTACACCTACTATCTGACCAAGGACACCGATTCCCGGCTGGGCTGGCAGCTGAGGGAGAACTTCAACCGCCTCTTTGCCCGTGACGGCGGCGGCAGCGTCTCGACCGGCGGCATCCTCCTGTATTTCGGGAGCAGCCCCGGCAGCGCTTCCGGCACCAACATCAACGGCACCAACACGCTGACCCTGAGCTTTCTCGACCGGCAGCAGCAGGACCGGGTGCGGCCCGGCACCTATGCCAGCAGCTACCAGCTCGTCACCAAGTACCTGTTCAACCCGGGCAATGCCAGCTGCGAGGGTGGCCTCTCCAGCCCGACGGGCACGATCGTCACCAACTTCACCGTGACCGCGGTGGTGCCGACGAACTGCCAGTTCGAGAACTTCCAGGACGTCGATTTCGGGTCCTGGGGCTCGGTCGCCGCGGCCCAGGCCAGCTCGACCGGCGTGCGGCAGTTCGGCAATGTCGGCATCCGCTGCACCTATCAGACGCCCTACACCATCACCATCGGCGACGGCCAGAACGTCAGCGGCGGCACCCGGCGGATGCGGAAGGGCACCGACTACCTGGCCTATGCGCTGTTCCAGCCCGGCTGCAACATCGCCTGGACCACCGTGTCGCCGCTGGCCGGCACCGGGACCACGGTGAACCTGATCAACAACCACCAGGTCTGCGCCCAGCTCGCCACCCCGCTGGCCGTGGCCCCGGCCGCCGGCACCTACACCGACCTGGTCGTCGTCACCGCAACCTTCTGACGGCCGGATCCGGCAGCCGCCGGGCGACCCGGCATGAGGACCATGAAAACAGACACGGACGGTTTCCATGGGCGATCACACTGACGGCACCACCGGCACCGCCGCGAAAGGCAGGCTCAAGCTCGCGGTGCTGTACGGCGCCCGGCCGCAGGACCTCGACCTCCTGCGCGGCGAGATCCGTCCCTTCGCCGACCTGTTCGAGCTGCCGATCGCCAGCGACTACATGCCCCAGATCCGCTCGCTGGAGCCGGAGCTGGTGCTGGTCTGCTTCAGCTCGCTGCCCAGGCCCGTGGACGTCGCCTTCGCCCGCCGCGTCCTCGGCGCGCTGCGCGGCCCGCGCAAGCTGCTCGTGGTCGGCGACCGCGGCCTGCTCGGCGCCAGCGACCTCGCCTTCGACCTGGTCGGCCATGTCGTCTATGACGACGGCCTCGGTGATGCCGCCATCCGCATGCTGGTCCGGCGCAACCTCGCCTTCATGGCCGGCTTCCGCCGCAAGATCGGCCGGCTGGACTCCACGATCGACCGCATGGCCGACCTCAGCCACGACATCCTGGCCCAGCATGCCGAGATGCTGAGCCTGCATCACGACGACCCGATCGACATGACCCCCGCCGGCGGTGGAGGCGCCACGATGATTGACAGCCCGGTTGCCCTGGTCGACGCCTCGCTCGCCATCATCAAGTCGCTGTCCGGCGCGCTGGGCGACGAGTTCGCCAGCGTCGAATACGTCCAGATCCTGATGTATCTTCACCGCAGCCGGCTGGCCGGCCGCGGCGGCGTGTCGGTCAGCGAGCTGTGCGGGCTGATCTACGTGCCCTATTCCACC
>NZ_JBCNNF010000610.1:0-3040 GCF_039594555.1 Inquilinus sp.
GGTCAGCACCACCATGCCCTCCGCCGGCGGCCGGCGCACGGCGATGCGCTGCGGCGTCTCATCGCCCCGTTGCTGCCAGGCCTGGCCGCCGGCCGCCCAGAAGCGGCGGTCGAAGGCCGGCGCCTCGACCACGCCCAGCACCGGCAGGCCGCCGGAGACCAGGGCGATGTTGACCGTGAACTCGCCGTTGCGGCGCAGGAACTCCTTGGTGCCGTCGACCGGATCGACCAGCCAGAAGCGGTCGGCCGCGGCGGGGACACCCTGGGCGGCGCATTGCTCCTCCGCCACCACCGGCACGCCCGGCAGCAGGGCGCGAAGGCCGGGGATGATCAGCGCCTCGGCGGCATGGTCGGCCGCGGTGACCGGGCTGCCGTCCTCCTTGCGCAAGGAGGCGCCGTCGAAGCTGTTGTAGATCTCGAGCACCACCCGGCCGGCGCGGCGGGCGAGATCGACGACAGCCTCGATCGGGGGAAGGTCGTCGTCGGCCATCAAGCCGCCTCGCGCAGCGCCGACCAGGTCTCGTCCAGCGCCAGGTCGAAGCGGTGCAGCATCTCGGCCACACCGGCCTCGTCGATCACCATCGGCGGGCAGAAGCCGATGAGGTCGCCCGGCATGGCGCGGGTCAGCAGGCCGTGCGCCTGGGCCCGACGGACCAGCCCGGCGCCGATGCCCCGAGCCTTGTCGAAATTGGTCCGGGCGGCCTTGTCGGCTACCAGCTCGACCCCCGCGATCAGGCCCAGGCCGCGCACCTCGCCGACCAGCGGATGATCGGCATAGCGGCGCAGGCCGTCCTGCAGTGCGGCGCCGACCCGCCGGACGCGGCCGACGATATCCATCTCGCGATAGATCCTCAGCGTTTCCAGCGCCACCGCCGCGGCCACCGGATGGCCGCCATAGGTGTTGCCGTGGCCGAACATGCCGTGCTGGTCGCTGCCCGCCACCAGCGCCTGATAGACCGGGCCGGAGACCAGCGTCGCCGCGATCGGCAGGAAGCCGGCCGACAGCTGCTTGGCCACGGTCATGATGTCCGGCTTGATGCCGAAGCTGTCGCAGCCGAACCAGGCGCCGGTGCGGGCGAAGCCGCAGATCACCTCGTCGGCGATGAACAGGATGTCGTGGCGGCGCAGCACCGCCTGGACCTTCTTGAAATAGGTGCGCGGCGGCACGATCACGCCGCCCGCGCCCATCACCGGCTCGGCGATGAAGGCGGCCACCGTCTCCGGCCCCTCGGCCTGGATCGTCGCCTCCAGCTGCTCGGCCAGGCGGGTGGCGTAGTCCTCCTCGCTCTCGCCCGGCGCGGCGCCGTGATAATGGTGCGGCGTGTCGACATGCACCACCCGGCTGACCGGCAGGTCGAAGCCGTCCTGGGCATAGGCCAGGCCCGTGAGGCTGCCCGACATCACGGTGACGCCGTGATAGCCCTTGCGACGGGCGATAATCTTCTTCTTGTCCGGCCGGCCCAGCGCGTTGTTGACGTACCAGGCGATCTTGACCGCCAGGTCGTTCGCCTCGGAGCCGGAATTGACGAACAGCGCCCGCTCCAGCGGCTTCGGTGCGATCGCCATCAGCGCCTCGGCCAGGTCGACCAGCACATCCGGCACCTTGCCGCCGAAGGCATGATAGAAGGGCAGCTGCCGCATCTGCCGCGTCGCCGCCTCGACCAGCCGCTCCTGGTCGAAGCCGAGGCCGGCGCACCAGAGGCCGGCCAGGCCCTCGATGTACTCCTTGCCCTCCTCGTCATAGACGTGGATGCCCTTGCCGCGGCTGATCACCAGCGGGCCGGCCTCCTGATGGGCGCGGAGATTGGTGTAGGGGTGCAGCAGGTAGGCGACGTCGCGCGCGGCGGTGGAGTTCGGGATCACGGGCGGCGGCCTCCGGCTGGCTTTCGGTGTCCGCCATCGTTACCGAAAGGTAAGGCGTCCGTCCTGGGCGTTTCGCGCATGGCAGGCCCGGAGCCAGGGGCCGCCGGCCGGAAGCAGCGCTTCGGCGTCATGCCGGTGGCACGGCGGAAGTCGCGGATGAAGGCGCTGGCCGATCCGAAGCCGAGCTCATGCGCCACCACGGTCACCGCCTGCCCTTCCGCCAGCCGGATCAGGGCGGCGCGCAACCGCACCTGGCGGCGCCAGGCGGAGAAGCTCATCCGCGCCTCGCGCTGGAAGGCCCGGGCCAGCGACCGGGTGGTGGTGCCGAGATGCGACGCCCAGCCAGCCAGTGTCCCGGCATGCGCCGGATCCGCCGCCAGCGCCGCCTCGATCGCCCGCAGCCCCGGCGAGGCCAGGGGCGGCAGGAACAGCCGCGGCGCCGACTCCAACCGCAGCGCGTCGGCGAAGACCAGGCACAGGCGGTGCCGGGCCCGGCCCGTCGCTTCCCTGCCCTCCAGCGCCAGGATCACTTCGCGCAGCAGCGGGCTGACGGCGACGATGCCGCAGCGCTCCGGCAGCCGGCGCAGCAGCGGGCCGCCGCAATAGGCGCTGAGCATCTCGAACTCGGCCGTGGTCTCGACCCGATGCGCCTCGCCGGCCGGCAGCCAGCAGCCTTGCAGCGGCGGCACCACCCATTGTCCGTGCCGCGTGTGCAGCACCATGACGCCGCGGCCCGGATAGATCAGCTGCGCCTGGGAGTGATCGTGCCACCCGCCCGAGAAGCCGGGCGGGAAGGGATCGCGCTCGACCCGGATCCAGCTCTCCATCATCCCACCCCGCCTTTCGGCTTGTCCGATCCGGTGCATATTTTGGCAGGTTGCCCGCTATCGGACAGCTTCATCGCCTGTCTACCCTCGCCGCGGCAAAGAAGGGAGGCAGCATGACCCCGACGATGATGATGCCGCGGACCGACGCCGCGGCACGCCCGCCACAGGACGGCAAAAGGGAGTTCCTGGCTGCGCTGCGCAGCTTCGAGCCTGCCTCTGTGCTGGATGTCGGCTGCGGCGAGGGCGCGCTGCTGCGGGCGGTCACCGCCGACGGTTCAATCCACGGCGTCGGCATCGAGCCGGAAGAGGCGGCCGCCGAGCAGGCACGGGCATCAGGGCTGGAGGTTCGGC
>NZ_JBCNNF010000611.1:0-3016 GCF_039594555.1 Inquilinus sp.
CTGCAACCGCACCGTCGATGTCACCGGCCCCGGCGGCCGGTCCTGGTCCCGCTCCGCCGGTGTGGTGCGGGGGCCCTTCCGCAGCTACGGTTACCGCACCGTCACCGGACCGGCGGGCCGCAGCATTGCGGCGGGGCGGGCCTGGCGCCGGTTCTGACGCATCGCGGATGCACGGCATGGCGGAGGGGGCGGACGAGGAGGCGCTGGCCGACGCGGATCTCCTGGCCCGCATCGCCGCCGGGGACCGGCGAGCCTTCGCCGTGCTTATGCGTCGCCACGGCGACAGGGTGCGAGGGCTGGCACTGGGGTTCGGCGGCCGGTCGGACGAGGCCGACGACATCGCGCAGGATGTGTTCCTGATGCTGTGGCGGCGGCCCGACGCATGGCGGCCGGGCCAGGCGACGTTCACCACCTGGCTCTACCGCGTGGTCGCCAATCGCTGCCTCGACCGGGCGCGGCGGCGGCGCCTGCGGCGCTGGCTGCCCTTCGGGGACGGGCCGGAGCCGGCCGACGACGCACCGACCGCCCTGGCCGCCCTGTCCGGCCGCGACCATCTGGCGGCGGTCGCCCGCATGATCCGGACCCTGCCGGAGCGGCAGCGGCTGGCGCTGCTGCTGGCCGTCCAGGGCGGGCGGAGCAATGCCGAGATCGCCGCCATCCTGGGCGTCAGCCAGGGGGCGGCGGAGCAGCTTCTGGTCCGCGCCAGGCGCACGCTGCGGGCCGTGATAGACGAAAGGGAGATGAGGTCATGACCAGGGCCGAACTCGACGAGGCACTGCTCCGCTTCGGGGCCGATCTCGATCGCTGGCCGCGGAAGCTGGCCGACTCCGCCCGGCGGCTCGTGGTCGAGGATCCCGATGCCGCGGAGATGCTGGCGCGGTTCGCCGCCTTCGAACGGACGCTGGGCGCCGCGGTCCACCCGCCGCCTTTCGGCTCCGCCGAGATCGGCCGGATCCTGGCGGCCGTCGAGGCGGAGGAGGCAACCTGGCGGCCGACATGGCGCTTCTGGGCGGCGAGCGCGGGCGGCTCGCTGCTGTCCCTCGCCGCCGGCGCGGTGGTGATGCTGGCGACCCTGCCCAGGGGTGCCGACCTCGACATCGCGCTGTCGGTGCTGGCGCTGGTGTCGGGCCAGGGTGATCTCGGAGGCCTGCTGTGACCGCGGTATTGCGGCGGCGGACCACACTGATCCTCGCCATCGCCCTGACGGCCTCGCTGTGCTTCAACCTGTTCCTGGGCGGCGCCTGGTTGGCCGGCCGCTGGTTCGAGCAGCGTGTGGAGACGGTGGCCGCATCGGCGATGCGGGCCTACCCGCCGGAGCTGCGGCGGGACGTGCTGCGCCGGCTGCTGCAGGACCGGGCGGATCTGCGGTCCGCGGTCGGCGGTCTGCGCGAGGCGCGGCAGCGCATGTTCGCGGTGATGCGAGCCGACCCGCTCGACCGCGGCGCGCTGGATGCCGCCATGGCCGAGGTCCGGGCCAGGACCGGGGACGTGCAGGCGTTGCTGCAGTCGGCCCTCGCCGCCAGCCTGGCGGAGATGCCGGCCGGGGATCGCGCGAAAATCCAGCCTCCCGCGGGCGGCTTAGGACTGCTGGGCGACCGCGGACCTTGACGGCCGGGCCGCGGGTCAGGCCTTCGGCTCCAGGATCGCCCCGATCTCCCGCGCCTTGCTGTGGCCGAGCCAGAACAGCACCGAGGCGAGGCCGACGAATACGGCGAGGAACACCCACAGCGCGATCGCCAGATAGTCGTACATCGGGTCGGCGGCGGCCGACCGGATCATCAGCAGCCCGAGGACCAGGATGAACAGCACGAAGGCGATGACGCTCAGATTGACGGCATAGGTGTGCCAGGTCGCCAGCCGCCGGTATTCGATCCGGCATTCGACGATGGCGCGCTTCTGCGCCTCGTCGCCGGCGAAGCGGTTCAGCTCGACCTTCTGGTGCAGCGCTACCAGGTCGCGCAGCCACTGGCTGAGCTGGATGTAGAAGAAGCTGCCGACCAGGCCGGCCAGGGTCAGCAGCGGGCTGAGCAGCGACAGCGGGTTGGTCATCGCCGGTCCTCTCGGCGCAGGGCATCGAGCAGAACGAGGATGGTCTCCGCCGTGATCGAGAACCAGGTCAGGGTGGGCGAGGAGGGCTTCTTTGCCGGCGGCGCCCGGCGGTCGCCGCCGGTCACCGCCGCCGCGACCGAATCGTAGAGGGTGACCAGCTCGTCATAGCCGCCGCGCGATAGGCTCAGCTCGAAGCGCTGCACCTGGGACCGGCCGGCCTCGGCCGCGGCCCGGGCATCGGCTTCAGCGCGCTCCAGCACCTGGCGCAGCTCAGCCCGGGCGGCGGCCCGCCACTGCGCGGTGCGGCGGGCGCGCAGCAGCCGCGCCAGGTACTGCGCCCGCGGCAGGCCGAGCTGGTAGCGGGCATAGATCCGGTTGGCGTCGGGCTGCTCGTCGCTGTGCAGGTCGTCGTAGAAGCGGGCGATCCAGGCCTCGGCCTGCTGCCCTGGGCTCTCATACCGCCGCTCGCCGAGCACCCATTCGCTGACCAGGTCGACGCACAAAGCCTCATAGCCGGAGTCGATCCGCGCCCGGCTGGCCGGCGAGGCGTCGATCGCCAGCGCCACCTTGGCCCGGGCCAAGCGGTCCCGCCTGTCCGCATCTTCCGCCATCGATCTCCTCCGATGTGGCGCCGGAACGGGATCCTATCGGATCCTGCTCGTGGTCGCAGGGCCCATTCTATGGCCCGTCGGAACGGATCACGCCCTCCGCCGACCCTTCTCGCCCCGCTTCGGCGTGGCCTCGGCGATTAGCTCAGCGGCGCTCTCCTCCAGCATCGCGTCGATGGCGCCGTCGGCGATGCTGACGCGGCCGATCTCCAGCAGCACCGGCACGGCCAGCGGCGAGATCCGGTCGAGCGCGCGCAGCGTCAGCTTGCGCCGGGCGCGCTTCAGCAGCAGCGCGACGCGGCCGAGATCGACCAGGCCGCGCGCCGCGTCGGCGCGGGGGGCGCGCAGCAGCACATGGT
>NZ_JBCNNF010000612.1:0-3005 GCF_039594555.1 Inquilinus sp.
CCGTGATGCCGGTCGCAGGCCAGGAACACATGGGTGTGGTCCTGGCATACACCGATGCCGGCGGCCAAAGCCTCGGCCGCGGTGGTGGCGGCGTGGGTCAGGCCGGGCTGGAAGGCGATGCGGTCATGCACCGCCAGCATCAGCGCATGGGCCAGGGCCAGCGGCTCGCGGCCGCCGGCGACAACCGCCTCCTCGGCCAGCGCGATCAGGGCCAAATCCGCGCCGGCCAGCGGCGAGGGGCGCAGATAGAAGGCGGCCGGGAACCGCTCCTCCGCCCCGGTGACGACGCCGTTGGTGTCGCGGGTCTCGACCTCGCCCTCGACCAGCAGGGTCAGCGCATCATGCGGCCGCTCCAGCGACAGCATGTCGATGATGTTGCCGTAGCCGTCCTCGCCCGCGGCCAGGGTGGCCCCGGCCGGCGGCACCACCCGCCAGCGCAGCACCTCCTGTCCGTCATGCGACCGGGGCGTCAGGCGCAGGGTCTGCAGGGTACGGCTGGCCGGGCTGTCGTAGCGGTAGCGGGTCTCGTGGCGGATCAGGAGGCGCATGGGCCGGGTCGGATCAGATCAGATAGGCCTTGCTGACCTCGAGGCCGAGGATGTTGTTCTGCTGGATGAACGCGGTCAGGTATTCGTGCAATCCGGTCGAGAAGATCGTGTCGATCCGGCCATAGCGCAAGCGCGAATGCATCTCCCCCGCCAGCCGCTGGCATTCATGCTTGCGACCGTACAGGTCGGCCAGTTCACCCAACAACTCGACCATCTCGCCGAGGCAGCCGGCCAGCGACCGCGGCATCTCTGGCCGTAGGATCAGCAGCTCCGCCACCTGCCACGGCTTGATGCCGTCGCGGTAAAGATAGGAGTAGCTGCCGAGCGCAGAGGCGCCGCGCAGGATCGCCGCCCATTGGTAGAAGTCGAGGCCACCGCCGACCTCCTCGTTGGCCGGCAGCAGCACATGGTATTTCACGTCCAGCAGCCGGGCGGTGTTGTCGCCGCGCTCCAGCATGGTGCCGAGCTGCAGGAAGATATGGGCATCGTCGCGCAGCATGGTGTCGGCGACCGCGCCATGGAACAGCAGCGCCCGCTCCTTCACCCATTCCAGCAGGTCGCGCAGGTCGCCGCCGGCGATCCGCCCCTCGCGAGAATCGAGGTCGAGCCAGGTGGCGTTCAGCGTCTCCCACATCGGCCGGGTCAGCGCCGCGCGCACCGCCCGCCCGTTGGTCCGCGCCCGCTGCAGGCAGGAGCGGATGCTGGTCGGGTTGTCGGGGTCGCGGGCGATGTAGTCGACCACCGTGGCCGGCGTCGCCGCATCGTGCTTCTTGTAGAAGCCTTCCTGGCAGCCGGAGATGACGACGGCGGAGTGCCATTCGTCCTGCCGCGCGCCGCCGCTGTTCGGCGTCAGCGCCATGCGGTCGGCCACCTCCAGGATGCGGGCCAGGTTCTCGGCGCGCTCGATGTAGCGGCCGAGCCAGTAGAGGCTGTCGGCGGTGCGGCTCAGCATCCCGATCGTCCCATCTTGAGTCCCCGCGCCGTCATGCCGTCAGCACCCAGGTGTCCTTGGTGCCGCCCCCCTGGCTCGAGTTGACCACCAGCGAGCCTTCGCGCAGCGCCACCCGGGTCAGCCCACCCGGCACGATCCGGACCTGGTCCTGGCCGGTCAGGACGAAGGGGCGCAGATCGACATGGCGCGGCGCCACGCCCTGGTCGACGAAGGTCGGGCAGGTCGACAGCGCCAGGGTCGGCTGGGCGATGAACAGGTCGGGCTGGGCCTTGACCCGCTCGGCATAGGCCTCGCGCTCGGCCCGGCTGGCGGTCGGCCCGACCAGCATGCCGTAGCCGCCCGACCCCGCCACCTCCTTGACCACCAGCTCCTCCAGGTTGGCCAGGACATGGGCGCATTCGTCGGGCTTCGAGCAGTCCCAGGTCGGGACGTTCTTCAGGATCGGCTCCTCGCCGAGATAGAAGCGGATCATCGCCGGGACATGGATGTACATCGCTTTGTTGTCGGCGATGCCGGTGCCCATGGCGTTGGCCAGGGCAACGTTGCCGGCGCGATAGGCGTGGTACAGGCCGGGGACGCCCAGCACCGAATCCGGGTTGAACACCAGCGGGTCGATGAAGTCGTCGTCGATCCGGCGATAGATCACGTCCACCCGCTTCGGCCCGCGGGTGGTGCGCATGTAGACCACGGCGTCGCGCACGAACAGGTCCGGCCCCTCGACCAGCTCGATGCCCATGCGGTCGGCCAGGAAGCTGTGCTCGAAATAGGCGCTGTTGTAGATGCCGGGGGTCAGCAGGGCGACCGTCGGCTCGCCCTCGCAGTTGCGCGGCGCCACCGATTTCAACGTCGCCAGCAGCTCCTGCGGGTAGTGCTCCACCGGCGCCACGCTGTGCCGGGCGAACAGGTCCGGGAACAGCCGCATCATCATCTCGCGGCCTTCCAGCATGTAGGACACGCCGGATGGGGTGCGGGCATTGTCCTCCAGCACATAGAAGTCGCTAGGGCCGACGCGGACGATGTCGATGCCGGCGATATGGGTGTAGATGCCGCCCGGCGGCTCCAGCCCCTGCATCTCCGGCAGGTAGCCGGGGTTGTGCAGCACCAGCCGCTCCGGCACCTGGCCGGCGCGCAGGATCTCCTGCCCGTGATAGACGTCGTAGAGGAAGGCGTTGAGCGCCTTCACCCGCTGCACCAGCCCCTGCTCGAGCTGCCGCCATTCGGCGGCGTCGAGCACCCGGGGCATGATGTCGAAGGGGATCAGCCGCTCCGGGTCGCCGCCCTCGCCATAGACCGCGAAGGTGATGCCGATGCGGCGGAACAGCGCCGCCGCCTCCCGGCGCTTAAGATCGAAGACCGAGGCCGGCGTCGCCGCCAGCCAATCCGCCAGGGCCGCATAGGGGGACCGGACCGGATCCCCGCCCATCTCGTCGAATGCCTGCACCATCCCTCCGGCACGTCCCTGCTCGACGAAACCATCAAGCAAGGGATGTGCCATCGGCGGCAAG
>NZ_JBCNNF010000613.1:0-2979 GCF_039594555.1 Inquilinus sp.
ATGCCTTCGTCATCGGCGGTTCCTCGGGAATCGGGCTGGCCACGGCCAAGCGGCTGCAGGCCGATGGCCTGCGCGTCACCATCGCCGGCCGGGACCCGGGCAAGCTCGCCGCAGCCTCGGCCGAGGCGGGCGGGGCGATCGAGACCGTCATCCTCGACGCTACCGATCCGGCCTCGGTCGCGGCCGCCTTCGATCGGGTGGGCAGCCTCGACCATCTCGTCCTCGCCCTCGGCGGCAGCCAGGGCGTGTTCGGGCCTTTCGCGGAGCTGGACCTTGCCACGTTTCGCCAGGCCTTCGAGGGCAAGTTCTGGGCGCATCTGGCCTGCGCCCAGGCCGCGCTGCCGCGGCTGCGCCGCGACGGGTCGCTGACCTTCGTCTCCGCCGCCAGCGCCCGCATGGCGACGCCCGGCCTGGCCGGCGCCGCCGCGATCAACGGGGCGGTCGAGACCGTGGCCCGCATCCTCGCCGCCGAGCTGAAGCCGCTCCGGGTCAACGCCGTCTCCCCTGGGCTGATCGACACGCCCTGGTGGGATTTCCTGCCGCAGGCGGAGAAGCAGGCGACCTTCGCCGCCTACGCCGAGAAGATCCCGGCCGGCCGTCCCGGCCGGGCGGAGGAGGTGGCGGCGGCGATCGCCTTCGTCATCGGCAACGGCTACATGACGGGCCACACCCTGGTCTGCGACGGCGGTATCAGCCTGGGCGGCTGACGGAATCATGTCCCGTTCTTAACTTGTCCGAAGCCGGGCGCGGCGCGAAGGTCGCGGGCATCGGAGGTGTGCCATGGCGACCGACACGGGCTCGAAGACTGGCGGCGGCGCCCGGCGCTGGCTGCGCGGCGCCGGCGAGCTGGCGGCGCTGCTGCTGGTGATCGCCGCCGCCAAGACCGCCATCGCCGAGCCCTTCTACGTCCCCTCCGGCTCGATGGAGCCGACGCTGCAGATCGGCGACGAGCTGGTGGCGGCCAAGTTCAGCTACGGCTACAGCGCCGCGTCGCTGCCCTTCGGCCTGACCGTGCCGGAGAGCGGCCGGGTGCTGGGCCGGCTGCCGGCGCGCGGCGACGTCGTCGTGTTCCGCTGGCCCGGCGACCCGTCGCAGACCTGGGTCAAGCGGGTGATCGGGCTGCCGGGCGACCGCGTCGCGCTGCAGGGCGGGCGGGTGTGGATCAACGGCGCGCCGGTCGGGCTGCGGCCGGATGGCGAGGGCAGGGTGGAGCGCGACAACGGCGCGACCGTGCCGGCGCTGCGGCTGGTCGAGACCCTGCCGGGCGGCGTCAGCCACCCGGTCTTCAAGCTGTACCAGCACGGCCCGCTGGACGAGATGGCGGAGATCACCGTCCCGCCCGGGAGCCTGTTCGTGATGGGCGACAACCGCGACAACTCGGCCGACAGCCGTCTGCCGGTCAGCGCCGGCGGCGTCGGCCTGCTGCCGGTCGGCGACCTGGTCGGCAAGGCCGAGCTCGTCGTCGGGTCCTGGGATCTCGGCCGCGCCTCGCAGCCGGTCTGGACCTGGCCCGCCGGGCTGCGGCTGGACCGGTTCCTCTCGGCGATCGAGTGACCGCGCAAGGTTGGCCACTGGCCCCATAAACTGTCATGCCCGGGCTTGACCCGGGCATCCAGAAGGTCTCGACGCTCTCTGGATTGCCGGGTCAAGCCCGGCAATGACAGCCGTGAGGGGAGGCCGCTGCGATCAGATCGCCGCGGTGACCTGGATCTCGACGCGGTATTCCGGGCCGGCCAGCTTGCTCTCGACCGTGGCGCGGGCAGGGGTGTTGCCGGGCGAGACCCACTTGTCCCAGGCCGCGTTCATGGCGGCGAAATCGGCGATGTCGGCCAGCCAGATATTGGCGGTCAGCAGCTTGGTCTTGTCGGTGCCGGCCTCGGCCAGGAGGCCGTCGATCGTCGCCAGGATCTGGCGGGTCTGCTCGGTCACGTCCGGGGTCGGGTTCTCGGCCACCTGGCCGGCCAGGAACACGCGGTCGCCATGGATGACGGCCTGGCTCATGCGCGGCCCGACGCCGATGCGCTTGATGGTCATGGGGATATCCTCTTTCTGCTTGGATAGGGATCAGGAATCGAGCCTGGCGATGAGCTTGGCCCGGGTGGGTTCGTCGACGAAGGCGGCGTGCAGCGCGGTGCGGGTCATCTGCCGCAGCGCCGCCTCGTCGAGGCCGAAATGCCGCTCCGCCACCGCATATTCATGGCCGATGGTGGTGGCGAAATAGGGCGGGTCGTCGCTGTTCAGCGTCACCTTCACCCCGGCCTCCATCAGCTGGCGCAGCGGGTGGGCGCGATAGTCGGGATAGACCTTGGTGGCGATGTTGCTGGTCGGGCAGACCTCCAGCACCGTGCCGCGGTCGGCCAGCTCGCGCACCAGGGCCGGGTCCTCGATCGAGCGCACGCCATGGCCGATGCGGGTGACGGGCAGGCGCAGGGCGGCCCACACGCTCTCCGGCCCCGCCGCCTCGCCGGCATGGACATTGCAGGCCAGGCCGGCCTCCTCATGGGCGATGCGGAAGGCCTGGGCGAACAGCCGCGGCGGGAATCCGGCCTCGTCGCCGCCCATGCCGAAGCCGGTGACCAGCGGATGCGGGTGCTTCGCCGCCAGCTTCGCCACCTCGACCCCGCGCTCGGCCCCGAGATGGCGGACGCAGGTGACGATGATGCGGGATTCGATGCCGGTCTCGGCCCGCGCATCCTCGATGCCCTGGACGATGCCGTTGAGATGGCCCTGATAGGACAGTCCGGCCGCCGCGGCATGGTCGGGCGAGGACATCAGCTCGACATAGATCGCGCCCTCGGCGGCGCAGGCCTTGAGGTATTCGTAGGTGACGTCGCGATAGTCCTGCTCGGTCCTGATCACCGTGCTGGCGGCGTCATAGACCTTGAGGAAGTGCAGGAAATTGGTCCAGGCGAACTCGCCCTTGGCGTCGAACAGGTCGGCCGGCAGGGTCATGCCGTGCCGGGCCGCCAGGCGGCGGAT
>NZ_JBCNNF010000614.1:0-2966 GCF_039594555.1 Inquilinus sp.
TAGCGCCGCGGATGGCGTGGTGGGTCAGCACCCGCCACTCGCCCACCCCCTTGGCCCGGGCGGTGCGGATGTAGTTGCTGCGCAGCGTCTCGATCATGGCGCCGCGGGTCAGCCGGGCGACATAGGCGATGTTCGGCAGCGCCATCGCCACCACCGGCAGCACCATCGACCGCCAGCCATTGTCCCAGCCCGCCACCGGCACCAGGCTCAGCATCAGGGCGAAGACGATCTGCAGGATCGGCGCCATGACGAAGGTCGGCACCACGATGCCGCCCATGGCGACGGCGCTGACCAGATTGTCCAGGATGCCGTTGCGCCGCAGCGCCGCGACCACGCCCAGGGTGACGCCGGCGATGGCGTAGAGCAGCGTCGCCCACAGCCCGATCTGCAGCGAGATCGGCAGGCCGTGGCCGATCAGCTGCGTCACCGTGTATTCGCGGTAGTACATCGACTGGCCGAAATCGAGCCGCACGACGTCGCCCAGGAAGCGCAGATACTGCTGCCACAGCGGCTCGTTCAGATGGTACTGCGCCTCCATCCGGGCGATCAGCGCCGGCGGCAGCTTCTTCTCGCCGTCGAAAGGCCCGCCCGGCGCGAAGCGGATGACGAAGAAGGTGATCGTCGCCAGCGCGAACAGCGTCGGCACGCTGCCCAGCATGCGGCGAAGGACGGACAAGACCATCGGCCCTGGTGGCTCCCTGTCTCTGCTCCGGCGGAGGGAACCCCCTCCCCCTAGCCCCCTCCCGCGAGGGGAGGGGGGACTCGAAACGACTGCGGTCCCTCCGGATCAACGACCCCAGCCGAGCCATTCACGTCCCCCTCCCCCTGCGGGAGGGGGGCAGGGGGAGGGGGTTGTCGATGAAGGACGCCGGCCTTACTTCTCGATGCTCAGGAACTTCGACATCGGATGGCCGATCGGGTTGGCGCCCCAGCCCTTGACGTAGGTCTGGACCAGCAGGTTGTCGGCCGACACCGTGATCGGGATGAAGACGTACTGGTCCAGCATGCGCTGCTCGGCCTTGCCCAGGATCTCGTAGAACTTGGTCTTGTCCGCGGCGCTGGCGTTGGCGTCGTCCATCAGCTTCTCGTACTCGTCGTCCTTCCAGTGATAGCTCGGCGTGCCGCTGTAGCGCAGCGCGTCCAGCCAGGTCTTCGCCTGCGGATAGTCGCCGCCATAGCTGTCCATGCAGACCTGCCAGTTGCCGGTGTGCAGCTTCTCCAGCCAGGTCTTGACCTCGGTCAGGTCCAGCTTGGTGCGGACGCCGAGGTTCTGCTTCCACATCGCGACGATGCCCTCGACCCGCCGCTTGCTGGCGGCGCTGGACGGACCGATGATCTCCAGCTCCAGCGGCTTGTCCGGGCCGTAGCCGGCCTCGGCCAGCAGCTTCTTGGCCTCAGCCAGGCGCTGCTCCTTGCTCAGCCCCGCCTCCTCGACCTTGCCGGGCTTGTAGGCCGGGTCCTGGTTGATCGAGAAGGTGTACATCGGCACGTTGCCGGCCTTCTCGATCTTCTCCTGCAGGAAGTCGCGGTCGATGGCATAGGCCAGCGCCTTGCGCACGCGGATGTCGGACAGCGGGCCGGCATCGGGCTGGAAGCTCAGATACTTCATGCCCAGCGTCGGGTTCTGGTGCAGCTCCTGCGGCCGCTCGGCCTTCAGCTTCTCGATCTGGTCGGACGGCACCGTCATGGTCGCGTCCAGCTCGCCGGCCAGGTAGCGCTTCAGCTCGGTCGAGGCGTCCTCGGTGACGTGGTAGACGACGGTGTCGATCTTGACGTTGGCCGCGTCCCAGTAGTTCGGGTTCTTGACCAGCACTACCTTCGACTGCGGCACGTATTCCTTCAGCATGTAGGCGCCGTTGCTGACGAACAGCTCCGGCCGGGTGTAGTCCAGCTTGTTGCCGGCGGCCTTCAGGCTCGGCGCATGCACCGGCGCGGTGGTGTGGAAGTCCAGGATGTAGGGCGCGTCCGGCATCGGGTAGTCGAGCGTCAGCACCACCGTGCGGTCGTCCGGCGCCGCGGCGCCCAGCTGGCTCGCATCCTTCAGCTTGCCCTCGTTGAAGGGCTTGCCGTTCTTGATCGGCAGGACGGCGGTCAGGTAGTAGGCGTGCTCCGATGCCGTCTCGGGGTCGAGGGCGCGGATGATGCCGCGCACGAAATCCGCCGCCACCATCGGGTCGCCGTTCGACCATTTCAGCCCGGACCGCAGATGGAAGGTCCAGGTCAGGCCGTCGGCGCTGGTCTCCCACTTCTCCGCCGCGCCCGGCTGCGGGTTGCCCTGCGGGTCCAGGATCAGCAGGGCCTCGAACAGGTCGGCGATGATGTAGTTCTCGCGCGCGCCGTTGTTCAGCTGCGGGTCCAGGGTCGACGGCGCGCTGCCGAAGCCGCGGTTCAGCACCGTCTCGGCCGCCACCGGACCGGCCAGCGCCCCCATGCCGGACACCGCCAGGCCGGATGCCGCCAAGCATAGGGCCAGCGCCATGGCCGATTTGTTCAGAAAGCTCATGCAAACCCCCAGATCTGTGATCCCCCGCGCCGAGGCGGCGCCGCGGTCCCGGTCCTGCCGGGCTTCTGTTGCCTTCCTGCCTCAGGCGTCCCGCGGGGACGTTCCGCCCCGCCGGTCGCGATTTGGGCAGGCGGCCGTCGCTCCTGACAAGGTCTGAAAGCGACGGAGGCCTGAACTTCAGGTTATCGGGGCGAGGCCGCGGGATATCGGGCCTGGGACTGAGACGACCTGTCCGCTAGGGTTTCGCCGGACGATTCGCGAGGAGCCGGGAAGATGAAGACGCGTGCCGCAGTGGCCGTTGCCGCGGGGAAGCCTCTGGAGATCCTGGAGGTGGACCTGGAGGGTCCGAAGTTCGGCGAGGTGCTGGTCGAGATCAAGGCGACCGGGATCTGCCACACGGACGAGTTCACGCTGTCGGGCGCGGATCCGGAGGGGCTGTTCCCGTCGATCCTGGGGCATGAGG
>NZ_JBCNNF010000615.1:0-2965 GCF_039594555.1 Inquilinus sp.
CGATCAGCGCCGCCATCGGCGCCAGCCACCACGACCAGACCCGGGCGTATTCGGTGAAGTAGAAGCTCAGCGGCATGACGCCGAAGCTGTGGCTCTTCTCCTCGACGATGTTGATCCAGAAGTTCTTCAGCACCGACTGGAACGGCCAGCCCAGCGTCACCCAGTCGAGCAGCCCGTTGCACAGCACCACCGGCACCAGCCCGGCCAGCAGCATCGGCCGCACCCGGCCGCGCCAGTCCCCGCGGCCGGCGATGACGATGGCGGTCAGGATCGCCGGCAGCAGGTGGAAGCGGAAGACAAAGACCAGGCCGAACAGCACGCCGGCCCAGACCAGCCGGCGGCGGTCGGCCGTCTCCGCCGTCCAGGCCAGCCAGCAGCCGACCAGCAGCAGGCTGGTGGCGATCGATTCCGTCAGCGCCGTCGGCGCGAAATAGATCAGCTCGAACCAGATCGTGCCGATGAAGGCCGCGGTCAGCCCCGCCGTCAGCCCGGCGGCGCGCCGGGCCCAGAGGAAGGCCACGGCCGGGATGGCGAGCGACAGCGCCGACCACAGTGCCTTGGAGACGCCGAGATAGGCGGACGGGTCGTCGCTGACCCAGGATACCGCCTTCATCAGCCCCGCGAGCATGCCCGGCAGCAGCCAGGAGCGGATGCCCTCGCGGTATTCCCACGGCACCATGCCCTGGCCGAAGGCCAGCCGGTGCGCCTGCTCGTAATACTGGAACAGCTCGTCGGCGTGGTGGATGCGCGGGAAGGCCAGAGCGAGGACGAAGCGGAGCACCAGCCCGAGGGTCAGCAGCCCGGCCAGGCCGACCAGCCAGGCGGGCCAGCGGTCGAGGATGCCGGGCCGCGACGGGTACGGCAGAGCGACCGAGGCTGCTGCGGAACCGACCGGACGACCGAGATAGCGATCGGACACGGTGGGGTCGACCGATCGGCGTTGCTCCACAGTGTCGTCGGTCATGTCGCTCCGAATCGCGCCGGACTATCGAGTATTGCTGCCTATAACACCGGCAGGCTGCATTTCGTCTGCAAAAACCTCGCAAAAATCATCATATCCAGGATCGTGTTGAGAGTTTGTCCGCACCTCCGCCAAAACAAGGCGCGAACCCCCGGGATGAAAACCGGGGATGGCTGCGTATATGGGGCATGAAACGCCGCAAGGATGATTTCGACGTCATCGCCGAGCTGCCAGGGCTGAAGCGCTACGCCCTGGTCCTGACCCGCGATGCCGCCGAGGCCGAGGACCTGCTGCAGGACACCCTGCTGAAGGCCTATGAGGGCCGTCGCGGCTGGCAGCCGGACCGGGCCTTGCGCCCCTGGCTGTTCTCCATCATGCACAACGCCCATGCCTCGCGGCTGCGGGGCCGCCGGGCCGAGGATGCCCGCATCGCCCAGGCGACGCAGCTGGCGCCCCAGTCCGGCGCGCCGAGCCAGGACGCCCGGGTGCAGCTGGCCCAGGTGCAGCGAGCCCTGATGGCCCTGCCGGAGGAGCAGCGCGAGGCGCTGCTGCTCGTGGCGGTGGAGGAGTTCCGCTACCAGGAGGCCGCGACCATCCTCGGCATCCCGCTCGGCACGCTGATGTCGCGGCTGGGCCGGGCCCGCGCCGCGCTGCGCGAGAGCGCCGGCGCCGCCGAGACGACCGCCGCCCGCCTCGACGGACCGACCCCGCCGCATTTGCGGCTGGTGGAGTGACGCCCATGACGCAGATTTCGACGATCCCGACCGAAGCCGAGATCCAGGCCTATATCGACGGCGAGCTCGATTTGCCCCGCCGGATCGAGGTCGAGGCCCATCTCGAGGCCAACCCGACCCTGGCCGCCCAGGTGATGGCCGATCTGCGTCTGCGCGATGCGCTGCGCCTGGCCTTCGCCGACGAAGCCGGCATCCGCGTCGCCAGCTATGAGAACGCCCGGCTGCTGGGCCGCGCCGTGCGCTGGCGCCGGATCACGGTGCGCCTGCGCCGGGTGGCCGCGGTGGTGCTGCTGATCGGCATCGGCTGGGGCGCCCAGTCGATCCTGGGCGTCACCCGGATCGACAGCGCCTCGGCCGGCATCCCGGCCTATGCCGACGAGGCGGGCGACGCCTACCGCACCGTGCTGTACCGCCATCTGGTCGACCCGGCCGAGCCCAAGGGCGGGCTGAAGCCGGAGGACTTGGCCAAGGCACCGATCACCCTGCCCGACCTGCCGCAGGGCTGGTCGATCCGGTCGATCGAGGTGGTGCCCTGGGATGGCGGCTCCGGCTTCGAGGCGACGATCGACACCGACCGCTTCGGCCTGGTGACGCTGTTCGCGGCATCCACCGACGGCTTCGACGTGCAGCAGCCGCAGGCGCAGCGCGCGAACGACGTCACGGTCGCCTACTGGCAGGTCGGCCCCGCGGTCTACGCGCTGTGCGCCGAGGCGCAGGCCGACGACCTGCTGGCCGCCGCCAACGGCTTGGCCGACACCCTCTACTGAATGATCTCGAAGGAGAGAACGACACCATGAACATGCAGCAATACGAATGGCAGGGGACAGCCCAGCGCGCTTCGGCCGCCGAGCTCGACGCCGGCCTGCGGCAGCACATGCTGCGGATCTACAACTACATGGGTCTCGGCCTGGTCCTGACCGGCCTGGTCGCCTATCTGGTCGCCAGCACCCCGGCGATCTATATCCCGATCTTCACCAGCCCGCTGAAATGGGTAGTGATGCTGGCGCCGCTGGCCTTCGTCTTCTTCCTGTCGTTCCGCATCCACGCCGTCTCGGCCTCCACGGCGCAGATGGTGTTCTGGGCGTTCTGCGGCGTCATGGGCCTGTCGATGGCGTCGATCTTTTTGGTGTTCACCGGGACCAGCATCGCCCGCACCTTCATGATCACCGCGGTCATGTTCGGCGCGATGAGCCTGTACGGCTACACCACCAAGGCGGACCTGTCCCGCATGGGCTCGTTCCTGATGATGGGCCTGGTCGGCATCATCATC
>NZ_JBCNNF010000616.1:0-2963 GCF_039594555.1 Inquilinus sp.
CGGAGGCCCGCCCATGCCGTCGCTCGCGCATCTGCTGCCGTTCTTCGTCGCGACCGTGCTGATCGCGATCATCCCGGGGCCGGCGATCCTCTACACTGTGGCCCAGACTCTGGCGCGCGGCCGGGCGGCGGGGTTCCGCGCCGCCACCGGCATCGCGGTCGGCGACTTGGTCCATGTCGCCGCCGCGGCGGCCGGGCTGTCGGCGGTGTTCCGCTGGTCGCCGACGCTGTTCCTGGTGGTGAAGATCTTCGGCGCCGCCTATCTGGTCTGGCTCGGCATCCGCATGGTGCGCAGCCGCCGCTCCGGCGACGCCCTGCCGCAGGTGGCGGAGAAGACGGCGCGCCGCGCCTTCGCCGAAAGCGTGACGGTCGAGTTGCTGAACCCGAAAACTGCGCTGTTCTTCATCGCCTTCCTGCCCCAGTTCGTCGATCCGGCCGCCGGCCTGCCGGTCTGGGCCCAGTTCCTGGTGCTGGGGATGATCGTCAACGCGGTGTTCTTCGCGGCGGACGTGGTGACCCTGCTGTGCATCGACCGGGCGATGTCCCGGCTGCGCCGCAGCGAGCGGGTGGCGCGCTGGCTGCGCCTGGCCAGCGGCTCGGCCCTGGTCGGGCTCGGTGCGCATATGGCGCTCAGCCGGAATTAGCCGACAGGCGAAACAATCATGCGCGCCGCGTGACCGCTGCCGGGACCGCTCCTATACTCCCCTCCGTGACAGGAGGAATGCCGCCATGACCGCCTTCGACAAGCCCAGCCCCGCCGATTGGGAGGCGCTGGCCCGGAAGGAGCTGCGCGACCGCCCGCTGGAGGACCTGACGGTCGAGACGGCCGAGGGCGTGGCGGTCAAACCGCTCTACACCGCGGCGGATGTGCCGGAGGGCGCGGCGGGGGAACTGCCGGGCTTCGCCCCCTTCACCCGCGGCGTGCGGGCGACGATGTATGCCGGCCGGCCCTGGACCGTCCGGCAATATGCCGGCTTCTCCACGGCCGAGGCGTCGAACGCCTTCTACCGCGCCAACCTCGCGGCCGGGCAGCAGGGCGTCTCGGTCGCCTTCGACCTCGCCACCCATCGCGGCTATGACAGCGACCATCCGCGCGTGGTCGGCGATGTCGGCAAGGCGGGCGTCGCCATCGATTCCGTCGAGGACATGAAGATCCTGTTCGACGGCATCCCGCTCGACCGCATGTCGGTGTCCATGACCATGAACGGCGCCGTGCTGCCGGTGCTGGCCGGCTACATCGTGGCGGCGGAGGAGCAGGGGGTGCCGGAGGCCAAGCTGTCCGGCACCATCCAGAACGACATCCTCAAGGAGTTCATGGTCCGGAACACCTACATCTACCCGCCCGGGCCGTCGATGCGGATCGTCGCCGACATCATCGCCTACACCGCCGAGCGGATGCCGAAGTTCAACTCGATCTCGATCTCCGGCTACCACATGCAGGAGGCCGGGGCGACGGCGGTGCAGGAGCTGGCTTACACCCTGGCCGACGGGCTGGAATATGTCCGCGCCGCGATCTCACGCGGGCTCGATGTCGACGCCTTCGCCGGGCGCCTGTCCTTCTTCTTCGCCATCGGCATGGACTTCTTCACCGAGGTGGCGAAGCTGCGCGCCGCCCGCCAGCTCTGGGCCGAGCTGATCCAGGCCGAGTTCGCGCCGAAGAAGGCCGAGAGCCTGATGCTGCGCACCCATTGCCAGACCTCCGGCGTGTCGCTGACCGAGCAGGACCCGTACAACAACGTGGTCCGCACCACGGTCGAGGCGCTGGCCGCGGTGCTGGGCGGGACGCAGAGCCTGCACACCAACAGCTTCGATGAAGCGCTCGGCCTGCCCACCCCCTTCTCCGCCCGCATCGCCCGCAACACCCAGCTGATCATCGCCGAGGAGACCGGGGTGACCCGCACGGTCGACCCGCTGGGCGGCAGCTACTATGTCGAGGCGCTGACCGCCGAGCTGGCCTCCAAGGCCCGGGTGCTGATCGACGAGGTCGAGGCCATGGGCGGCATGACCAAGGCGGTCGAGGCCGGCCTGCCGAAGCTGCGGATCGAGGAGAGCGCCACCCGCCGCCAAGCCCGCATCGACCGTGGCGAGCAGGTGATCGTCGGGGTGAACAAATATGCGCCGGACAAGCCCGACCATGTCGAGGTGCTGGCGATCGACAATTCGGCGGTGCGCGAGGCCCAGGTGGCCCGCCTCAGGAAGATCCGGGCCGAGCGCGACGAGGCCGCCTGCCGGTCGGCGCTGGCGGCGCTGACCGCGGCGGCGCGGAGCGGCGAGGGCAACCTGCTGGACCTGGCGGTCAAGGCGACGCGGGCGCGGGCCACGGTCGGCGAGATCTCCGACGCGCTGGAGCAGGTGTTCACCCGCCACCGCGCCGTGATCCGCTCAGTCTCCGGCGTCTATGGCGGCGCCTTCGCCGGCGACGAGGGCTATGCCCGGATCCAGGCCGAGGTTGCGCAGTTCGCCGAAGCCGAGGGCCGCCGGCCGCGCATGCTGGTGGTGAAGATGGGCCAGGACGGCCACGACCGCGGCGCCAAGGTGATCGCCACGGCCTTCGCCGATATCGGTTTCGACGTCGATATCGGCCCCCTGTTCCAGACGCCGGAGGAGGCGGCGCGCCAGGCGATCGAGAACGACGTCCATGTCGTCGGCGTGTCGTCCCAGGCGGCCGGGCATCTGACCCTGGTGCCGCAGCTGATGGACGCGCTGAAGGCCGAGGGCGCCGGCGACATCCTGGTGGTGTGCGGCGGCGTCATCCCGCCGCAGGACTACGAACCGCTGCTGGCCGCCGGCGTCAGCGCCGTCTACGGCCCCGGCACCAACATCCCGCAGGCGGCCGGCGAGATCCTGGCCCTGATCGGCAAGGCGCGGGCGGCAGCGGCGTAGTCCCCCTCACCCTCCCGCCGCCAACGCGGCGGGCCCCTCCCTCTCCCCGAGGAGAGGGGATCGGAGCCGTGGCCCTTTACC
>NZ_JBCNNF010000617.1:0-2958 GCF_039594555.1 Inquilinus sp.
AGGGCGGGGACCGCGCATGTTCGCAGTCCCCGCCCTTTTTCATTCGAGGCCTTGCATGGCATCTGCTGCAGAACAGCTCGCTGCGAACCTGAACTTCGGCGCCTTCGCCAAGGCCACGGAGCTTCGCAAGCGCATCTGGTTCACCCTTGGCGCGCTGATCATCTACCGCATCGGCACCTATGTGCCGATCCCGGGCATCGATCCCCGCGTGCTGTCGGAGATCTTCCAGCAGCAGGGTGGTGGCCTCCTCGGCATCCTCAACATGTTTGCCGGCGGCGCGCTGGGTCGCATGACGATCTTCGCGCTGAACATCATGCCGTACATCTCGGCCTCCATCATCATCCAGCTCCTCACGGCTGTGTCGCCGACGCTCGAGGCGCTGAAGAAGGAGGGCGAGGCCGGGCGCAAGAAGATCAACCAGTACACCCGCTACTTCACCGTGGTTCTCGCCACCGCCCAGGCCTATGCCCTGGCGGTCGGGCTCGAGAGCGTGCACGGCTCGATGGGTGCTGCGGTGGTCGATCCCGGCTGGTACTTCCGCTTCACCACGGTGGTGACCATCGTCGGCGGCACCATGTTCCTGATGTGGCTGGGCGAGCAGATCACCTCGCGCGGCGTCGGCAACGGCATCTCGCTGATCATCTTCACCGGCATCGTCGCCTCGCTGCCGCATGCCCTGGTGCAGATGCTGGAGCTGGGCCGGACGGGCGCGCTGTCGCCCTTCGTCATCCTGGTGCTGCTGGTGCTGTGCGTGGCGGTGATCTTCTTCATCGTCTACATGGAGCGGGCGCAGCGCCGCCTGCTGGTGCAGTACCCGAAGCGCCAGGTCGGCAACCGCATGTTCGGCGGCGAGAGCTCGCACCTGCCGCTCAAGCTCAACACCTCGGGCGTGATCCCGCCGATCTTCGCCTCGTCGCTGCTGCTGCTGCCGGCGACGCTGATCGGCTTCGCCGGCAACCAGGCGCAGGGCGCCGGCGGCTGGGTGTCGTGGATCGCGACGCAGCTGGCGCATGGCCAGCCGCTGTTCATGGCGCTCTATGCCGCGCTGATCATCTTCTTCTGCTTCTTCTACACCGCGATCGTCTTCAATCCGGAGGAGACGGCCGACAACCTGAAGAAGTATGGCGGCTTCATCCCCGGCATCCGCCCGGGCAAGTCGACCGCCGATTATATCGACTACGTGCTGACCCGGATCACGGTGATCGGCGCCGCCTATCTGACGGTGGTCTGCCTGCTGCCGGAGTTCCTGACGTCCAGTTATTCGGTGCCGTTCTATTTCGGCGGCACCAGCCTGCTGATCGTGGTCACGGTCACCATGGACACGGTGGCCCAGGTCCACTCCCATCTCCTGGCCCATCAGTATGAGGGGCTGATCAAGAAGTCGAAGCTGCGGGGGAGCCGTCGATGAATTTGATCCTGTTGGGCCCGCCGGGGGCAGGGAAGGGGACCCAGGCGAAGCGGCTGGAGGATCGCTACGGGCTGAAGCAGCTCTCGACCGGCGACATGCTGCGCGCGGCGATCGCCGAGGGCACGCCGCTTGGCCGGCAGGTGAAGGAGATCCTCGACCGCGGCGACCTGGTCACCGACGAGATCATGCTCGACATGATCGCGGAGCGGATCGCCCAGCCCGACTGCGACCGCGGCTTCATCCTCGACGGCTTCCCGCGCACCGTGCGCCAGGCCGAGGGGCTGGACGAGACCCTGGCCCGGCACGGCAAGGCGCTGGAGGTGGTGATCGAGATGAAGGTCGACGAGGCGGCGCTGTTCGCCCGCATCGCCAACCGCGCCGCCCAGTCGGCCGAGAAGCGCGCTGACGACACCGAGGAGACGCTGCGCAAGCGCCTCGGCGTCTATCGCGACCAGACCGCGCCGATCATCCCCTATTATCGGGGCAAGGGCCTGCTGAAGTCGGTCGACGGCATGGCCGACATGGACACGGTGACCCGGCAGATCGAGACCATCCTCGGCTTCCAGCCGGCGGACGCCTCGGCCTCCTGACCGGGACGCGGGCGCGACGGATCAGGGCGGCCTCCGGGCCGCCCTTTTTCATGCCCGGCCCTCTTTCATGCCCGGGCGGCGGCCGCGGCGGCGATGATCCAGTCGCGGAAGGCGCGGATCTTGGGCCGGTGGCGCTGGTCCGCGGCATAAACGAGCCAATAGCCCTTGGCGCGGTCGACCAGCAGCGGGAAGGGCGCGACCAGCCGCCCGCTGGCGAGATCGTCGGCGAAGAAGTCGGGTGTGACCAGGGCCGCGCCGAACCCGCCCGCGGCGACCTGCGCCGACGCCGCCTGGCTGTCGAAATCCGGCGCCGGCTTGCGCAGCGCCGCGGGGGCATCGATGCCGGCCGCCGTGAACCAGGCATCCCAGCTCATGGGCATGCCGATCAGCGGCAGCGACAGCACATCCGCCGGCTGGCGCAGCCCGGCCGCGAGCCGGGGCGCCACCACGCAGGCGAGGCGGACATCCAGCAGCTTGTGGGCGATGACGCGCGGCGGAAACCCGCCCGGCCCGGTCCGGATCTCGATATCGGCGGCGAGGTCCGGGGAGATGCTGTCGCCGAGTTCGATGCTGGTGCCGAGCTTGACCGTTAGCTCCGGATGCGCGGCCTGGAAGGCGCCGAGCCGCGGCGCCAGCCAATGGGTGGTGAAGGTGGGCACCGTCATGACCGTCAGGTGGCGGCCTGCCGCATCCGTCTCGCTGCCGACCGCGGCGCGCAGGCGGCCGAAGGCGTCCACCACCTCGGCCGCCAGCCGCTCCCCCGCCTCGGTCAGGGCCAGGCTGCGGCCGCGGCGGGCGAACAGCGGCGCACCCAGCCGCTCCTCCAGCCGCTTGATGTGATAGCTGACGGCGGCCTGGGTCAGCCCCAGCTCCTCCGCCGCGCGGGTGAAGCTGACATGCCGCGCCGCCGCCTCGAAGGCGTGCAGGGCGGGCAGGGGCAGGCTGTCGGTCGGCATGGCT
>NZ_JBCNNF010000618.1:0-2917 GCF_039594555.1 Inquilinus sp.
CTATGGCGTCTCGTCCTCAGCCGCGGTGGGCATCTCCGCTTCGGGCGCGTCCAGCTCGAGGACCGGCGCGGCCCGGTCCATCGGCAGCTCCTCGACCTCGCGCAGCTTGCGGTGGATGGCGCGGCTACGGACGCCGATCTGGTGGATCACGTTCTGGCCCTCCTGCAGCTTCTTCTCGACCTTGGACATCAGCTCGCCATAGGTGCGGAACTCGGTCTTCACCGCGCCCAGCACCTGCCAGATCTCGGCCGATTTCTCCTGGATCGCCAGGGTGCGGAAGCCCATGCGCAGGCTGGACAGGAAGGCGCCCAGCGTGGTTGGGCCCAGGATGGTGACGCGGTGCTGCTCGCGGATCGATTCGCGCAGGCCGGGGCGGCGCAGCACCTCGGCGAACAGCCCCTCGGTCGGCACGAACAGCACGGCGAAATCGGTCGTCGTCGGCGGGCAGATGTACTTCGTCGCGATGCGCTTGGCCTCGTCCCGCATCCGCCGCTCCAGCGCCGCGCCCGCCTTGGCCGCGGCCTCGGCGTCGCCGGCCTCGATCGCCAGGATCAGCCGCTCGTAATCCTCCTGCGGGAACTTGCTGTCGACCGGCAGCAGCACGCCCTCGGGCAGGCGGATGGCGAACTCCACCGTCTCGGTGCTGTCGGCGCGCGGCCGGGCGTTGCGCACCAGCTGGTCTTCGGTCAGCACCTGCTCCAGCAGGGCATCCAACTGCTCCTCGCCGAAGGTGCCGCGGGTCTTCACGCCGGACAGCATCTTCTTCAGGTCGCCGACGCCGCCGGCCAGCACCTGCATCTCGCCCAGGCCCTGATGCACCCGCTCCAGCCGCTCGCTGACGGTCTGGAACTGGGTCTGCAGCCGCGCCTCCAGCGTCGCCTGCAGCTTCTCGTCGACCGTGGCGCGCATCTGCTCCAGCTTCGCCTCGTTCTCCTTGCGCAGCGACTGCAGGTTCAGATCAATGGTCTCGCGCAGCCGGTTCTGGCTCTGCGCCATCGACTCGGACAGGGCCTGCAGCCGGGCGGCGACGGTGTCCAGCCGGGTCTGCTGGGTCTCGCCGATCGCCTTCATGGCCCCGACCAGGGTGTCACCGGTGTTGCGCAGCGACGACGCGATCTCCTGCCGCTGCCGGCTGTCCCGCGCCTCGGCCGAGGCATCGGCGCGCCGCTCTGCCGTCTGAAGCTCCTGCGCCATCCGCGCCAGGTCGGCGCGCAGGTCCTCGATCGCTCCGCTCAAGGGCGCGAGATCCAGCTTCGGCCGGCGGAACAGGGCGACCAGCAGGGTCAGGACGGCGACGCCGAGGATGGCAAGGCCGAGAATGCGCAGATCGATCAAGGCGAGGTCGAAGCTCATGGACTCATCCGGTTGCGGGACGGCAGAACACCCCGGATGGGGTCACCCGCGCAAGACGCTTCGGCCGGCGAAGACGGCGCGGCCCCCCAGCGCCTCCTCGACCCGCAGGGCCGCGTTCCACTTCGCCATCCGCTCCGACCGGGCGAAGGACCCGACCTTGAGCTGGCCGATGCCCCAGCCGACCGCGAGGTCGATG
The DNA here is from genome assembly GCF_039594555.1 of Inquilinus sp. Classification (GTDB taxonomy): domain Bacteria; phylum Pseudomonadota; class Alphaproteobacteria; order DSM-16000; family Inquilinaceae; genus Inquilinus. Next base: position 1,550 of record NZ_JBCNNF010000618.1, read on the forward strand.
ATGGTGGTGTCCTCGCTCTCGCCCGAGCGGGCGGAGACGATGCCGCCCAGGCCGGACTCCCGCGCCGCATCCCAGGCCGCCTTCGCCTCGGTCAGCGTGCCGCGCTGGTTCGGCTTGATCAGCACGGTGGTGCAGGCCTGCGCCACGGCGGCATCGCGCACCCGTGCCGCGTCGGTGACCAGGAAGTCGTCGCCGACCACCTGCACCCGGTCGCCGATCGCCGCGGTGACGGCGCGGAAGCCGGCGGCGTCGTCCTCTGCCACCGGGTCCTCGACCGACACGATCGGCCAGCGCCGGGTCCAGCCGGCCACCCGCTCGACCATCTGCCCTGTGTCCAGGTCCTGCCCCTCGAAGCGATAGCGGCCATGGCGCCCGAACTCCGACGCGGCGATGTCCAGCGCGATCGCCACCTCCTCGCCCGGCCGGCGGCCGGCGCGCTCGATGGCGCGGACCAGCATGTCCAGCGCCTCAGCGGCGTCGGCGAAGTCAGGCCAGAAGCCGCCTTCGTCGGCGACGCCGTACAGCTTGCCGGCATCGGCCATCAGCGACCCGGCGGCGCGATAGACCTCGGCGGTCCAGTCCAGCGCCTCGGCGAAGCTGCCGGCGCCGGGGCAGACCACCAGGAAATCCTGCACGTCCAACCGCCGCCCGGCATGGGCGCCGCCGCCGAAGATCTGGATCTCGGGCAGGGGCAGCAGCGTGGCCGCGTCGTCGCCCAGATGGCGCCACAGCGGCAGGCTGGCGGCGGCCGCGGCGGCATGGGCCGCGGCCATCGACACGGCCAGGGTGGCGTTGCCGCCCAGCCGCGACTTGTCGGGCGTGCCGTCCAGCTCGATCAGCGCCCGGTCCAGCCCGGCCTGATCTGCGGCGTCGAAGCCGGCCAGGGCGCGGGCGATCTCGCCATTCACAGCGCCGACCGCGCCCTGCACGTCATGGCCGCCGAAGGTCGCACCGCCATCGCGCCGGTCCAGCGCCTCGCCGGAGCCGGTGGAGGCACCCGCCGGGGCAATGGCGCGGCCGGTGGTGCCGCCCGCCAGCCGGATCTCGGCCTCGACCGTCGGCCGCCCCCGGCTGTCCCAGACGCGCCGGCCGCGGATCCCGGCGATGGTGGTGGAGGTCACAGGCTCAGCTCCTCTGCCCAGGCGGTCCGAATGTCCACCAAGCGCGACGGCGGGTCCAGCAGCAGGGCGCGGGCCACGCGGCGCACGCGGTCCTTCTGGGCCGGGTCGGTGAGGTACTCGGCCGGCGACTTGCCGTCGACCCGGGCCAGGAACAGGCCGGGCAGCAGCCGGGCGGCGCGGGACTCGAAGGCGCCGGCCGGTTCCCAGTCCACGCTGGCGCGATGGGCATCGGCCAGGGCATCGAAGC
>NZ_JBCNNF010000619.1:0-2846 GCF_039594555.1 Inquilinus sp.
CGAGCTGGGGCCATGTCGACCCGACCCTGCCGGCCAGCCCGGGCCAGCCGGGGCCGGTGGCGGGGTAGCGCCCCCTCACCCCGGCAGCTGGCCGAGCAGCACCCCCGCCAGCGCGCACCCGGCCAGGGTCGGGATCATCCCGACCCGGAACCGCAGCATCGCCACCATCGCGGCGGCCGCGAGCATGGCCGCCCGCCAGTCGATGCTGCCCGCCACCGGCAGGTCGGGGCCGATGCCGCCGAACAGGTCGAGCGTCCGCACCTCGCGGAACACGACATGCAGCGCGAACCACAGCGCCAGGTTCAGCACCACCCCGACCACCGCGGCGGTGATCGCCGACAGCGCCGCCGAGATCGCCCGGTTGCCGCGCAGCGCCTCGATATAGGGCGCGCCGAGGAAGATCCACAGGAAGCAGGGCGCGAAGGTGACCCAGAGGGTCAGCAGCGCCCCGAGGCCCCCTGCCAGCACCGGGTCGAGGCTGCCCGGCGCGCGATGAGCAGCCAGGAAGCCGACGAATTGCAGCACCAGGATCAGTGGCCCGGGCGTGGTCTCGGCCAGGCCGAGCCCGTCGACCATCTCGCCGGGCGCGAGCCAGCCGAAGCCGCCGACCGCCGCCTGGGCGACATAGGCCAGCACCGCATAGGCGCCGCCGAAGGTGACGACGGCCATCAGGCTGAAGAAGCCGCCGATCTGCGTCCAGATCGCGGACGGCCCGGCCACGAGCCACAGCAGCAGCACCGGCCCGAGCCAGACCGGCAGCCACAGCGCCAGGACGCGGACGGCGCGGCGCCACGACGGGTCAGCATGGGCCAGGTCGCCGCGCTCGAACATCCGGTCGACCACGCCGCCGGCATCGGGCGCGGCGCCCCCGGCGGCGTGCCCGGCGGGGGCGAACAGCCCGGGCGCCCGGCGGCTACCGGCCCAGCCGCAGAGCCCGGCGGCGAGGACGATCAGCGGAAACGGGATTCGGAACACGGCGAGGCCGATGAAGGCCGCGGCGGCGACCGCCACCATCGCCCGGTTCCGCAGCGCCCGCCGGCCGATCCGCAGCACCGCCTCCACCACCACGGCCAGGACGGCCGCCTTCACGCCGAAGAACACGGCGTCGACCAGCGCAACCTGGCGATAGAGGGCGTAGAGGATGCTGAGGCCCAGCATGACGGCCGCGCCCGGCAGGATGAACAGGATCCCCGCGACCAGGCCGCCGGCGGTGCGATGCAGCAGCCAGCCGATATAGATCGCCAGCTGCTGCGCCTCCGGCCCAGGCAGCAGCATGCAGTAGCTGAGCGCGTGCAGGAATCTCTGCTCGCCGATCCAGCGGCGCTGCTCGACCAGCTCCTTGTGCATCAGCGCGATCTGGCCGGCCGGGCCGCCGAAGCTGAGCAGCCCGATCTTCGCCCACACCCTGGCCGCCTCGGCAAAGGTCGGGGTGGCCGGCGCGGCCGGCACATCCGCGGCGTCTGTCACGATCGACATCGCGCCCTCACACCGGCTTCGGGCCGGACGGCCAGTTATGCGTCTCTTCGGTCGCGTCGCGACACCAGCGGTAGAAGGCGTCGTAGAGCGCCAGCCCCGCCGCGAGCTGGTCGAGATCGTCGCGATGCATGCGCGACAGGCCCAGCGATGCGGCCAGCAGCCCGGCCGATTGCGGCGCGAGGTCGAGCCGCGCCGTGTCCGCCCCGCGCACGATCGTCGCCAGCCGGTCGAGCGGCCCGGAGGCCAGCCCGAATTCCTTGATCATCGTGTCGAAGGTGCAGCGCTCGCCGCGATGGCTCCAGAACACGCCGTCGATGTCGAACGGCGTGGCGCCGAAGCGGTCGGCGACCGCCGGCACCTCGGCGGCGGCGACGAACAGGAACACGGCGGCAGGGTCGACGAAGCGGCGGAGCAGCCAGGGGCAGGCGATGCGGTCGACCTTGGGCCGGGCGCGGGTGACCCAGACGGTCCGGCCGGACGGGTCCCGTGGCGGCAGCCGGCCGGTGTCGACCAGCAGCCCGCCGGCGTCCCGCCAGGCCTCGAATCCGCCCTCCAGCGTCTCGGCCCGGATGCCCTCATGCAGCAGCCAGGCCGTGACGCCCTGGCTCAGCTTCAGCCCCTTCTGGCAGACCACGACGACATGGCGGCCGGCGAAGTCCCGCGCCCAGGCCGGGACCGACCGGAAATCGCGGCGCTGCGTCGCCGGCAGCAGGCGCGGATCGGCCTCGTAATCGTCCGGCGTGCGGACATCGACGATCGTCGGCGCGCCGGGCAGGCCGATCAGACGGGACAGTTGCGGAACGGTGATCTCTGTATTCGACGGCATGACGTCCATCCCCTCGACAGGGAGCGTGGACGCGAACTTTGGGCTGCCGCCTCACGGGGACGTCGCGAATGACCCCTTGTCCCGACTATACGCGCGCTGCCGCGGCACCGGCAAGCGGGGGCAGTGCATGGGGCCGTGGATCCCCGCAGCCGGGTCACGCCGGCTCGCCCGCGATCGTGCCATGGGGGCGGATGCGATTTTTCTTGCAAAAATGTTCTCTTTTTGTTCTAATACAGGAATGGTCGATGGTGCCGTCAATGCCGGGACTCCCGCCGCCGCTTCGCCGGCCACGGGACCGGCCGGCCGCTACGCCGAGGTGCTGGCGGAGCTGACCGAGATGGCCCTGGAGCTCGCCCGCGCCTTCCAGGGCACGGCCCTCGCCGCCGTCCGGGCCGGCGACCTCGACCGCGCCGCCGCCGCCGAGGCCGGCTTCAACCGCACCGCGCTCGGCATCCGCCGCGCCGTCGCGCTCGACGCCAGGCTGCGGCAGCAGCGGGAGGAGGCGAAGCACAAGGCCGAGACCCGCCGGCAGCAGCGGCAGGAA
>NZ_JBCNNF010000062.1:0-22342 GCF_039594555.1 Inquilinus sp.
CCGGCAGGCCGGCCGGCGCGGCGTTGGCACGGATCGCCTGCCGCACGGTATCGGAGACCGGGATCTCGTAGCGGCGCAGGATCGCCAGCGCCGTCTCCGGGTCGGCGCCGCCGGCGACGGTGGGGCCGGAGCCGATCACGCCCGGCTCGTCGCCCGGCACGTCGGAGATCAGGTAGGTGACGACGCGCGCCGGCACCGCGGCCGCCGCCAGGCGCCCGCCCTTGATCGCGGACATCGCCTTGCGCACCGCGTTCATCTCCTGGATCGGCGCGCCGGAGCGCAGCAGCGCCTTGTTCACCGCCTGCTTGTCCTCGAGAGTAAGTCCCTCCGCCGGCAGCGACAGCAGCGCCGAGGCGCCGCCCGAGATCAGGCACACCACCAGATCGTCCGGCCCGGCGGCACGGGCGAGGTCGAGGATGCGGCCGGCGGCGGCCCGTCCGGCGGCGTCCGGCACCGGGTGCGCGGCCTCGACCACCTCGATCCGGTCGGTCGGCGTGCCGTGGCCGTAGCGGGTGACGACCAGGCCTTCGCAGGGATGCGGCCACAGCGTTTCGAAGGCCCGCGCCATCCGCGCAGCGCTCTTGCCGGCGCCCAGCACGATGGTGCGGCCCTTCGGCGGCTCGGGCAGCAGATGCCGCATCCGCGTCTCCGGATAGGCGGCGCTGAGCGCGGCCTGGAACAGGGCCTCGAGGACGGCGCGATCGGACGCGGACATGGACGCGGTCTCCGGATACGGCGGCAAGCGGCCCATCGAAGGCGAGGACCGGCCGCGGTTCAAGCCTGAATCGCGGCCGGACGGGCCGGGACGTTCCACCCCGCGAAAAAGCGCCTCAGAGTCCGATGCGCCCGGCCTCGAAGGGCAGCGTCACGGCCGGGCCGCCGGCGATGCGCAGGTCGAGCGTACCGGCGCCGTGGGTGATCGCCTCGACCCGGTCCCAGCCCGGCTCGGCCGGGATGGCACCGAAGGCATAGAGGATCTCGACCCGCCCCGCCGGCTCCAGCGCGATCGCTGTCGGGTAGCCTTCGGCGGTCAGCGGGTTCGGCGCCGCCGAGGCGCGATGGCCGAGATGCAGGTACATGCAGCCCTCCTCGATCCCCAGCACATGGCGGTGCCGGCTGGAGAAGGGCGGATAGTCGCGGCCGCCATTGCTCATCCACAGCATGGTGAAGGGCAGCCGGCGCGGGTCCTTCAGCCCGAAGAACAGGAAGCCCTCGCGCGCCGCCAGCGCCGCCGACCAGCCGAGCGTCGACCCCGTCGCCTCGGCCAGCAGCACGATGTCCTCATGGCTGTCGGCGAAAGGATAGCGTGAGGCGTCGATCGTGCGTCCGTCCGCCAGGCGCACGGCCTCCAGCCCGTCGATGCGCTGCGGATAGGCCAGCACCGACCGGCCCCGCGCCGGATCGGGCTCGACCGGGGTCGGCGGGGTGATGCCGAAGGCCTTGGGCGAGAAGCTGAGCACGGCGCCGCCCGGTGCCCGGATCATGGCGTGATGCGCCATCGGCAGCGCGCCCGCGCCGCCCTCGAAGACATGGCGCTGATAGACGATCGGCTGGCCCTGGCGCAGCGTCACCGCCTTGCGCACGGTGGCGCCGAAGACCTTCTCCTGCAGGGTGAAGCGTGCGGTGACACCGCCCGTCTCCCGCTCGATGCCATCCAGCCCCCAATGGCCGTTGCCGGTCCAGCCATGGCCAGGCGCGCCGTCCAGGTCGCTGTCGGCGAAGGGCGCGCAGAAGAAGTCGCCGGCCAGGTTGCGCAGGCCGAGCGGGATGTCGTCCGGCAGCGTCTCGCCGCTGTCGATCCAGGGCGCCCGGTGCGTCGGCCGGATCTCCCGCCCGTTCCAGCGCACCACCACATCGTGCAGATGCCCGCCCTCCGGGTTGAACACGATCTGGACCGCATCGACACCGAACTCGATCATCGCCCTCTCCCGCTGCTCCCAAGCCTCTTAGCCCGGATTTCCCGCGCTGCCTATTGGCCCGCATCCTGGACTGTCCGGCGGCAGCCGCCCGCCGCGCATGCCAGCCCTTCCGGCTTTCGCCACCCATTTTTCGTCGGCAGGCGTATGTCTGACATACGGGGCGGGCCGGGCAGACTCCGCCCCGGAGGGGACGGAACGACCATGCGATTCTGGCGGCGCGGCGACGAGACTGTCCCGATGGCCCCTGCAGACACGCCCGCGGCGGCGCCCTCCCCCGCGCCCTCCCGATCCGCCGCGCCCGCGATCGAGACGCCGCTGCTCGGCGTGTTGTGCTCGCTCCTCGCCAACCTGATGTTCGCCTCCAGCGACGCGCTGGTGAAGGGGCTGACGGCGAGCTATTCGATCTTCCAGATCATCCCGATGCAGGTCGCCTTCGCCTGCATCCCGATCCTGATCATGCTGCGCCGCGACGGCGGCCTGAGCCGGATGCGGGCGGCGCATCCGCGGCTGATCGTGCTGCGCGGCTTCCTGGCCGGCATCGGCACGATCTTCGGCTTCTACGCCTTCTCCGCCCTGCCGCTGGCCGAGGTCTACGCCATCGCCTTCTGCACGCCGATGGTGGTGACCATCCTGTCGATCCCGATCCTGGGCGAGCAGGTGCGGGCCCATCGCTGGGCCGCGGTGGTGGTCGGGTTCCTGGGCATCCTGGTGATGGTGCGGCCGGGCTTCGAGACGCTGACGCTGGGGCATCTCTCGGCCCTCGGCTCGGTCTTCACCGGCGCCGGGGTGGTGCTGATCATGCGCAAGATCAGCCGCGACGAGCAGCGGGCGGTGATGGTGACGGCGGTGATGCTGGGGCTGCTGGTCACCAGCCTGCCGGTCGCGCTGTTCGTGTTCCAACTGCCCAGCTGGTTCGACCTGCTGCGCGTCGGCGCCGCCGGCCTGCTCATGGGATCGGCCCAGTTCCTGGTGGTGCGGGCGCTGTCGCTGGCGCCGGCCAGCACCATCGCGCCGATGCAGTACACCATGATCGTCTGGGCGCTGGCCTATGGCAGCCTGTTCTTCGGCAACCGGATCGACCCGTTCATCGTGATCGGCGCCTGCATCGTCATCGCCTCCAGCCTCTATATCATGCACCGCGAGCGCATCCGCGGCCGCACCCTGCGGGCCCACGTGAAATAGCTTTCGGAACATTGCGCAGATGCTAGAATAATATTTGTCTGATTCTTTAATTTTATTCTTAATTTGAGGGACTTGTCATGGTCACCCCGATTGCGTCGGCGGATGCCACGAGCATCAGCCTGCTTCAGCTCTGCCAGATTTCCTATCTCGACCCCACCGCCATCCCCGCGGCCTTCCCGCTGGCCTGGCCGGTGCCCGGCGGCGGCAGCTGGTCGCTGGCCTGGGGGCCAGCGCAGGACCCGTCCCAGGCCAACTTGGCCTATGTCGCGGTCCGCACCGGCGGGGGCCAGACCCTGGCCGTGGCCGTCGTCGTGCGCGGCACCGACTGGGACGGATCGTTCCTGGGGCTGTGGAACGAGATCGTCGAGGATCTCGGCGCCGACAGCCAGCAGGCGCCGCCCTGGGCCGCCCCGAGCGACGTGCTGATCTCCTCCGGTACTGCCGCTGCGCTGACCCGGGTCATCGGCATGACCTCGGGCGGGCAGTCCCTCGCCGGCTTCCTGGCCGGCTTCTACGGCAATGCCGCCAACCGGCAGGTGCCGCTGCAGGTGACCGGGCACAGCCTGGGCGCCTGCATCACCACCGTGCTGGCGCCGTGGCTGCAGGCGCAGTTGGGGCAGCAGGGCCTGTCTCCCGCCATCGCGCCGACCACCTATGCCGGGCCGACCGCCGGCAACCAGGCCTTCGCCGACGCCTTCCGCGGCGCCTTCCCGACGGCCGCCTGCTACCGCAACACGCTCGACATCGTGCCGAAGGCGATGGCGGAGCTGCTCGAGATCCCGCTGATCTATGCCGATGTCGGCCCGGACATCCTGCCGCCGGCCACCATCACCAGCCTGATCGTTGGCTACGATGCCTGGCTGGACTGGTGGGGCGTCTCCTATGCCGACATCCCGGACAGCGTCTCGCTGCCGGGCGGCTGGCTGCCGCCCGACGGCACCGACCCGCTCGGCCCCTGGGCCGATGAGGCGCTGCAGCAGCACCACACCGGGACCTACATGGCCCTGCTGGGCGGCACCTCGGTGACGGAAAGCAAGGTCGCGCTGATGCAGCGGAGGCTGACGGCCTCGCGGCCCCGGCCCGCACGCTCGACCTCGAGCGATCCGCAATACGCCACGCAGTTGAAGGCGTTCCTGGTCGCACGACGCGCCGCTGGCACGCGCTGACCGCAAAGGACGCCCGGCCGGGGAAGAGCCGGCCGGGCGGAGTCAGGCGAACGGCGGCCGGGGGCTCGCAACCGCCCCGGCCGCGCCATCCCCGCGGGCGCGGGGATCGGGAAGCGGCTCAGAAGGTGCCGGGCCGCGGGTCGTAGGTCGGGTGGCCGGTGTCGCGGTCGGCGCCCTCCAGCGCCTGCAGGATCCGGATGATGCGCTCGTCGCGCCAGCGCTCGATCTTCTTGATCGGCCAGCCGCCTGCCTGCTCCTGCGTGCCCTCGACCATGCGGTCGATCAGGGTGTCGGTCAGCTTCGGCGCCACCAGCTTGGTCCAGGGCAGCTCCAGCGCCGGGCCGAACTGTTCCAGCATATGCCGCATGCCGCCCTCGCCGCCGGCCAAGTGGTAGGTCAGGTTGGTGCCCATGAAGGCCCAGCGGATGCCGGCGCCGAAGCAGATCGCCTCGTCGATCTCTCTGGTCGTGGCGATGCCGTCGGCCACCAGGTGCAGCGCCTCGCGCCACAGCGCCTCCAAGAGGCGATCGGCGATGTAGCCGTCGATCTCGTTGCGGACATGCAGCGGCTTCATGCCGAGCGAGGCGTAGAAGGCCGAGGCTGCCTTGATCGTCTCCGGCGACGTCTGCTTTCCGCCCACCACCTCGACCAGCGGCAGCAGGTAGACCGGGTTGAAGGGATGGCCGATGACGATCCGCTCCGGATGCCGCGCGCCCTCCTGGATCTCGCTGGGCAACAGGCCGGAGGAGGAGGAGCCGAGGATGACATCGGCCGGCGCGGCCCCCGCCATCGCATGGTGCAGCTTGCGCTTCAGCTCGATCCGCTCCGGCGCGCTCTCCTGCACGAAATCGGCCGCGGCCGCGACCGCCTCGGCCGAGCCGACGACGCGCAGCCGCTCCGGGCTCGCGCCGTCGGCCAGCCCCATGCGGGTCAGCGCCGGCCAGGCATTGGCCACGGCGTCGCGCAGCGCCTGCTCGCCGGTCGGCGACGGGTCCCAGGCGACGACGTCCAGACCGCGGGCCAGCGCCCTTGCGGCCCAGCCGCTGCCGATGACGCCGCCGCCGACGATGCCGAGGGTGCGGATCTCACGCGGCATGGGCCTGCCCCTTCAGCTTGAGGCCGAGATGGCTGCGCGCCTCGGCCGGAGTCATCACCTTGGATCCCATCGCCTCGATGATGGTCCGCGCCCGCTCGACCAGGCTGCCATTGGAGGCGTAGACGCCCTTGTCGAGATACAGGTTGTCCTCCAGCCCGACCCGGACATGACCGCCCAGCAGCACCGCCTGGGCGACGAAGGGCAGCTGCAGCCGGCCGATGGCGAAGCCGGCCCAGACCGAGCCGTCCGGCAGCATGTCGCGCATCGCCAGCATCATCCGCGGGTCCGGCGGCGTCCCCCAGGGAATGCCGAGGCACAGCTGGAACAGCGGCGGCGCGTCGAGCAGCCCCTCCTCCACCATCCGCCGGGCGAACCACAGATTGCCGGTGTCGAAGATCTCAAGCTCCGGCTTCACGCCGAGCTCCTGGATCCGCTTCGCCTGCTTGCGCAGGATGTCCGGGGTGGAGACATAGACCAGCGAGCCGTCGCCGAAATTCAGCGAGCCGCAATCGAGGGTGCAGATCTCCGGCAGCAGCTGCTCGACATGCGGCAGGCGGTCGATGCCGCCGACCAGGTCGGTGTCGGCGCCGAACTTCGTCGGGTCGTCCTGCGGCCCGATCACCAGGTCGCCGCCCATCCCGGCCGTCAGGTTGATGATGATGTCGACGCCGCTGGAGCGGATGCGGTCCACCACCTCGCGATACAGCGCCGGGTCGCGGCTGGGCTTGCCGGTCTCGGGGTTGCGGACATGGATGTGGGCCACGGTGGCGCCGGCCTTCGCCGCTTCGAGCGCCGCATCGGCGATCTGCTGCGGCGTCACCGGGATGGCCGGATGCTTGCCCACCGTGTCGCCGGCGCCGGTGACGGCGCAGGTCACGATCACGCGCCGGTTGATGTCTGTCTGCAGGGCCATTGCCGGCCACCTCCCCGTGTCGCCGGCGAACCGGCACCCGGGGGTCAGGCTACGCCGTCCAAGTCTCTCGGATCTTGATCGCGAGCGACAGCGGCTTGACGCTTTCCGCTAGGCGGCGGAGGCCCGTCTGTCGCGGCTGGGCGGCACGCCGAATTCGCGCCGGTAGCAGCGGCAGAAATGCTCGTAGCTGCCGAAGCCGCAGGCCACCGCCACCTCCAGCAGCGGGTCGTCGGAATACTGCACCATCGACCGGGCCCGCTGCAGCCGCAGCGACTGGTAGAAACCCTGCGGGCCCTTGCCGAGGTGGTGGGCGAACAGCCGCTCGACCTGGCGCGGCGACATGTCGACGGTGCGGGCCAGGGCGGTGACGGCGATCGGGCTGGCGACGTTGCGCTCCATGATCTCGACCATCCGGGCCAGCCGGCTATCGCGGATGTCGAGCTGCCGCGGTACCGACAGGCGCTGCCGGTCCTCGGCATGGCGCAGGGTGTTGTAGATGAACTGCTCCGACACCGCCGCGGCCAGCCGGGCGCCATGGTCCATGCGAATGATCTGCAGCATGAGATCGAGCGCCGCGGTGCCGCCGGCGCAGGTCAGGCGGCGGCGGTCCGTCTCGAACAGGCAGGCCCGCGCCTCGACCCGCGGAAACTGCTCGGCGAAGCCGTCCAGCGCCTCCCAATGCGCGGTGGCGCGGTAGCCGTCGAGCAGCCCGGCGGAGGCCAGGGCGAAGCCGCCGGTGTCGATGCCGCCCAGCACCGCGCCGGCGCGGTCGAGCCGGCGGAACCAGCGGGTCAGCGCCGGAGTCACGGCGGCCAGCGGCTCGAAGGCGGCGCAGACGATCAGCATCGGCAGGTCGTCCTGGCTGCCGGCCACGGCGTCGGCCGGCAGCGGCAGGCCGTTCGAGGCCGGCACCGGCTGGCCGTCGGCGGAAAAGATCGTCCAGCGATAGGCCTGGCGCCGCGACAGCCGGTTGGCGACGCGCAGCGGCTCGATCGCCGAGGCGAAGGCCATCATCGAGAATTGCGGCAGCAGCAGGAAGCCGATGCGGCGGGGGGCGTCGGTCATGGCAGGCCTGATCGAAGCTCAGCGTCGCCTTTCATCAAGCCGGCGGGCCTGGAGGTCAAGCCCGTCCGCACCGCCGCCACCGGCGCGACATCGTCCGGCCATCTTCCCGGCGCCCACTGCCCTCTCAGCCGGTGCGAGGTGCGGAACGGTCATGACATTGCCTGCGGATCACAAGGTCCCGTCGCGATGGGATGCGCTGGTCTTCGGCAGCAAGGCCGCCCTGCTGCGCGGCCGCCGGGCGCTGCGCGAGATCGCCCGTCGGCCGGATTGTCATCCGCGGGCGTCGGAGCTGCGCGACGCCGCCACGGTCGCCGAGATCCGGTCGCCGCTGTGGCCGGGACTGGCCGGGGCGGCCGAGCACGAGCTGACCGCCGGCAAGATCCACAATCTGCGCTTGGCCGTGCGCGCGCTGGACGGCATCGAGGTGCCGGCCGGCGCGGTGTTCAGCTTCTGGCGCCAGATCGGCCGCGCCTCCCGCCGGCGCGGCTTCGTCGCCGGGCGCGAGCTGCGCGAGGGCTGCCTGGTCGCCAGCACCGGCGGGGGCTTATGCCAGCTGTCGAACGGGCTGTACGAGGCGGCGCTGGCCGCCGGCTTCGAGATCGTCGAGCGCCATGCCCACAGCCGGCTGGTGCCGGGGTCGCGCGCCGCGGCCGGGCGCGACGCCACGGTGTTCTGGAACTATGTCGACCTGCGCTTCCGCAGCCGGGCCGCCTTCCGCATCGAGGCGCGGCTGACCGGCACGGAGCTGCAGATCCGCTTCCGCAGCGCCGCCGCCCCGGTCTCCGGCGTCGTGGTGCGCTTCCCGGCGCAGCGCGAGGCCGCCCATGACTGCGTCGGCTGTGCCCGGCAGGGCTGCAGCCATCATCTGCCGAAAGGCCCTGAAATGACGCGACGGCCCACCGCCTGGCTGGTCGATGCCTGCTGGCCGGAATTCGCCGCGCTGGCGCGCGGCCAGGCCGGGCCTGAGGATCGGCTGTTCCTGCCGATGCGATGGCCCGCCCGGACCCGCTACGCCTGGCCGGAGCTGCCGGGCGGTGAGAGCCGCGCCCTGCTGGTCGGGCTGACCCGGTCCAGGGCGCTGCGCCGCCTGCCGGCGGTGGGCGGCGCCCTGCCGCGGGCGATGCTGGACTTCGACCGTCGGCTGGCCGAGGCCTATGCCCGCCGCCTGTCCCACCGCCACACCCATCTGGTGGTCGGCCAGGGGCTGCTGCCGCATCTCTGGCGCCTGGGCTGCCTGCAGGGCCGCAGCTTGGACGTGCTGATGGAGCGCTGGCCGCTGGCGGCGCTGCAGGCGCGGCTGGACCGGGCCCTGGCCCGCCGCCCCGAGAGCCCGACCCTAGGCGACTTCAGGGCGCCGGAGGACGTCGTCGCGGCGGAGACCGAGGCCTTGGCCGCCGCTGCCCGCCTCTACACCCCGCATGCCGGCATCGCCACGCGCTTCGCCGACCGGGCGGTGCATCTCGACTGGGTGCTGCCGGAAATCGGCGCGGCGAAGCGGCCCGCGATCGGCGGCCGCACCATCCTGTTCCCGGCCTCGCCGCTGGGCCGCAAGGGCGCTTATGCGCTGCGCGACGCGGTCGAGGGGCTGGACATCGACCTGGCCGTGACCGGCCGGGCGCGCGAGCACGACAAGCCATTCTGGCGCAACGTCTCCGCGCGAACGGTGCCCGGCGGCGCCTGGCCGGACGCGGTGGCGGCGGTGGTGCTACCCGCGATCGTCGAGCACCAGCCGCGGGCGCTGCTGCGCGCCCTGGCGCTGGGCGTCCCGGTGATCGCCACCGCCGCCTGCGGCCTCGATGAAAGCCCCGGCGTCACCCTGGTGCCGGAGGATGATCCGGCGGCGCTGCGCGAGGCCCTGCTGCAGGCCCTGGGCGACGCCCCGCCGGCACGCCAGACCACCGCTCAGGGCTCGGCCAGAAACTCCGCATAGGTCCCCGCGATCGCATCGACCGCTGCATCGTAGAACTGCTTGCCGTGCTCCGGCGTCGCCAGGCCGGGGTTGGAGCCGATGCGGCCGTCCGGAAAGCGGCGGCGATAGTCATCGGCGTCGTAGAACCTGCCCGACGGCGCGATCGGCGGGTCCAGCTCAGCCGTCTTGATGTGATCCGGGAACAGGTATTGGGTGACCGCCACCTCGCTGGCGGTGGCATGGCTGCCCTCGGCGACGCCGTACAACTCCTTCGACAGGCGCTGCACGCCGGGGTTGTCCCACCAGTTGACCAAGCGGCAGCGGATCGATGGCCGGCCCAGCGCCCGCCGCTCGGAATAGATCTCGTAGAAGGCGGCCTGGATGGTGGCGATGTTGCCGCCATGGCCATTGACGAACAGGAAGCGCTCGAAGCCGTGCTCGGCCAGCGCCATCACATAGTCGCGGATCACCAGCACCAGGGTCGACGGCTTCAGCGTCATGCTGCCCGGGAAGGTCATGTGGTGATGCGCCATGCCGACGCCGATGGTCGGGCCGACCACCGCCCCGGTCCTGTCGCCGACGCCGCGGCCGATGCCCTCGGCGCACAGCGCGTCGGTGCCGATCAGCCCGTTCGGGCCGTGCTGCTCGGTCGACCCGATCGGCATGATCGCGCCGCGCGAGGTCTTCAGATAGGCCTCGATCTCCGGCCAGGAGCTGAGCTGTAGCTGCATGGATCCTCCCTTTCCTGGGCTCGCCTTGACCAATCCGGCAGCGGCCCAGGAGTTCCTCTGAAATGTGGCCGGCCGCCCCAGCCCCTCCACTGTCATTGCCGGGCTTGACCCGGCAATCCAGAGAATGTCGACGCTCTCTGGATGCCCGGGTCAAGCCCGGGCATGACAGTATGAGTGAGGGTCGGCGTCAGATCCCCAGCGCGCAGCCGTCCTTGCGGGGGTCGGAACCGGCGATCAGCACGCCGCGCTCATGGTCGATCAGGATCGCCTGGCCGCCGCCCAGCGGCTCGTCCCGGATCGCGACATTGTGGCCGCGGCCGGCGAGATCCGCCGCCACCGTTTCGCCGACGCGCGGCTCGAGCTGCAGTTCGCCGTTGAAGGCGAAGCTGCGCGGCAGGTCCAGTGCCGCCTGCGGGTCGAGGCCGCGGTCGATGATCGAGGACACGAACTGCGCCTGGCCGGCCGCCTGATAATGCCCGCCCATCACGCCGAACACGCCGGCGGTGCGGCCGCCACGGCGCAGCAGGCCGGGAATGATGGTGTGCATCGGCCGCTTGCCCGGACCGATCGCGTTCGGATGCCCCGGCTCGACCCGGAAGGAGCTGCCGCGGCTGTGCAGCAGCACGCCGGTCGCGGGATCGAGCAGGCCGGCGCCGAAGCTGTCGAAGATCGAGTTGATGAAGGAGACGGCGTTGCCGTCGCGGTCGACGACGCAGAGATAGACGGTGTCGCGATGCTCCGGCTCGGTCCACAGGGCCGGGCGGCCGGCGCGCTTTGGGTCGATGCGCCGGCGCAGCGTGCCCAGCACCTCTTCCGACAGCAGGGTCCGCGGATCGTGCGGCAGGTGGTCGGGGTCGCAGATCAGCGCGTCGCGGTGGTGATAGGCGATCTTGGTCGCCTCGGCGTGGAGATGGATACGGTCGGCCTCCGGCATCTCCGCCGCCATGTCCTGGCCTGAGAGCAGGCCGAGGATCATCAGCGCCGCCAGCCCCTGGCCGTTCGGCGGGCACTCCACCACCTCGGTGCCGTGATAGTTGAGGCGGATCGGGTCGACCCAGTTCGCGCCGTCGCGGCCGGCGGCGAAATCCTCCAGCGTGTGCAGCCCGCCCTGGGCCCGCAGGAAGCGGACCAGCGATTCCGCCACCGCACCCTCGTAGAAGGCGACGGCGCCACGCGCGGCGATGTCGCGCAGCCGGGCGCCGAGCAGCGGCTGGGCATGCCGTTCGCCGACCGCCGGGATCCGCCCGCCGGGCAGGAACACGGCGCGGCAGCCGGCGTCGCCGGCCAGGAAGCCGGCATCCTCCGCCCAGTCCCAGGCGACGCGCGGCCCCACCGGATAGCCCTCCTCGGCATAGAGGATGGCGCGGGCGAACAGCCGGTCGAGCGGCAGCGATCCGTGCTCGGCGTGCAGGCGGCACCACGCCGAGATCGCGCCCGGCACCGTCACCGCATGCGGGCTGCGCTGCGGGATGGCGGTGAGGCCCTGCGCCGCCAGCGCCTCCGCTAAGGCCGCGCGCGGGGCACGGCCGCTGCCGTTCAGCGCCAGCGCGTCCCGCCCGGCCGGGGCGTAGAGCACGAAGCAGTCGCCGCCGATGCCGGTCATATGCGCCTCGACCACGCATTGCACCGCGACCGCGGCCAGCGCCGCGTCGACCGCGTTGCCGCCATCCATCAGCACCTCGAGCCCGGCGGCCGAGGCCAGGGGGTGGGAGGTGGCGATCGCCGCCTCGCCCGCGATCAGCGCCGAGCGCCCCGGCTGGCCGAAATCCCGTTGCATTCCGCTGCATCCCTTCGCGTTCGAACCCTTGGTTGATATCGGTGGCGGAGGCCCTTGGCAACCGCACCCGTGTCCGTCCGGCTCCATGCCGATCTGGGTCGGGACACCAACAATCTAAACATACGTTCATGACCGCATTGAACTGACATACATCAAACATACATTCATGAATGTTTAAGTATTTCTGTAACTTTTCTAGCCCTCGACCAGCAATAGCCGCAGATCTGCTATCTTTTGACTGAATATCTATTGATTTCGTCTTTTCCCGCCCATAAGTTCGCCGCGCTTCGGTCGGGGGACGTCCGGGGCTGTCATGAAGCGGGACCCAATCCGTTAAACGGGGGACGAGCAATGCGGAAGGTTTTGATGCTCGGGGTGTGCCTTGCGGCCGCCACGGCAGGGATCAACACGGCCCAGGCGGCGGACGCGCCCGTCACCTCGGGTCTGTCGCTGAAGATCAATGGCTGGCTCGGCTTCATGGCCGGCCTGTCGCTGAGCGACACCAATGACGACACCTTCGACCGCGACTACGACTTCCTGTCCAACGCGCGTCTGCAGTTCGACGTCAAGAACGTCACTGATTCCGGCCTGGAATACGGCGCCCGCATCCGCTTCAACAATGTCGACCGGCGGAACAACGTCACCGTCGACCGCACCTACCTGTACGTCAAGGGCAGCTTCGGTACGGTGACCTTCGGCGACGCGCCCTACGCGATCGGCGACTTCGGTTACGTCTATGCCCATGACACGCTGAACGGCAAGCTGGGCCTTGGTGCCGGCTGGGGCGACGGCCTGGACGGCAAGTTCAACCTGTTCGGCGGGTCGGACACATTCTATGCGATCGACCCGACCTACGGCATCGGCGGCCTGAACGGCAAGGACACCAAGATCAAGTACACCTCGCCGAGCTTCTCCGGCGTGTCCTTCGGCATCGACTTCACCCCGGTCGCCGGCGGCAACGGTCATGCCGGCAACGGCGGCCGCAACGACCTGTTCAACGACGCCAGCACCCGCTACGAGAACGTCGTCACCGGTGGCGTCCAGTACACCAACACTTTCGACGGCACGACGGTGACGGCCCGGGCCTCGGCCGGTACCGGCAATGGTGTCAACCCCGGCGTCCACGACTACGAGGCCTACAGCCTCGGCGGCCAGATCGTGCATTCGAGCGGCTTCGCCGGCAGCGTGAACTGGGTCCACTTCGCCAGCACCTATCGCGCCGACAAGGCGATCGACTCGATCACCGGCGACCTGTCCTACTATGGCGGCCCGTTCGTGGTGTCGATCGGCTACGCCTACACCACCGCCGAGAAGAACAACGGCCTGAACTCGCAGTTCACGTCCGGCCAGGACCTGAAGACCAACCACAGCGTCATCGGCTCCTTCCTCTACAACCTGGCTCCCGGCCTGAACACTTTCACCGAGCTGTCCTACGAGAAGAACGAGTTCCGCGCCGGCAAGGACTATGAGGCGACCAACCTGACCACGGGCCTTGCCATCAGCTTCTGATCGGCAACCGACCGTGTGACATCCAGCAGACTTGAAGGGCGGCGCCAGGGGCCGCCCTTCCTCTTGTCCGGACCGGCGCGAATCGCGGCCTCCCCTCGCCCGCCATTCCCGGTCCCGGACGGTCTGCCGGACCTGATGGATCGACCAGCCTCCTGCTGCTCTTTCACAAGCAGCGGGCCGCGGAGCTATGACCATTTTATGAAATTTGCCGGCAACCCACCCTTTCGGCGCGGCCGGCGATTGATTTTAAAATTTACCGTTTCGTATAAGCCTCGCCGTTACAGGAAGGGTCGGCGCCGCGACTGCGCGGACGCACGCCCGATACGCGAGGGGAAGTAAAATGCGGAAGTTTCTGTTGCTCGGGGTGTGCCTCGCGGCCGCCACGGGAGGGACGAGTATTGCCCAGGCGGCGGACGCGCCCGTCACGTCGGGTCTGTCGCTGAAGATCAATGGCTGGATCGGCTTCATGGCCGGCCTGTCGCTGAGCGACACCAAGGACAGCACCTTCGACCGCGACTACGACTTCGTTTCCAACGCGCGTCTGCAGTTCGACGTCAAGAACGTCACCGATTCCGGCCTGGAATACGGCGCCCGCATCCGCTTCAACAACGTCGACCGCAAGAACAACATCACGGTCGACCGCACTTATGTCTACGTCAAGGGCAGCTTCGGCACCCTGACCTTCGGCGACGCGCCTTATGTCGCGGCCGATGTCGGCTACGTCTATGCCCATGACGTGTTCAACAGCAAGCTGGGCCTCGGTGCCAGCTGGGGCGACGGCCTGGACGGCAAGTTCAACCTGTTCGCCGGCTCCGACACCCTGTACGCGGTCGACCCGACCTACGGCATCGGTGGCCTGAACGGCAAGGACACCAAGATCAAGTACTCCTCGCCGAGCTTCTCCGGCCTGTCCTTCGCGGTCGACTTCACCCCCGTCGCGGGCGGCAACGGTCATGCCGGCAACGGCGGCCGCAACGACCTGACCAACGACAGCAGCACCCGCTACGAGAACGTCGTCACCGCCGGCATCAACTATGCCAACACGTTCGACGGCACCTCGGTGCGCGTCGCCGGTTCGGCCAGCAACGGCAATGGCGTCGGCGTCAATCACGATTTCGAGGCCTACAGCCTCGGCGGCCAGCTGATCCACTCCAGCGGTTTCGGCGGCAGCGTGAACTGGGTGCACTATTCCAGCACCTATCGCGCCGACAAGGCGATCGACTCGATCACCGGCGACCTGTCCTATGGCAGCGGCCCGTTCGTGGTGTCGATCGGCTACGCCTACACCACCGCCGAGAAGAACAACAACGTCAACTCGTCCTTCACCAGCGGCAAGGACCTGAAGACCAACCACAGCGTCATCGGCTCCTTCCTCTACAACCTGGCGCCGGGCCTGAACACCTTCACCGAACTGTCCTATGAGAAGAACGAGTTCCGCAGCGGCCAGGACTATGAATCGACCAACCTGACCACCGGCATGGTGATCGCCTTCTGATCGGGGACCAGCCTCCATACGCACCGAATGGGGAGAGGGCGGCACCAGGGGCCGCCCTCTCTGCTTCTGCGGGTCCGGGGCACCGAGCCCGCCCCCAAGGCGTTGCCTCACCGGAGGAGGAGCGCGATGGCAGGAACGGCAGGACAGGTGCGGATCGGGATCTCGGGCTGGACCTACCGGCCCTGGCGCGGCGTGTTCTATCCGAAGGGCCTGCCGCAGAAGCGCGAGCTGGCCTTTGCCGCCGAAACCTTCCCGACGATCGAGATCAACGGCACCTTCTACGGCACGCAGCGGCCCGAGAGCTATGCCCGCTGGGCCGAGGAGACGCCGGAGAATTTCGTCTTCGCCGTCAAGGGGCCGCGCTACATCACCCATCTGCGCCGCTTGCGCGAGGTCGAGGCGCCGCTGGCCAATTTCCTAGCGTCGGGACCGCTGCGCCTGGGGCCGAAGCTGGGGCCGATCCTGTGGCAGTTCCCGCCCAGCTTCCGCTTCGACGCGGAGCGGATCGAGGCCTTCTTCGAGCTGCTGCCGAAGGACACCGAGGCCGCCGCCGAAATCGCCCGCCGCCACGATGAGCGGTATGCCGGCCGGGCCTGGACGAAGACCGACCGCAAGCGGCCGCTCCGGCACGCCATGGAGATCCGCCATGACAGCTTCCTCGACCCCGCCTTCATCCGGCTGCTGCGCCGCCACGGCGTGGCGCTGGTCTGCGCCGACACGGTGGACTGGCCGCGGCGCATGGACCTGACCGCCGACTTCGTCTATTGCCGTCTGCACGGGTCGGAGCAGCTGTATGTCAGCGGCTATGACGACGACACGCTCGACAGCTGGGCCGACCGCGTCGCCGCCTGGGCCCGAGGCGGCGAACCGAAGGATGCCGAGCGGGTGATCGACAAACCCGCCCCCAAACGGGCCAGGCGCGACGTCTATGTCTATTTCGACAACGACGCCAAGGTGCGCGCGCCGGCCGATGCGAAGGGCCTGATTCGCCGGGTCGAGGACCGACTCGCGCGCTGAATCCCGCCGGGACCCTGCCCTGCCCCATCGGGTTGCCCCGCGCCCGCGCCATCGTGATAGACCATGCCCGGCCCCGCCATGCCCGGGGTGTGCGCGGAGGGGTGATGACGGTCCAAATCGACATCGGAACGCTGTCCGACGGGACATCGGCCATGATCGATCTCGAGGAACTGCTGGCGACGCGCCTGCTGGTGCAGGGCAATTCCGGCTCCGGCAAGTCGCATCTGCTGCGCCGCCTGCTGGAGCAGAGCGCGGCCTGGGTGCAGCAGGTGGTGGTCGACCCCGAGGGCGACTTCGTCAGCCTTGCGGACCGCTTCGGCCATATCGTGGTCGATGGCGACCGCTCCGATGACGACCTGTACCGCATCGCCGGCCGGGTGCGGCAGCACCGCACCTCCGCCGTGCTGAACCTCGAGCGCTGCGACATCGATTCCCAGATGCGCGCCGCCGCCGCCTTCCTGAACGGGCTGTTCGACGCCGAGCGCGACCTCTGGTACCCGATCCTTGTGGTGGTCGACGAGGCCCAGCTCTTCGCCCCGGCCGCGGCCGGCGACGTGTCGGAGGAGGCGCGCAAGGCGACGCTGGGCGCCATGGCCAATCTGATGAGCCGCGGCCGCAAACGCGGCCTGGCCGGAGTGATCGCCACCCAGCGCCTGGCGAAGCTGGCCAAGAACGTCGCGGCCGAGGCCTCGAACTTCCTGATGGGCCGCACCTTCCTCGACATCGACATGGCCCGCGCCGCCGACCTCCTCGGCCTCGAACGGCGCCAGGCCGAGATGTTCCGCGACCTCGGCCGCGGCCGCTTCGTCGCCCTCGGCCCGGCCCTGTCGCGCCGACCGATCGAGGTGCGCATCGGCGCGGTCGAGACCGGCGCCCGATCGACCAGCCCGAAGCTGCTGCCGATGCCCGAGACGCCGCCCGAGGATGTGCACGAGCTGATCTTCAAGGCGGTCGAGGCCGAGCCGCCGATGCCGCGGCCGACCCGACCGCCGCCGCAGCCGCCGCAATCGACGGCCGAGCTGCTGGCCCAGTTGATCCGCAGCCGCCCCGACACCCCTGCGGTGGAGGAAGAGACGGACCCGATGCCCCAGGCCGAGCGCGATGCCGCGATCGACGCGGTGCTGCGGGACCTGGTCGCGGAAGAGGATTCAGCGTTCCGGCCGATCTCGGTGCTGTACCAGGATTTCCTGGTGCGCTGCCGGATCCAGCGGGTCGGCAGCCGCGGCGCCCCGGCGCTCGACCTGGCCGGCTTCCGCGCCCGCCTGGCCGTGGCCCGGGCCGGGGTCGACACCGACACGGCGGAGAGCCCGGCCTGGCAGCGCGCGACCGGGCTGTCGCGTGAGCTGCCGGAGGACATGCAGGGCATCTTCCTGCTGCTGGTCAAGGCGGCGATGGCCGGCGCGCCCTGCCCGTCCGACGCCACCATCGCCCGCGCCTACGGCACCCAGTCGGTCGGCCGCACCCGGCGCCTCCTGTCCTATATGGAGCAGCGCAGCTTCATCGTCTGCCGCGCCGCCGGCCGCGGCGGCCACCGCATCGTAACGGTTCCGGAGCTGGGCTTGGAGACGGCGCCGGGAGATCCGAATGCGCCGGAGGAAGCGCCGGTTCCGGCAAAGCCTTCTACCGATCGGGACGTGGCGGCGGAAGCCGATGCCGGCCGCGCGGAGGACGAGGACACGGACGCGGCCCGACTCTCTGCAGAGTGATCGCGGCCCGAACCTGGATCGTTGATCTCGAGCACTCCGATTGCCTGTCCCGCCTGACGCAGGAGAGGCAAAAACTTGCAGCTCAGGCGGACCGGGCGGCGGCGGCGTATTGCAGCGGCGTGATCCCGTGACAGCGCTTGAAGTGCCGGGTCAGCGCGCTCTGGTCGTAGAAGCCTGAGGCAACGGCGACCTCGGCGATCGGCAGGCCCCGCGCCAGGAACCCGGCGGCGCGGTCGACGCGCAGCTGGGTGACATAGGCGTGCGGGGTCAGACCGGTGGTGCGCTTGAACAGGCTGATCAGCTGATACTGGGTCAGCCCGACGGCGGCGCTGAGATCCGCCAGCGAGATCGCCTCGCTCAAGCGCGCCTGGATGAATTCGGTGGCAGCCCGCAGCCGGGTGCGGTCACGCGGCCCGGGCAGGATCCGCCCCTCGCCGCTGCCGTGGCGGCGGAACAGCGTGCCGAAGCTCGACACCAGCAGCTCGCGCTCCAGCAGCGGGTCCTGCCCGGCCTGCAGGGCGCGGTGCAGCGCCAGGAATCCCGCGATCAGGTCGCGGTCGGTGAAGGCGTTGCGGGTGAAGTAGGTCAGGTCCTCGACCCCGAGCGACCGCGCCACCTCCTGCAGCGCCGCCTCCTCCAGATACAGCGCCCGGTACAGCCAGCGCCGGCTGTTCCCCATCCAGCCGGCATGCGGCTCGACCGGGTTGAACACGAACAGCGCCTGGTCCTCGCTCGCCGGCTCGGTCACGCCGCGGGTCCGGATGATCGAGCCGCCGCCCTCGGTGACGGCGACGACCAATGCCTCGTGCCGATGCGGCGGATATTCCTGGGTGCGGAAATCGGCCTGCATCAGGCTGAGGCCGGGGACGGTCCGGTCCTGCCAGTAATGCGCGATGTTGAGCCGGTCCACCCGGGCCATTCCAAAACCTCGATTTCCGCCAATAGCGTCACGCGTGCCCGCGCGAGACTGCCCGGGTTCACTCCATCGGGTCGTTCATCATGGCACGCTCTTTCTATCACGAGAAACCGGATTGCCTCGTCCTCGAGACCGAGGTGGTCGACGCCCGGCCGGGCCGGGTGCTGCTGGCGCAATCGCCCTTCTATCCCGGCGGCGGCGGGCAGCTGCCGGATCGCGGCACGCTGCGCTGGAGCGGCGGCGAACACGCCGTCGCCGGCTTCGAGCCCGCCGGCGGCCGGCTGTGGCACCTGCTCGAGGACCCGGCGGCCGAGGTCGCCGGCGCGGTCGAGGCCGTGGTCGCCCCCGATTTCCGCCGGATGATGCGCGAGCTGCACACCGGCACGCATATCCTGAACGCTCTGGTGTTCCAGCATTTCGATGGCGCGCTGGTCACCGGCGTCCAGTTCGGCGCCGACGGCACCGCCCGGCTCGACTTTGATCTGCCGGATGCCGACAACGACCGGCTGCGCGCGCTGGAGGCGCCGATCAACGAGGTTGTGCGCCAGGATTTGGCGGTGCGCGACGACTACGTCACCCTTGCCGCAGCGCATGCCACGCCGGGGCTGATCCGCTCGAAATCCGTGACGCCGCCGCCGACACCGGACGGGCTGATCCGCATCGTCGACATCGCCGGGCTGGACCGCCAGGCCTGCGGCGGCACCCATCTGGCCTCGACCGGCCGGTCCGCGCCGATCCGCGTCCTCAAGATCGACAACAAGGGCCGGCACAACCGGCGCATCCGCATCGGCCTGGCCGGGGCGGCGCCGTGACCGCCACGCCGGGCGGTGGCCGCCTGCCGGACCGGGACGGCTTGTGGGGTTCCGACCTGCTCGGCCTGGTCTGGCGCCGGCCCTATGCGCTGCTGCCGCTGCCGCCGCTGTTCTGGGCGGGCAACCTGGTGATCGGCCGCGCCTTCGCCCAGGAGTTGCCGCCCTTCGGCCTGACCTTCTGGCGCTGGGTGGTCGCCTCCGCCGTGCTGCTGCCCTTCGTCTGGCGCGACCTGGTCGCGCATCGGCGCACGCTGCTGGCGTATTGGCCGGTTATCATCGGCTGCGCCGCCAGCGGCTTCGCCGGATATCCCGTGCTGAACTATCTCGGGCTGCACACCACGCCGGCGGCGACGGCGGCGATGCTCAATTCCACCCTGCCGCTGATGGTGCCGCTGTTCGCCTGGGCGATGACCGGGGAGACGCCGCGGCCGCGCGTCGCCGCCGGCATCGCCCTGTCCTTCCTCGGCGTCGGCTGGATCGTCGGGCGCGGCGATCCGGCCACCCTCGCCGCGCTGTCGATCGGCGGCGGCGAGATCCTGGTGCTGCTCGCCGTCGCCGGCTTCGCCCTCTACTCCGTGCTGCTGCGCTGGCGTCCCAAAGGCGTCCCGCCGATGGCGTTCCTGGCGGCGACGACACTCACCGCCTGCGTGCTGATGGCGCCGTTCTGGATCTTCGAGGAAGTGGCGGGGCGGTCCGTCCCGGTCGCGCCCTGGGCCGTCGCCTCGCTGCTGTTCATCGGCATCTTCTCCTCGCTGCTGGGCAATGCGTTCTGGAACCGCTGCGTCGCGGCGCTGGGTCCGGCGTTGACCGGGGCATCCTTCCATCTCATGGCCGTCTACTCCTCGGCGCTAGCCTTCCTGCTGCTCGGCGAGCCGGTGCACGGCTTCCACCTGATCGGCATCGGCCTGATCCTGCTCGGCTTCGCCACCGCTGTCCTGCCGGCGCGCCGAGCGACGGTCGAGCCATGCTGAAATGCAAAACTGCATTCTGTATTTTGTATACCAGATTTCATTGCGATCCTTCGGCCGGGCTGCCATATGTGCGGTGCAACAAGACATCAGCCCCTGAAAGGACCAGATCATGACCGGCGTTCTGCTCGGCACCGCCCTCACCCTCGTCGCCCTGCTGGGCCTCGTCACCGCCCCACGCCTGGCCGCGGTCCAGGGCGGCGTGCTGCCGAGGAATGCCGGCAGCCGGCTGCGCCTGGCCCAGACCGGCGGCGACGCCCAGCCGGACGAGTCCGAGGCCGCCGACCCGACCTGGGCCAGCTTCATGCGGGCCCTGTAAGCCCCTCCGGCGCAAAGAAAAAGGGAGGCGATGCCGCCTCCCTGGGGATTGTCTCGCACTGCCGGGCGCGTCCCGGCCCGGTGGTCAGCTGGCGAGGCGCGGCTCTCCCTCCGCGGCCATGCCGGCCTCGGCCCGCGCCTGTTCCAGCGCCCGGGCCCGCATCGGCTTCAGCACGAACATCGCCATCACCGCCGCGATCACGTTCACCAGCGCGGCGAAGATGAACACCATGTCCCAGCTGCCGAGCTGGCTGACGGCGATATTGGCGAAGGGCACGACCAGCGAAGCCGTTCCCTTGGCCGTGTACAGCAGCCCGGCATTGGTGGTGGCGTAGCGCGATCCGAAGGTGTCGCCGCAGGTCGCCGGGAACAGCGAGTAGATCTCGCCCCAGGCGAAGAACACCAGCGCGGTCAGGATCACGAACGCCACCGGGTCCTGCCCGAACTCCATCAGCATGACGATGCCGACCGCCTCGAGGAAGAAGGCGATGAACATCGTGTTCTCGCGGCCGATATGGTCGGAGACCCAGCCGAAGAACGGCCGGGTGACGCCGTTCAGCACGCGGTCGAGCGACAGGGCGAAGGTCAGGGCCGGCATGGTCAGGCCCAGCAGGCTGACCGGCGTGTCGCCGATCTTGAAGTCGGTCGCGATCGGGGCCAGTTGCGCCGTCGCCAGCAGGCCGCCGGAGGCGACCATGACGAACATTGCGTACATCACCCAGAACACCGGGCTGCGCAGCATCTCCGACGGCGCGTAGTCGCGGCGGGACTGCACGATCTTCGCCTTCACCACCGGCAGCTGGCCCTTGGCCGGCGCCGCCAGCAGGAAGGACAGCAGCACCACCGCCCCGCCCTGGATCAGGCCGAAGGTCAGGAAGGTGGATTCGTAGCCGGAGGAATGGATCATGTTGGCGATCGGCACGATGGTGATGGCCGAGCCGGCGCCGAAGCCGGCCGCGGTCAGCCCCGCCGCCAGGCCGCGCCGGTCCGGGAACCATTTCAGCGCTGCGCCGACGCAGGTGCCGTAGACCGCGCCGGCGCCGACGCCGCCGATCGCGGCGGCGATGTACAGCACGGTCAGCGAATCCGCCACCGAGTTGATCGCCCAGGCGATGGCGCAGAGCAGGCCGCCGATCAGCACCACGATCTTCGGCCCGAACTTGTCGACGAACCAGCCCTCGACCGGCACCAGCCAGGTCTCGGTCAGCACGAAGATGGTGAAGGCGACCTGGATCGCCGCGCGGCCCCAGTGATGGGTCGCGTCGATCGGGCCGACGAACAGCGTCCAGCCATATTGCAGATTGGCCACCATCGCCATGCAGACGATGCCGATGACGAGCTGGAGCCAACGTCCCCCCGGCGGTCCCTTGATCGCCGGCCCTGCCTGATTTGCATTTTGAGTCAGCATTTCCGTCCCAGTCCTTCGCATGTCGGTTGAGGCAACCCCATGGCAGAGGAGAACGGCCCGTGACGGACGCCATCGTCCTCGAGGAGGGGTGCGCCGGGCCACGCTCGCCGGACCGGCCCTGGCCGATCCGGCGGGTCTTCGACCCGTCGTGCCGATATCTGAATCGGCTGCCCCTCCCCTCGGTTATGTTCTTCTTATGTGAGGCCGTTATCGGCGGCCTTCTGGCATACCAAATGCAGAACTTCTGATACCAAAGAACGTTTCGACCGCGGTGGCAAGCCGGAATCGTGGCTGCACCGCAGCATCTCGTAGCCTCCTATTCGGCCGCCGCCCGGCTGCCCTCGCGCAGCACCCGGATCATGGTCTTGCCGAGGGAGGCGGGGGAGTCGGCGACGGCGATGCCGGCGGCCTTCAGCGCCTCGATCTTGTGGTCGG
>NZ_JBCNNF010000620.1:0-2835 GCF_039594555.1 Inquilinus sp.
GGCGATCCATGTCGGCAGCCTGATCGAGATGTCGCTGGGGGCGGCGATCGGGGCGATCACCTTCACCGGCTCGCTGGTGGCCTTCGCCAAGCTGCAGGGCCTGGTCTCGGGCAAGCCGCTGGTGTTCCCGCTGCAGCACCCGCTGAACGCCGGCCTCGGCATCCTGATCATCCTCTTGATCGTGTGGATGTGCGCCGGGCAGTCCGGTGCGGCGTTCCTGCTCTTGATCCTGGTGGCGCTGGCCTTGGGCTTCCTGCTGATCCTGCCGATCGGCGGGGCGGACATGCCGGTGGTGGTGTCGATGCTGAACAGCTACTCCGGCTGGGCGGCGGCGGGCATCGGCTTCACCCTGCAGAACAACCTTCTCATTGTGACCGGTGCCTTGGTCGGGTCGTCGGGCGCCATCCTCAGCTACATCATGTGCAAGGGGATGAACCGGTCGATCATCAACGTGATCCTGGGCGGCTTCGGCGGCGAGGCGGCCTCGGCGGCGGCGGGACCCGCGGGCGACCGCGCGGTGAAGCAGGGCTCGGCGGAGGACGCGGCCTTCGTGATGAAGAATGCGCGGTCGGTGATCATCGTGCCGGGCTACGGCATGGCGGTGGCGCAGGCGCAGCACGCGCTGCGGGAGATGTCGGACCTCTTGAAGAAGGAGGGGGTGGAGGTGCGCTACGCCATCCACCCGGTGGCGGGCCGCATGCCGGGGCACATGAACGTGCTGCTGGCGGAGGCCAACGTGCCCTATGACGAGGTGTTCGAGCTGGAGGAGATCAACCGCGACTTCGCGCAAGCCGACGTGGCCTTCGTGATCGGGGCGAACGACGTGACCAACCCGGCGGCGAAGTCGGACCCGGCGAGCCCGATCTACGGCATGCCGATCCTGGACGTGGAGAACGCCAAGACGGTGCTGTTCGTGAAGCGCTCGATGGCCTCGGGCTATGCCGGCGTCGAGAATGAGCTGTTCTTCCGCGACAACACCCTCATGCTCTTCGGCGACGCAAAGAAGATGTGCGAGGACATCGCCAAGTCGCTGGCGGCGTGAGGTAAAGACCGCTCCCCAGTTTGTCATCGCCGGGCTTGACCCGGCGATCCAGGGGCCACCCAGAGCGGCATCGACATCTCTGGATGCCCGGGTCAAGCCCGGCAATGACAGTTTGGGGTATGGCCCCCACAGTAAGGGACCAGCCCTTGCCGCTCGCCGCCTCTGGTCCAGACTCCTTGAGCGGGATCCGAGGAGACAGGCGATGACCGAAGCCGATCTGGGCGTCGAGGCCCATTACTTCGAGGATGGCGGCGCCGTGCCGAACAACCCGGACCTGCCGCTGCTGGTCTATCGCCAGGTCAGCGGGCTCGGCCTCGGCGACGTCGCGACGGCGATCGAGGCGCGCTTCGGCCAGAACGGCTGGGGCAATGGCTGGCGCAACGGCATCTATCCGTTTCACCATTTCCACAGCAACGCGCATGAGGTGCTGGGCCTGGCCAGCGGCCGGGCCAAGGTGCGGTTCGGCGGCGCCGGCGGCGTCTCGCTGGAGCTGCTGGCCGGCGACGTGGTGGTGATCCCGGCCGGTGTCGGCCACAAGCGCGAGGAGGCGAGCGGCGATCTCGTCGTCATCGGCGCCTATCCGCCCGGGCAGGACCCGGACCTGGTCAGGGAAGGCGAGGGCGACGGCCGGGTGCTGCGCGACAGCATCGGCGCCGTGCCGGTGCCCGAGGCCGACCCGGTGCTGGGCGCCGAAGGACCGCTGGTGAAGATCTGGCGCGAGGCCAAGGACGGATAGGGCGCGAGGCGTCTCCCCTGCCGGTGAAGGCGGCAGGCCATGTCTCCGGCCCGAACCCTTGATCCGCCATCGCGAACCCGCAGGGGCGGGCTGGCGGTGGCTCGTGCGGCGGAATGGATTGCTTCGTCGGCTTCGCCTCCTCGCAATGACGGTTTGGCTGAGCCACTCCCGCCAATTCCACACCGTCATCGCGAGCCCCGCAGGGGCGTGGCGATCCATGGCCGCGCCGCCCGCACCAGCCCTTAAACACAAAGGCCCTTGCGCCGGCCCGGAATTTTGTTCATGATATGTTCCATGGAGCCCGCGCCAGAGGATCTCGACGTCCAGGCCTATTGCCGCAGCCTCGCGCTGCAGCAGATCCAGATGCTCACCCGCTTGGCTGAGATCGCCATGCAGCTGGCCGAGGCCGAAGGCGTCCGCGCCATCGCCGCCCAGGCGAGGGTCGCCGAGCCCGAGGCCGATGAGGCCGCGGTGCAGGCCGCCCGGGCCGAGGCGCAGGAGGCCGGGCTGGCCTTCAGCCGCTTCTCCCGCTCGGTGCACCGCTCGCTGGCACTGCGCAGCCGCGCCGCCGACAGCCTGTGCGCCCGCGACAGGACCCAGGCCGCCGATCGCGCGGCCGCCCGCCAGGATCGCCGCGACCGCCACCGCGACGAGGTCGAGAGCGTGCTGCGCCACATGATTTGGGACGAGATCGAGGATCACGCCCGCGTCGAGGCGCTGCATGCCGAACTCGAGGAGCGGGTCGAGGACCTCTATGACGACGAGACGGTCCGGGTCGAGGATCGGCCGGCGGGCTCGGTGATGGCCGGGCTGGCCTGCGGCCTGGGCCTGGCCGAGGAATGGAGCCGCTGGGCAGCCGCCTGGCCGGCCACGCCGCAGCCGGCCCGCCCGGCCGGCAGCGCGGCCAGGGTGGAGGCCGAGCGGGCCAGGCGCCGGGACGCGGCCGCCGCGGCGGTCGAGCGCAGCTTCGCCGATCTGCGCGACCCCGGCCGGATCCCGGGGATCCGGGCCGGGCTGGCGGCCCGGCTGCAGGAGACCGACGTCACCGAATGGCTCG
>NZ_JBCNNF010000621.1:0-2835 GCF_039594555.1 Inquilinus sp.
GGAGACGCATGGTCGAACTTTCCCGGAACATGCCGGCCGGCTTCGAGCCGCCGTATCTGCAGAACCTGAACCCGGCGCAGCGCCAGGCGGTCGAGACGCTGGACGGCCCGGTGCTGGTGCTGGCCGGGGCCGGCACCGGCAAGACCCGGGTGCTGACCACGCGCCTGGCCCATCTGCTGTCGACCCGCCGGGCCTGGCCCAGCCAGGTTCTGACCGTCACCTTCACCAACCGCGCCGCCCGCGAGATGCGCGAGCGCGTGTCCCACCTGCTGGGCACCCCGACCGAGGGCTGGTGGATGGGCACCTTCCACGCCCTGGCCGCCCGCATCCTGCGCCGGCATGCCGACCTGGTCGGGCTGCGCTCCAACTTCTCGATCCTCGATACCGACGACCAGATCCGGCTGATCAAGCAGCTGCTGGAGGCCGACAACATCGATTCGAAGCGCTGGCCGGCGCGGGTGCTGCTGGGCGTGATCGAGCGCTGGAAGGACCGCGGCCTGACCCCGGCCAAGCTGAAGCCGGCTGATGCCGGCGAGGTGGCGCAGGGCCGCATGCTGGCGCTGTACACCGCGTATCAGGAGCGGCTGCGCACGCTGAACGCCTGCGATTTCGGCGACCTGCTGCTGCACAACCTGACCATCTTCCAGGAACACGCCGATGTCCTGGCCGACTACCAGGACCGGTTCCGCTACATCCTGGTCGACGAGTACCAGGACACCAACGTCTCGCAGTATCTCTGGCTGCGCCTGCTGGCCCAGAAGCACCGCAACCTGTGCTGCGTCGGCGACGACGACCAGTCGATCTATTCCTGGCGCGGCGCCGAGATCGGCAACATCCTGCGCTTCGAGCAGGACTTCCCCGGCGCCGCGGTGATCCGGCTGGAGCAGAACTACCGCTCCACCAGCCACATCCTGGGCGCGGCCGGCCACCTGATCGCGCACAACCAGGGCCGGCTGGGCAAGACCCTGTTCACCGAGGAACAGGGCGGCGACACCGTCATCGTCCGCAGCGTCTGGGATGGCGAGGAGGAGGCGCGCTGGGTCGGCGACGAGATCGAGCGGCTGCAGCGGCAGAAGGTGACGCTGGACGAGATCGCGGTGCTGGTGCGCGCCGGCTTCCAGATGCGCGAGTTCGAAGAGCGCTTCCTGACCCTCGGCCTGCCCTATCGCGTGATCGGCGGCCCGCGCTTCTACGAGCGGCAGGAGATCCGCGACGCCATCGCCTATCTGCGGGTGGTGGCCCAGCCGGACGACGACCTGGCCTTCGAGCGCATCGTCAACGTGCCGAAGCGCGGCCTGGGCGACGCCACCGTCCAGCTGCTGCACACGGTCGCCCGTGCCCAGGGCGTGGCCCTGACCGAGGCGACGCTGCGCCTGATCGAGACCGATGAGCTGAAGCCGAAGCCGCGCGGCGCGCTGCGCGCCCTGATGGGCGATTTCGAGCGCTGGCGCCGCCTGGCGGAGCAGACCTCGCAGGTCGAGCTGGCCCAGACCGTGCTGGACGAGAGCGGCTACACCGCCATGTGGCAGGCCGACAAGTCGCCCGAGGCCCCGGGCCGGCTGGACAACCTGAAGGAGCTGATCAACGCCATGGAGGATTTCGAGACCCTCCAGGCGTTCCTCGAGCATGTCAGCCTGGTGATGGAGAACGAGACGGGCAAGACCGGCGAGCAGGTGACGCTGATGACCCTGCACGCCGCCAAGGGGCTGGAATTCGCCCATGTCTTCCTGCCGGGCTGGGAGGAAGGGGTGTTCCCGAACCAGCGCGCCCTGGACGATGGCGGCATCGCGGCGCTGGAGGAGGAGCGACGGCTGGCCTATGTCGGCCTGACCCGGGCCAAGCGCCGGGCCTATGTCTCCGCCGCCGCCAACCGCCGCATCCGCGGCCAGTGGCAGACAGCATTGCCCTCCCGCTTCGTCGGCGAGCTGCCGGACGCCCATGTCGAGGTCACCTCCGAGACCGGCTTCGGCGATACCGGCTATGGCGGCGGTCGCTACGCGGCCGAGGCGGCGCCGACCCGGCTGTGGACGGCGCCGGCCCAGAGCGGCTTCATGCGCCGCGCCCCGACGGTGATCGAGGGCAGCGGCTACGAGGTGCGGGAGCGGCCGCGTCCGGCCCGTGCCTTCGGCGTCGGCGACCGGGTGTTCCACCAGAAGTTCGGCTATGGCGAGGTCCGCAGCGTCGACAGCGACAAGCTGACCATCGCCTTCGACCATTCCGGCGAGAAGCGGGTGATGGACAGCTTCGTCGTTCCCGCCACCGAGGCAGGACAATAGGCAGCAGCATGACGATGATGGTTCGAGGCGCCGCGCTGGCGCTGCTCGTGGCGCTGGCCGGGTCCGGCGCGGCTGCCGCAGAGGCGGGCAGCACCGTGGTCCTGCCGGGCGGCAATGGCGAGGTCCTGGCCTTGACCCTGCCCGCCGGCTGGTCCCGCAGCTTCGCCGGCACCGAGGGCAGCACCACGGTGGTGGAGTGGCGCAAGACCGACCCGGCCCAGGCCGCGGATGGCAGCATCACCGTGACCCGGATCGGCGGGCTGGGCGGCAGCGACCCGGCCGATTTCATCCGCGAGAGCGCGGAGGCGCTGAAGCAGGATTGCGACGACGTGGTCGAGGGCCAGGTCCGGACCGACCCTGCCGGCACCGTCCGCACCGCGCTGGGCTGCACCAGGCGCAAGGCCGACGGCCAGGGCGAGATGCAGCTGCTGCACATCGCGGTCGGCCGCGAGGCGATCTATGTCGCCCGCCGGATCTGGCCGCTGGCGGCCTATGACAAGGCGCATCTGCCGCTGTCGACCGAGGCCATCGCCGCCGGCGGTGCCGACATCGACGATCT
>NZ_JBCNNF010000622.1:0-2774 GCF_039594555.1 Inquilinus sp.
CTTCTCATAGGGTAGCCGGGCCCGCACCCGTTCCGGGTCCAGGCTCAGCAGCAGCGGCAGCAGGTCCAGGCCGCGGTCGCGGGTCGGGTTGGCGGCCAGGTAGTCGTCGATCAGCCCGGCCTGGTCCGGCCGATAGCCCGGCGCCGCGATCCGGTGCAGGAAGGCCGGCGGATAGGGCGGCGGCAGGTGCCGCTCCAGCCGTCGCTGCCCGCGCGCGATCTCCCGCCGCAGCCGCGATTCCATCAGCCCGAAGGCCAGCATCACCGCCGTGATGCGGGGCAGGTCCGCGGCCGGCGCGTCGATGTTGAAATGCAGGCCCAGCGACCCGAAGAGGGTGGCGCCGTGCCCCTTGGCCCCGGCGCCGCGCAGCAGGCCGAGCAGTCGGTCGACCTCCGACAGCCGCTCGACCGGCAGAGGCGGCACGATCAGCTCCCGCGGCACCGCGCCGGACAGCAGCCAGCCCAGCCCGGCGGCGGCCTTCGGCCCGATCCGCACCGGCAGGGTCATGCCGTGCCGCTGCGGATGGGCGTAGCGCAGGTCCAGCTCCACCGCCAGATCGCCGAGCTCGCTCCCCCGGACAGCGAAGGCATGCGCGTCCTCCGCCGCCACCTCGCCGCCAACGACTGCCGCCAAGGCTCGCGCCGCCCGGCGGGCGGAAGGCCCCATGAACTCGAGCTCGACCCCGACACAGCGCGGGGAATCGGAGGTGGGGAGGGGGTGGAAGGCGGCAGGCTCGGTGGGCGGCACGGGCCGTCGGGACCCCTATGATGGGCGGCAGGAGCTTCCGCTCATATGGGGCGCAGAGGACGATGGTGAAGGGCGGAGGCCGTCACGACGCCCCCCGCCCTTGGCCGGCTCAGGCCGCCTTGCGCTCCTTGAGGAAGCGGAAGAACTCCACGCCCTCGCGCAGGCGGCGCTTCATCATCTCCGGGCTGCGCACCATCTCGCCGACGATCGAGGCGATCTTCGGCGCGCGGAAGTAGAAGCGCCGGTAGAAATCCTCCACCGAGTGGAAGATCTCGCCATGGCTCAGATGCGGATAGTGCAGCGGCGCGATCTGCACGCCCTTCTCGTCGACCAGCTCGGCATTGGCCGCGTCCAGCCAGCCATTCTCAACCGCCTGGTTGTACAGGAAGGTGCCCGGATAAGGGGCGGCCAGCGACACCTGGATGGTGTGCGGGTTGATCCGGGTGGCGAAGCGGATCGTCTCCTGGATCGTCTCCTTGGTCTCGCCCGGCAGGCCGAGGATGAAGGTGCCGTGGATCTGGATCCCGAGCTCGTGGCAGTCCTTGGTGAACTTCTCCGCGACCTCGATCCGCATGCCCTTCTTGATATTGTGCAGGATCTGCTGGTTGCCGGATTCGTAGCCGACCAGCAGCAGCCGCAGCCCGTTGTCGCGCATCACCTTCAGCGTCTCGCGCGGCACGTTGGCCTTGGCGTTGCACGACCAGGTGACCCCCAGCTTGCCCAGCTCGCGGGCGATCGCCTCGGCCCGCGGCGCGTCGTCGGTGAAGGTGTCGTCGTCGAAGAAAAATTCGCGGATCTGCGGCATCGTCTGCTTCGCCCAGCGGATCTCGTCGATCACATGGCCGACGCTGCGGGTGCGGTAGCGGTGGCCGCCGACGGTCTGCGGCCACAGGCAGAAGGTGCAGCGCGACTTGCAGCCGCGGCCGGTGTAGATCGACAGGTACGGGTGCTTCAGATAGCCGATGAAATAGTCCTCGATCACCAGGTCGCGGTGATAGACCGGGCTGACGAAGGGCAGCGCATCCATGTTCTCGAGCGTCGCGCGCTCTGGGTTGTGGACCACCACGCCCTCGGAATTGCGATAGGTCAGCCCGTCGATCTTCGACAGGTCGCGGCCGTCGGCGACCTCCTTGATGGTGAAGTCGAACTCGTTGCGGGCGACGAAGTCAATCAGCGGCGATCCTTCCATGCTGCCATTCGGGTCGACCGCCACCTTGGCGCCGACCAGCCCGGCCTTCAGGTTCGGGTTCACCGCCTTCAGCGCCTCGATCATCTTGACGTCGGAGGCGAAGGACGGGGTCGAGGTGTGCAGGACGGCGAGGTCGTAATCCTTGGCCTGCGCCGCCACCGAGGCGGGGCTGATGCGCGACGGCGGGCCGTCGATCAGCTTCGACCCCTCGACCAGCGCCGCCGGCTGCGCCAGCCAGGTCGGGTACCAGAAGGACTTGATCTCGCGCTTGGCTTGGTAGCGAGACCCGGCACCGCCGTCGAAGCCGTCGAAGGACGGCGCCTGCAGGAACAACGTCTTCATCGTCATGGGGAGGGTGGCCTCCGATCCGTCACCAAGGTGCCGTCTGGTACGAGTTGATACAAATGGCCCCGCCAGTTCACGCCGGAGCCGAGATAGCTCACGACGAAAACCGCGAAGGCCAGCAGGTCGCGCGCCGGAATCAGCCAGTAGGGCCGCGGCGGCAGAGAGTAGGCGCGTTCGAAGCGGATGCACAGCCCGATCCGCAGGGCCAGCGCCAGCCCGGCGACGGCAAGGGCCGGCAAGCCCCCGCCGAAGGCCCAGGCGAGCAGCGCCAAGGGCAGCGGATGGGTGATCAGCGACCCGGCATAGCCCAGCGGATCGATGCTCTTGATGGTGCGGGCCCAGCGCATCTCATGCGCCCACATGGTGCCGGCCGAGGCCTCGCTGCACAGATGGCCGATCAGCTGGGTCGACACCGCGACCCGGCGGCCGGCGGCCCACACCGCGGCGCCGATGGCGTAATCCTCGGCCAGCAGGTCGGCGAAAGCCTTGAGGC
>NZ_JBCNNF010000623.1:0-2767 GCF_039594555.1 Inquilinus sp.
GATCTGGCGGGCCGCGTGGCGGCGGCGCGGACCGTGATCCTGCATCCGCTGCGGATGCGGGCGACCACGGTCGACGGCACGGTGCACGAGGCGCTGGGCATCAACGAGGTCTCGGTGCTGCGCCAGACCCGGCAGACGGCGAAGCTGCGAATCACGGTCGACGGCATCGTGCGCATGCCGGAGCTGATCTGCGACGGGGCGATCGTGTCGACCCCGGCGGGCAGCACCGCCTACAACCTGTCGGCGCATGGCCCAATCATCCCGCTCGGCGCCGGCATCCTGGCGCTGACGCCGATCAGCGCCTTCCGGCCGCGGCGCTGGCGCGGCGCCCTGCTGCCGCAGCGGGCGAAGATCGTGCTCGACATGCTGGAGCTGCCGAAGCGCCCGGTCAGCGCCGTCGCCGATTCGACCGAGGTGCGCGACGTGGCCCGGGTCGAGATCGCCGAGGACCGCTCGGTATCGTTGGCCCTGCTGTTCGACCCCGGCAAGACGCTGGAGGAACGGATCCTGAAGGAGCAGTTCGAGCCCTGATCCGCCGTCACCGTCCGACTTGGCCGCTGCGTTTCCGCCACAAAGTTCCGGTGAAATAATCGGGCCGGCCCTGTGGCCGCTATGGCACACTGTGGCCGCGCCAAGAGGAACGGAAGCCCATCATGCCGATTTCCCCGTTCGCGATCGTCGTCCTGGCCATCCTGGTCCTGGCGATCCTGGTCATCTTCATGGGCGTCAAGTCGGTGCCCCAGGGCCGCGAATGGACGGTGGAGCGGTTCGGCCGCTACACCCGCACCCTGCGCCCCGGCCTGAACCTGATCGTGCCCTTCGTCGACCAGATCGGCGCCAAGCTGTCGATGATGGAGACGGTGCTGGAGGTGCCGCAGCAGGAGATCATCACCAAGGACAACGCCATGGTGACGGTCGACGGCGTGATCTTCTACCAGGTGCTGGACGCGGCGAAGGCGGCCTATGAGGTTGGCAACCTCGAGACCGCGATCATCAACCTGACCATGACCAACATCCGCACGGTGATGGGCTCGATGGACCTGGACGAGCTCTTGTCCAACCGCGACCAGATCAACGCCCGGCTGATGAAGGTGGTGGACGATGCCACCGAGCCCTGGGGCGTCAAGGTCACCCGCATCGAGATCCGCGACATCACCCCGCCGCGCGACCTGGTCGACAGCATGGCCCGGCAGATGAAGGCCGAGCGCGACCGCCGCGCCACCATCCTGGAGGCCGAGGGCACGCGGCAGGCGCAGATCCTGCGCGCCGAGGGCCTGAAGCAGGCCGCGATCCTGGAGGCCGAGGGCCGGCGCGAGGCCGCCTTCCGCGACGCCGAGGCCCGCGAGCGCTCGGCCGAGGCCGAGGCCAAGGCGACCACCGCGGTGAGCGAGGCCATCGCGTCCGGCAGCGTGCAGGCGATCAACTACTTCGTCGCCACCAAATATGTCGACGCGCTGAAGGCCGTGGCGGCGGCGCCGAACCAGAAGGTGCTGTTCATGCCGCTGGAGGCATCGAGCGTGATCGGTGCCATCGGCGGCATTTCCGAGATCGCGCGCGAGGCGTTCGGCCGTGACGGCGGGGCGCCGCCGGCCGTACCGCCGCGGCGGCCGCCCGCGGATCCCGCCGCCCCGGCGCCCGAGGGCGGCCCGTGGGGACCGAAGGCATGATGATCCAGGGCCCGGAGTTCTGGTGGTGGTGGATCGCCAGCGTGGTGCTGCTGATCCTCGAGGTCATGGTGCCCGCCACCTTCTTCCTCTGGCTCGCCATCTCCGCCGGCATCGTCGGCCTCCTGTCCTGGCTGGTCCCGTCGATCGGCTGGGAGTTCCAGGTGCTGGTCTTCGCCGTGCTGTCGGTGATCAGCGTCGTGGCCTGGCGCGCCTGGCTGAAGCCGCACACCGAGGCCAGCGACCAGCCGACGCTGAACCGCCGCGGCGAGCAGTATGTCGGCCGGGTCGTGACCCTGAACGAACCGATCGCCAACGGCGTCGGCCGCATCCGCATCGCCGACGCGACCTGGAGCGTGGAAGGCCCCGACCTTCCCGCCGGCACCCGCATCCGCATCGCCGCCGTGGTCGGCACGCGGTTCCGGGTCGAGCAGGATTACGGGTAGGCTGCCGACAGGGCGAACGGGAGCATCGGCATGATCCAGATCAGCCGGTTTCGGGCCAACAGGACGTTTCGCAACTATACTGCCTCCGCCCTTTTTGGCATTGGCCTTGCCAATGCGGCGATATTCTTCTCGCTTCTCAATCAATATACATCATTCCAACCAAAAGAACCGCACCCAGATCTTGGCTTGATCTACCAGATCAAAAACCACGGCGCGTTCAATTATATTTCCGCAGCACAGGAAACAGGCCTATCCTTGACGTCTCTGATATTGTTCCTATGCGTTCTGGCGACCATCATCGTCATTCCGAAAAATGTCGGCACGCTGTCGTCCGGTGTCCAGCGACCGATCGCCACCTTCGACAAACCGAGCTGGCAGATGGTCGGCCTGTGCTGGGCCGCATTCTTTGTCGGCTTGGCCATACTTGCCTTTGCCGGCACCTGGATCGTGAACGCGATCGTCTCAGCGGGCGTCGTTCTGCACTGGATCTGACAGCGCTACGTTCACACCCCCCGCAGCGCCTCGTCGATCGCGGCGATCTGCGGCAGGCCGCCGGGGATCAGGTGGATCAGGGCGTTGAAGGCGTGGATCATGCCCGGCGCCATGACATAGGTCACCGGCACCTTCGCCTCCTTCAGCATCCGGGCATAAGCAATC
>NZ_JBCNNF010000624.1:0-2757 GCF_039594555.1 Inquilinus sp.
GAGACCGAGTTCTCGAAGCGCGTCGACGCCGGCCTGGTCGAGACCTCGAAGGACGACGGCAGCAAGGGCCAGGGCAACATCAAACGAATCGGCTGAGGGCCGGCTGCGGAGCCTAACCCTCGGCAGCATCCTCCCGCGGCGGGGGCGGTCCGATCAGGCGGTCGAACACCGCCATCACCTCCGCCGCCTGCCGCCGCATTCCGGCCGCGGCGGCGTCCAGATCCTCCGGCGGGTCGGCGGCGTCCTCCGCGACGGCACGCAGCAGGTCGCGGATCATGGCGTCGGACGCCTCCGCCGGGTCGAACTTGTCCTCGACGGCGAAGCGCAGGAAGGCCTGCACCCGCTGCCAGGTCGCCAGCGCCCGCAGCAGCGTCTCCGCCTCGTCTTCGGGCAGGAGTCCGGCGGCCTCGGCGCGGCGCAGCACCTCGGCCGTCGCTTGGTGCAGGATCTCCGGGTGCTCGGCCGCGTGGCGCAACTGCAGATACTGGGCGATGAACTCGACATCGACCAGCCCGCCGCGGAAGTGCTTGATATTCCAGATGTCGTCGGTGTCGCGCTGGCGCGCCATCCGGCCGCGCATCTCGGCGATGTCGCGGCGCAGCTTCTCCGGGTCGCGGGGCAGGGCCAGCAGCGAGCGGATCTCCGCCTCGATCCGCTCGCTCAGCGGCCCGTCGGCATGGATCACCCGGGCTCGCGTCAGGGCCATGTGCTCCCAGGTCCAGGCATCGCCGCGCTGATAGGCGGTGAAGGCCTCCAGGCTGGTCGCCAGCGGCCCGGCATTGCCGGAGGGACGCAGCCGCATGTCGACCTCGAACAGCGCGCCCTGCGCCGTCGGCGCGGTGATGGCCGAGACCAGGCGCTGGATCAGCCGGGTGTAGTAGACCATCGGGCTGATCGGCTTCTCGCCGTCCGATTCCTGCTCCGCCCCGGCGTCGTGGATCATGATCAGGTCGAGGTCGGAGCGGATCGTCATCTCCCGCCCGCCCAGCTTGCCCATGGCCAGCAGCGCCAGCCCGCCCTGGGGGAAGCGGCCGTGCCGGCGCGCGAACTCCGCCTCCACCCGCGGCACCAGCGCCTGCAGCGCCACCTCGGTGACGTCGGACAGGAAGGCGGCGCAGGCCGGCGTCTCGGATAGGCGGCGCAGGATGTGCACCGCGGCGCGGAAGCGCTGGTCGTTGGTCCAGCGCCGCAGCACGTCCAGCATGTCCTCGAAGTCGCGCGCCGTTGCCAGCTCCGCCGTCAGCCGTTCCTGCAGCGCCTCGCGTCCCGGCAGGGTGCTGAAGAAGCCCGGCGCCAGCACCGCCTCCAGCTGGCCGGCATGGGCCGTCAGATAATCCGCGATCCGGCCGCCGAAACCGAGTATATCGATAAGCAGATCAAGGAGATCGGGGTTGACGTTAAACAAGGAGAAGAGCTGGACGCCCGCCGGCAGCCGGGCCAGGAACCCGTCCAGGCGCAGCAGCGTGGCGTCGGGGTCGGCGGTGCCGCCGACGATCGACAGCAGCCGCGGCACCAGCCCGGTGATCAGGCCGCGCGCCCGCTCGCTGCGCAGGGCCCGGTAGCGGCCGTGCAGCCAGCCGCGCACCACGCCGATCGCCTCGGACGGCCGGGCGAAGCCCAGCCGCTGCAGCGTCTCGACCGTGCCCGGATGGTCGTCGACGCCGGCGAAGACCAGGGTGACGGCGCCCTCCGGCGGCCGGTCCTCCTGGAACAGCTCGGCATAGCGGCTCTCGACCAGCCGCAGCGTGTCGGTCAGCGTGGTGCGGAAGGTGGCGGGGTCGGGAAAGCCCAGGAAGGTGCCCAGCGCGTCGACCTCGCGCGGGTCCGCCGGCAGCGCGTGGGTCTGGTGGTCCTCCAGCATCTGGATGCGGTGCTCGACCCGACGCAGGAAGCGGTAGCATTCGGCCAGGCTGGCGGCGGTGTCGCGGTCGACCCGTCCGGCCTCGGCCAGCACCGCAAGCCCGGCGACGGTGCCGCGCAGCCGCAGCTGCGGCTCGCGCCCGCCGAAGATCAGCTGCTGCATCTGCACGAAGAACTCGATCTCGCGGATGCCGCCGCGGCCCAGCTTCAGGTCGTGGCCCTCGATGGCGACGGTGCCATGGCCGTGATGGTGGTGGATCTGCCGCTTGATCGCGTGGATGTCCTGGATCGCGGCGAAATCCAGGTTGCGGCGCCAGATGAAGGGCGTCAGGAAGTCCAGGAACTCGTCGCCGGCGGCGCGGTCGCCGGCCACCGGCCGGGCCTTGATCATCGCCGCGCGCTCCCAGCTCTGCGCCAGGCTGGTGTAGTAGCTCTCGGCCGCCGCCAGCGACACCGCCGGCGGCGTGGCGCCGGGGTCGGGCCGCAGCCGCAGATCGGTGCGGAAGACATAGCCGTCGACCGTCCGCTCCTCCATGATCCGCACCAGGTCGCGCGTCATCCGGGAGAAGGTCTGGCCCAGATCGTCGGGCCGGTCGGTCGGCACCTTGTCGGCGTCGTACAGGATGATCAGGTCGACATCGCTGGAATAGTTCAGCTCGCGCGCGCCCAGCTTGCCCATGCCCAGCACGATCAGGCCGGACGCGTCCGGGGCCGCCACCGCCTCAGGCCGCAGCAGGCCGCGCGCCGCGGCGCGGGACAGGAGATGCGCCACGGCGAGATCGAGCGTGGTCTCCGCCAGGTCGGAGAGGGCGCCGGTCACCTGCTGCAGCGGCCACACCCCGCCGATATCGGCCAGGGCGATCAGCAGGGCGATGCTTGGTCTGTGGCTGCTGGTGG
>NZ_JBCNNF010000625.1:0-2740 GCF_039594555.1 Inquilinus sp.
GCGCCAGCGGCGTCAGCACCAGCCCGGCGAACAGGATCGTCGCCGGCAGCGCCATCGCCGCCGGGGCCAGCCGACCCTCCGACGCCGCGACGCTCATCGCACGCCCTCGGCTGCGTCGGCGTCGCGCAGCACCCGCACCATCTCCGGCGCCCAGTCGATGCCGGCCGCAGCCCCCTCGGCCAGCGGCTCGGCGCCGAGGTTCGGCGCGGCGACCAGCAGCTCGCCGGCCGGGCTGTCCAGGTGGTACAGCCACTGGCTCCCCAGGAAGTAGCGGCGCGACACCGCGCCGGGCAGCCGGCCGGTGCCGGGCGCGCCCAGCGCCAGCTTCTCCGGCCGCAGGCACAGCAGCACCCGGGCGCCGGCGGGCAGGCCGTCGCCCGGCACCTCCAGTGTCGCGGCGCCGACCGTCACCCGCGCCACCGCGCCGGGCTGGGCCACCACCCCGTCCAGCAGGTTGGCCTTGCCGACGAAGTCGGAGATGAAGCGGCTGCGCGGATGCTCGTACATCCGGTAGGGCTGGTCGATCTGGGTGATGCGGCCGCGCTCCATCACCACCACCCGGTCGCTGATCGACAGCGCCTCGGCCTGGTCGTGCGTGACCATGATCGTGGTGGTGCCGGTGCGGCGCTGGATCTGGCGCAGCTCGAACTGCATCGCGTCGCGCAGCTTGGCGTCCAGGTTCGACAGCGGCTCGTCCAGCAGCAGCACCGGCGGCTCGATCACCAGCGCCCGGGCCAGGGCCACGCGCTGGCGCTGTCCGCCGGACAGGGCGCGCGGATAGCGGCCGGCGAGGTGGTCGAGATGGACCAGCGCCAGCGCCTCCTCGACCCGCTTCGCCCGCTCCGGCCTGGCGATGCCGCGCATCTCCAGCCCGAAGGCGACGTTGTCGGCCACGGTCATGTGCGGGAACAGGGCGTAGCTCTGGAACACCACGCCCAGGCCGCGGCGGTTCGGCTTGACCCGGGTCAGGTCCTGCCCGTCCAGCACGATCCGCCCGGTGCTGGCCGGGACGAAGCCGGCGACCATCTGCAGCGTCGTGGTCTTGCCGCAGCCGGAGGGACCGAGCAGCGACACGAACTCGCCGCGCTCCACGGTCAGGTCGAGATCGGCGACCGCCGCGACGTCGCCATAGAGCTTCGAGATCCGCTCGAGACGGAGGAAGGTCACTGCAGTCTCCCTGGCATCCCTGTCCATAGCCGTTCCGCGCTGCCGCGCATCGGCCCCGCCGGTCTTGCCCTCCGTGGAACGGAAGGCGCCGACGCGTCATTCCAGAAGACTCTTTCGCGATAGCGAGTCAAGGCGACATTCCGTTTTAGAGAGAGTATTCTGATTCAGATTTCGCTAATCGGAATCATAGGCGCTAATATCGATCTGGAGTTTCCGGAAATGGCGAAAGAGAGCGAGGCCCCGGGCAAGAGCCTGCAGCGCGGTTTCGCCATCCTGCGGGCCCTGACCGAGGCGGGTGGGGAGGGGGCGAAGCTGATCCGTATCGCCGAGGCCACCGGCCTGACCCAGGCGACCGTGCATCGGCTGCTGCAGGGGCTGCAGGCGGAAGGGGTGGTGGAGCAGGATGGCCGCAGCCGCCTCTACCGGCTCAGCGTCGATTTCTTCGCCCTCGCGGCGCGGGCGGGCAATCCCGGCAATCTGCGCGACCTGTGCTGGCCGGTGCTGCAGCGCCTCTCCGCCATGCTCCACGACACCGTGTTCCTGCTGGTGCGCAGCGGCTTCGACGCGATGTGCCTGGACCGTTGCGAGGGGCCGTTCCCGATCCGCTCCTTCACCGGCGACATCGGCGGCCGGGTGCCGCTCGGGGTGGGGCAGGGGGCGCTGGTGATCCTGGCCTTCCTGCCGGAGGCGGAGCGGGAGGAGGTGATCCGCTTCAACGTGCCCCGGCTACTGGGCCAGGGCTTCATGGACGAAGTCTATCTGCGCACCGAGATCGCCAAGGCGCGCGAAGCCGGCTTCGCCTCCCGGC
Source organism: Inquilinus sp. (assembly GCF_039594555.1). GTDB lineage: Bacteria > Pseudomonadota > Alphaproteobacteria > DSM-16000 > Inquilinaceae > Inquilinus. The sequence goes on from NZ_JBCNNF010000625.1 coordinate 1,976, forward strand.
GCGACGTGGCACTGCCCGGCATGGGCGGGGTCGCGGTGCCGGTGCTCGACCGCGAGGGCCGGGCGGTGGCCGCGCTCAGCATCGGCACGATCTCCGAGCGGCTGGGCGAGGACCGGTTGCCGACGGTGGTCGAGATCCTGAAGCGAGAGGCGACGGCGATCGGACCCCGCATCAACCCCTTCGACCCCACGCTGCGCCGGCCGGCGCAGCTGCTGGGCAGCGCCGCCCGGTGATACGCTTGTCTGATATCGAGCCCGCCCCCTCACCCGAAATCGCCGCGCGATTTCGACCTCTCCTCAAGGAGAGGTGTCTTCGCGCTGCCGTCCCGTTCCCCTCTCCTCGGAGAGAGGGAGGGCCCCGTTCGCGTTGGCGAACGGGAGGGTGAGGGGGAATGCTTCCGTTTTCGGCGTCGATATGCCAGGGAGGGCGGATATGACCGACGATCCCGCGCTCGACACCCTGTTCCTGCCGTTCCGCAGCGGCGTCCTCACCTGGCCCGAGGACGGCCGCGCTCTGCTGCTCGGTGCCTGCGCCGGCGCGGCGCTGGCCGAGTTCGCGTCGCCGGCCCTGGCCTGCGAGCAGAGCTTCCGGCCGCGCGCCGCAGCGCTGGAGGCGGCGGGGCTGACCGTCTCGACCCGGGTCGAGGGCCGCTTCCCGCTGGTGCTGGTGTTGCCGCCACGGCAGCGCGAGGCGGCGCGGGCGCTGCTGGCCCGGGCGCTGGACCAAGCCGAGCCGGGTGGGACCGTGGTGGTCAGCCTGGCCATC
>NZ_JBCNNF010000626.1:0-2728 GCF_039594555.1 Inquilinus sp.
CAGCATCAATGAACTTCCGCGGCTCTAGAGGCCGTGCGTTCTGTTTCCTTTCCGCTTCCGGTGATGCCACTTGCAAGCGGGATGCTCTAACACCGGATTGATGGCCGTCAGGCGCGCCGAAGGCGTTCGACGGCCATCAGCACACGCTCCGGTGTTGCCGGCGCGTCGAGCCGCGGGCATTCTCGGTAATCCGCGACACTGGCGACCGCCATCGACAGGGCTTCCAGTACCGAGATCGGCAGCATGAAAGGCGGCTCGCCCACCGCCTTGGAGCGATAGATCGTCTCCTCATGGTTGCGCGTGTCGGCCAGCCGGACGTTGAAGATCTTCGGCCGGTCGCTCGCCACCGGGATCTTGTAGGTGGAGGGCGCATGGGTGCGCAGCCGGCCCTTCGCATCCCACCACAGCTCCTCCATGGTCAGCCAGCCGGCGCCCTGGACGAAGCCGCCCTCGATTTGGCCCTTGTCGATCGCCGGGTTCAGCGACTGGCCGGCATCGTGCAGGATGTCGGTGCGGTCCAGCCGGTACTCGCCGGTCAGGGTGTCGACCGTGACCTCGCTGACCGCGGCGCCATAGGCGAAGTAGTAGAAGGGCCGGCCGCGGCCGGCGGCGCGGTCCCAATGGATCTTCGGCGTCTTGTAGAAGCCGGCGGCGGACAGCTGCACCCGGCCGAAATAGGCGGCGCGCACCAGCTCCGGGAACGGCACCTCCTGGTCGCCGATCCGCACGACGTTGCGGCGGAACACGACCTGGTCCGGCTTGACCTGCCAGCGCTCGGCGGCGAAGGCGATCAGCCGCTCCTTGATCATCCGCGCCCCGGCCCGGGCCGCCATGCCGTTCAGGTCGGCGCCGGAGGAGGCGGCGGTGGCCGAGGTGTTCGGCACCTTGCCGGTGGTGGTGGCGGTGATGTGGACGCGGCCGATATCGACCTGGAACTCCTCCGCCACCACCTGGGCGACCTTGGTGTACAGGCCCTGGCCCATCTCGGTGCCGCCATGGTTCAGGTGGATCGACCCGTCCTTGTAGACATGCACCAGCGCGCCGGCCTGGTTGTAGGCGGTGAAGGTGAAGGAGATGCCGAACTTCACCGGCGTCAGCGCCAGGCCGCGCTTGAGAAACCGGCTGGTCCTGTTCCAGGCGCGGATCTCCTCGCGCCGGTTCCAGTAGTCGCTGTCGCGCTCCAGCTCCGCCACCAGCTGCGGCGCGATGTTGTCCTCCACCGTCTGGTGGTAGGGCGTCACATTGCGGTCGGCGGTGCCGTAGAAGTTCAGCTTGCGGATCTCGAGGGGGTCGCGGCCCGTGGCGAAGGCGATCTCCTCGATCAGCCGCTCGCCGGCCACCAGCCCCTGCGGCCCGCCGAAACCGCGGAAGGCGGTGTTCGACTGGGTGTTGGTCTTCAAGGGCAGCGAGGCCAGATGCACCGCCGGGTAGTAATAGGCGTTGTCGGCGTGGAACAGCGCGCGGTCGGTGACCGGGCCGGACAGGTCGGCGGACCAGCCGCAGCGCGCCGCCAGCAGCATGTCGACGCCCTCGATCCGGCCCTCCTCGTCGAAGCCGACCGCATAGTCGACCTCGAAATCGTGGCGCTTGCCGGTGATCACCATGTCGTCGTCGCGGTCCGGGCGCAGCTTGGCGGCGCGGCCGGTGGCCTTGGCCACCAGGGCGGCCGCGGCGGCGAACAGGTTGGCCTGGGTCTCCTTGCCGCCGAAGCCGCCGCCCATGCGCCGGATCTCGACCGTCACCGCCCCATCCGGCACGCCCAGCACGCTGGCGACGATGTGCTGCACCTCGCTCGGGTGCTGGGTCGAGGAGTGGACGGTGACGTCGCCATCCTCGCCCGGCAGGGCCAGGGCCACCTGGCTCTCCAGGTAGAAATGCTCCTGCCCGCCGATCCGCATCCGGCCCTCGACCCTGTGCGGGGCGGCCGCGATCGCCGCCCTGGCGTCGCCGCGCTGCAGCGTCATCGGCTTGGTCACCAGCGTGCCGGCGGCCTTGGCGGCGTCGTAGTCCAGGACCGCCGGCAGCTCCTCATAGTCGATCGCGGCCAGGCGGGCGGCGCGGCGGGCCTGGTCGCGGGTCTCGGCGGCCACGGCGAAGACCGGCTGGCCGACATGCTGCACCAGGTCGGTGGCGAACAGCGGCTCGTCGCCCAGATGGTTGCAGCCGATGTCGTTCTCGCCGGGCACGTCGGCGGCGGTGAAGACGCGGACCACGCCGGGCGCGGCGCGCACCTTGGCCAGGTCGATCGACCGGATCCGGGCATGCGCCTTCTCGCTCAGCCCCAGGCAGACATGCAGCAGGCCCGCCGGCTCCGGGATGTCGTCGACATAGACGGCCTCGCCGCTGACATGCTTGTGGGCGCTGTCGTGCCGGCGCGGGTCGTGCACCGCGCCGTCGATGCGGTCGGCCGCCGGCTGTGCCTTGGCTTGGGACAAGGTGGTGTCAGGCATGGGCCAGGCTCGGTCGGGCTAAGGCTTGGGCGCCGACCAGCCGCGTCTCGGTGGCGGGGGCGGCGGTTTCGGCATGCAGCTTCAAGAGCAGGTTGGCTGCGACCTTGGCGCGGTAGCCGGCGCTGGCGCGCCAGTCCGTCAGCGGGGTGAAGTCGTCCTGCAGCCGCGGCAGGGCGGCGCGCACCGTCGCCTCGGTCCAGGGCTGGCCCAGCAGCGCCGCCTCGGTCGCGGCGGCGCGCTTCGGCGTGCCGGCCATGCCGCCATAGGCGATCCGGATG
>NZ_JBCNNF010000627.1:0-2719 GCF_039594555.1 Inquilinus sp.
TGTCATCCACATCCTGGGTGACGGGGTGGTCATCCCGCCCGGCTACACCGACATCCCGCAGGCGACGGCGCTGGGCGACACCCTGAACGGCCTCGGCGGCAACGACATCATCTATGGCGGCGGCGGCATCGACCTGATCGATGGCGGCATCGGCGACGACCGGCTGGTCGGCGGCCTGGGCGACGACATCCTGACCGGCGGCGCCGGCGGCGACCGGTTCGAAGGCGGCGCCGGCATCGACACCGTCAGCTATGCCGGCGCCATCGCCGCGGTTGTCGCCAACCTGCTCTCCGGCGTCGGGTCCGGCGGCAACAACGACTCCACCGGCGACAGCTTCGTCGATATGGAGAACATCATCGGTGGCGCGGGCGGGGACACGCTCATCGGCAACAACATCGCCGCCAATGTCCTCACCGGCAATGCCGGGGATGACGATCTCGAAGGCCTGGGCGGCAACGATACGCTGCTGGGTGGCGCCGGCGACGACCGCCTGACGGGCGGCACCGGGGCGGACCAGCTGGACGGCGGTGCCGGGATCGACACCATCTACTATACCGGGTCCTCCGCCGTGACGGTCGATCTCAGCACCGGCACCGCCAGCGGCGGCGATGCCGCGGGCGACGTGTTCTCCAGCATCGAGAATGTCTACGGCGCCTTCGTCGCCGACGATGTCCTGACCGGCTCGGCCGGGAACAACATTCTCGGCGGCCAGTCCGGCAACGATATCCTGACCGGCTCGGCCGGGAACAACATTCTCGGCGGCCAGTCCGGCAACGATATCCTCAACGGTCTCGGCGGCGCCGACACGCTGCTGGGCAGCTATGACGACGACACCCTCAACGGCGGCGACGGCAACGACGTGCTCTACGGTGAAAGCGGTGCCGACCATCTCGACGGCGGCGCCGGGATCGACACTGCCAGCTACTACAACCGGCCGGAGGCCGTGGTCGTCGACCTCGCCGCCGGCACCGGCAGCGGCGGCGAGGCCGAAGGCGACACCCTGACCGGGATCGAGAATGTCAGCGGCAGCCAGGGCAGCGATACCCTCTCCGGCGATGCCGGCGCCAACGCGCTGCAGGGCTGGAACGGCAACGACGTGCTCCGCGGCCGCGGCGGCGCCGACCACCTCGACGGCGGCGCCGGCACCGACCTCGCCAGCTATTGGGGCGAGGCCACCGCCGTCACGGTCAATCTCGCCACCGGCACCGGCAGCGGCGGCAACGCCGCGGGCGATACCTATGTCTCGATCGAGAACGTCAACGGCAGCAAGGCCGGCGATACGCTGATCGGCAGCGGCGGGGCCAATGCGCTGAACGGCTATGAGGGCAACGACGTGATCCAGGGCGGCGCCGGCAAGGACACGCTCACGGGCGGCATCGGCGCGGACCGCTTCGTCTATGCCGCGACCGGCGACAGCGTCGTCGGCGCCAATGCCGACCGGATCACCGATTTCAGCCACGCCCAGGGCGACCGGATCGACCTGTCGGCGATCGACGCGAACACCGGCGCGGCCGGCGACCAGGCCTTCGCCTTCATCGGCAGCGGTCTGTTCACCGGCGTCGCCGGGCAGCTGCGCTTCACCCAGGGCGGTGGCGTCACCACCGTCGCCGGCGACGTCAACGGCGACGGCGCCGCGGATTTCCACATCCAGCTCACCGGCACCATCGCGCTCGTCGCGGCGGATTTCGTGCTCTGACCCGGCTGAGCGGTGGTTGTCGAATAGGGTTCCTGATCTCGACTTCTATTGTCATTGCCGGGCTTGACCCGGCAATCCAGGGGGCACCGAGAGCGGCTCTTGAAAGCCCCTGGATCCTCGGGTCAAGCCCGAGGATGACAATAAAATAGAATGGGAGCTCGAGATCGGCACGCTTCGGTTTCGCGCCAGGCTGATCTCATCCTCCAGTGACCACCATCACCGGCGACAGATCGCGCGCGTCGTGTAGTATCGCCGGGCCGGGCGGGGGGACGCCCGGTTCTGACGATGGGAAGCCATGCCCGACATCGCCCTGGCCGTACTCGCCATATCCATCCTGATCGTCCTGGTGGCGCTGCTGCAGCCCCTGGCGACCCGGCTGTCGCTGCCGCATTCGGTGCTGATCGCCGGGCTCGGCATTGCGCTGGGTTCGGTCGCCAGCGCCACCGGCGTGCTGGGCGGCAGCGGGCCGCTGTCCGAATTCGCCCATGCGGTCACCGGTGGCGAGATCCGGTCCGAGGCGATTCTCCACATCTTCCTGCCGATCCTGCTGTTCGAGGCCGGGCTGCACATGGATGTGCGGCGGATGATGGACGACGTGGCGCCGATCCTGACGCTCGCCGTCGTCGCCGTGCTGGTCTGCAGTCTGGTGGTCGGCATCGCCCTGTGGGGCACGTCGAGCCAGAGCCTGGTGCTGTGCCTGCTGCTGGGCGCCATCGTCGCCACCACCGACCCGGCGGCGGTGATCGGCATCTTCCGCGACGCCGGCGCGCCGCGGCGCCTGACCATCCTGGTCGAGGGCGAGAGCCTGCTGAACGATGCCGCGGCCATCACCCTCTATATCGTCCTGATCGGCATCCTGACCGCCGGCGGCGGCCCTGGCCATGGCGCCGAGGAGGCCGATGCCAGCGGCGCGCCGCTGCTGTTCCTGCGCTTCTTCATCGGTGGCGGCCTGTTCGGCTTCATCGCGGGACGCCTGGCCTTCATGGTGATGCGCCCCCTGAACCGCTACCCGGTGGCCGAGGT
>NZ_JBCNNF010000628.1:0-2716 GCF_039594555.1 Inquilinus sp.
TTGTTGATGTTGTTAATGGTGTCGCAGGCCTGATGGTAGCAGGGATCGTAGGCGATGCCGGCGGTGCCGCCGTAGATCCGGGCTTGGGCCTCGGTCTTGATCACCTCGGCGCCGGTGAAGATGCCGCCGGCCGGGATGCCGGCCTCGGTGAAGGCGGCATAGTCCGACCGGTTGTCGAAGGCGGTCGGGTCGGTCGCCAGGTTGCGCTGGGCGAAGAAGGCCAGGAACACGTTCTCGACCAGGCCGGAGCCGTTCGGGCCCGCCGCGTCCGGGAAGGTCGACCCGTTGCCGTCATAGACGAAGCGGACGTAGTTCGGCGACGCCAGCATGTCGAAGTCCAGCATCACCTTGATCTTCGCCTTCTCGGCGTCGCTCAGCGACTCGACATAATGGAACGCGCCGAGCAGGCCGAGCTCCTCGGCGCCGAAGAAGGCGAAGCGCACCTTGTTGCGCAGCAGGATCTGGCGGCGGCCCAGCTGCTCGGCGACCTCGAGATTGGTCGCGGTGCCGCTGCCGTCGTCATTGATGCCCGGGCCCGCCGGCACCGAGTCGTTGTGGGCGCCGACCACCACGACCGTGTCGGGCCGGCCGAAATAGGTCTCGGCAATGACGTTCGAGGTCGGGCGGTTCTCGGACAGCGTGTTGGTGGTGACATGCACGGTCACCGGGCCGGCCTGGGTCTGGGCGTAGAGGTCGGACCCGACCTGGAAGGTGGCCTTCAGCACCGGGATGTCGATCGGCACATCCATCGCCGCGGTGGGGAACAGGTCGGTGCGCCCGGGCTGGCCCTCGTTGAAGATGACCACGGCCTTGGCGCCGGCCGCCTTGGCGTTGGCCGCCTTGACGCTGAAGTCGCAGGTGCCGCGCTGCACCAGCGCGACGTTGCCGGACACCGCGGCCGGGAAATCCGCGGCCTCGCAGCCGCTGGTCGAATGCGGCGCCGGCGCCGGCGGGATCTCGATATCGGTGGTCGGCACCAGCCGGCCGGTGACGTCGCCCGAGCCGGAGAACGGCATCGTCGCGAAATCGGTTTCGTTGACGAAGGTCTTCGGCGTCGGCGCCGTCTCGGCGAAGGTGCCGGGCCCGAGCTCCTCATAGAACGGGATGGTGAAGTCCTGCACCGTCACCCGGTAGCCGGCGCGCTGCAGCCGCTGCTTGAGGTAGTTGACCGTGGCGACGTTGCCCGGCGTGCCCGCGGCGCGGGTGCCGCCATTGGCGTTGGCGATCGACTGCAGGGCGTTCAGGTGCTGGCGGATGCCGGGGACGGTGACCGCCCGCTGCAGGTCCAGGCTCATCAGCGCCGTGATCAGGTCGCCGAGCGGGTTGCCCAGCGACAGGGTGCTGGCGGAGGCCTTGGAGGCGGTCGCGGAGGCCGTGTCGGCGGCCAGGACCGAGGACATGGGAAGGGCGACGACGGACGCCAGCGCGGCGGCCGCCAGATGACTCAGTCTCACGGTTGGTCCCCCTATGTGTTGCGGTGGGGCTTGTGGCCGCCCGGCGCGCAAACGAATGGCCTCGGTTTGGCCAGCCCCCACGTGGCGGCACTGTCCGCCGCCGCCGGGACAGTCGTCAACATTCCTGATTTAGGTCAATTTGTCTGAAACTCTTTTCAAAGATTTGCGTTATACATTAACAATTCGAGCAAGTCTTGGGACAACCGCATCTCACCTGAGATTTAGCCAGACAAAACACGACGATCCCTTGACCGATACTGTTGCAGTGCAGCACGCAGCCTTTGCGACATGGCGAAACCGGCCCCTTTGGCCTTTGCCATGGCGAGGCGCACAGCGCCGTGGCCATCCAGGGCGGCTCGCATCGGCCCCTGGATGGCCACGCCCCTTCGGGGCTCGCCATGACGAACCCTGGCTTGGAGCATCACGCCGAGAAGTAGCGGCCCCAGGCTTCCGCCACCACCGGATCGGCCAGCAGCGTGTCCCAGATCCGGCTGAGCGGCGTCATCTCCTCGCGGAAATCGTACCAGCTCAGCAGCGTCAGCAGGTATAGGTCGGCGGCGCTGCGCTGCTCGCCCAGGAGGTATGGGCCGGGCACCAGGGCATCGGCGATCAGCGCCCAGTAGCGGTCGACCGCGCGGTCCGCCGCGTCCCGCACCGCCGGGGCGCCGGCCGGGTCGGCGGTGAAGCGCTCGGGATAGGCCTGGCGCAGCACGGCGCCGTAGAGGTTGACCGCCATGAACACGAGCCAGCGGTCGAACCGGGCGCGGGCGGCGCTGCCGGGCGGTGGGGCCAGGCCGGCGGCGGGATGGGCGTCGACCAGGTGCAGGATCATCGCCGCCGACTCGGTCAGCACCGTGCCGTCCGGCAGCACCAGCGTCGGGATCTCGCCCATCGGGTTCAGGCGCAGATAGGCGGGGTCGCGATGGGCGCCGGCCTTGTGGTCGACGCGGATCCGATCGCAGGGCACGCCGGCCAGCTGCAGCACCAGGTCGGGGGCGAAGGCGCCCGTGTCCTTGTTCCAATACAGCCTGTACACCGCCGCGCCCTCCCCGCTTCCGGACCGCCGCAACCATGATGGCGCGAAACCGGCCGGGATCAACGGTCTGCGCCTCGCGGCTTGCTGCATTGCAGCGACTCGGTTGCCCCGAGAGATTCAGGTGCTATTGTGCGGCCCGTTTCGCGGGCGGCCTCAGGCGCCGCGCTCTCACCCAGGACGGACGGTCCATGAACATCCACGAGTATCAGGCGAAGGGGCTCTTGGG
>NZ_JBCNNF010000629.1:0-2716 GCF_039594555.1 Inquilinus sp.
GGACAGCCCGCTGCTGACCCTGGACAACCTAGTGGTGACGCCGCATCTGGCGGCGATCGCGGCCGACAACTTCGTCAAGACGGTCGACCAGATGTTCGGCAACATCGCCCGCGTCGCCCGCGGCGAACCGGTGCCGGAGCGCGACCTGGTCGTGTGATCCGTGCAGCTCCGGCCCGGCTGCCTCAGGCCGCCACCGTGCCCTTGCGGAGGATGACATTGCCGTAGAACAGCCGCTCGCCGGTGGCGATCACCAGCGCGGCCTGCTTCGCCCGCTCATAGAAAGCGAAGCGCTCCAGCAGCGTCAGCCGGTGGTTGCCGGCGACCCGGCCCAGCGCCTCGCGGATCAGCGTGTGGGCCGGCATCACCTCTGCGGGGTTGCCGATCACCTCCATCCCCATCACCGGGTCGGGCTCGGACTCGTCGATCGGCAGCACGCTGAGCACGGCGCCGAGCATGCGCTGCAGGTCGGCCGCCTCCATCCGCACCAGGCGGCGCGCCACGGTCTCGGCCGGGAAGCTGCCATCGGCGATGACGACCTCGTCGCCATGCCCCATCGCCCGCAGGCCGTGCAGGATGTCGGGGCCGAGGATGGGATCGATGCCGATCAGCATGGCGCGGGTCCTTCTTGTGTGGGCATGGCGGCGATCACGGGGTCGGCGCGGCCGGGGCGATCAGCCCCTCGGCGCGCAGCTCGGCCCACAGATCGGCCGGGATCGGGTGGCGGAATAGGGCCTCGTTCTCCTCCAGCTCCGCCGGAGTCCTGGCGCCGGTCAGGATCGAGGCGACGGCCGGATGCGCCGTCGGGAACTGGATCGCCGCGGCCTTCAGCGGCACGCCGTGGCGCCGGCACACCGCGTCCAGCGCCTGGGCCCGGGCGATCAGCGCCGGGTCGGCATCCTGGTAGTTGAACTTGGCGCCGGCGTTCGGGTTGGCCAGGATGCCGCTGTTGTAGACGCCGCCGATGATCACGCCGATGCCGCGCGCCTCGCACAGCGGCATGAAGTCGTCGAGCGACCGCTGCTCCAGCAGCGTGTAGCGGCCGGCCAGCAGGAAGCAGTCGAACACGCCGTCGCGGGCGAAGCGGGCCAACATCTCCGCCTGGTTCATCCCGGCGCCGACCGCGCCGATCACCCCATCGGCGCGCAGCCGGTCCAGCGCGCGGTAGGCGCCGGAGATCGCGGCATCGTAATGGTCGTCCGGGTCGTGGATGTGCAGCACGTCGACCCGGTCCAGCCCCAGCCGCTCCAGGCTCTCCTCCAGCGACCGCATCACGCCGTCATAGGAGAAGTCGAACACCGGCCGCTCCGGCGGCGTGCCCTTGTAGAACGCATCCTCCTGCGCCTCGGCCTGCGGCGGCACGCGCAGCAGCCGGCCGACCTTGGTGGCCAGCACGTAGCTGTCGCGCGGCTTGCCGGCCAGGAACCGGCCCAGCCGCCGCTCCGACAGGCCGTTGCCGTATTGCGGCGCGGTGTCGAAGAAGCGCAGCCCCAGATCCCAGGCCCGGGCGATCGTGCTCTCGGCCTGCCCCTCCTCCACCGGCGCGTAGAGGCCGCCGAGCGGCGCGGTGCCGAGGCCGAGCCGGGTGACTTCGAGGCGCGTCGGGCCGAGCCTGGCCGTATCCGTCGCTGAAACCATGTGCATCCCTGTTTGAAGCGTTCGGGCGCTGGCCCATCGCGGCGGAGAATGTGACTCCGATTTCCAAAGATCAATCAAAAATTCGTATACGAAATTTCTATTGCCAATGAGAGATTCGTTGCGCATCCTGCAGGCCAATCCGGACAACACGGGACCGGCCGCAGGGCCGCGCAGACGGGGACGGCGCATGACCGCAAGCCAGCAGGATTTCTCGGCCGGGGCGGCCTTCGTCGGCGGGGCCTACGTGCCGATCGCCGAGGCCAAGATCTCGGTGCTGGACTGGGGCTTCACCCGGTCCGACGTTACCTATGACGTGGTGCATGTGCGCGACGGCGGCTTCTTCCGCCTGGCCGATCATCTCGACCGGTTCGAACGGTCGCTGGCCGGGATGCGGCTGGCCCCGCCGCACGACCGGTCGGAGATCGCGGCGATCCTGGCCCGCTGCGTCGCCCTGGCGGGGCTGCGCGACGCCTATGTGGCGATGATCTGCACCCGCGGCCGGCCGCGCATCTTCGGGTCGCGCCGGCCGGCCGATTGCGACAACGCCTTCATCGCCTACGCCATTCCCTGGATCGACGTGATCCCGAAGGATGTGCAGGAGCGCGGGGCGCATCTGCATGTCGCCTCCACCCCGCGTGTCGCCCCTGCCTCGGTCGACCCGACGATCAAGAACTACCAGTGGGGCGACCTGACCCGCGGCCTCTTGGAGGCGCATGACCGGGGCGCCGACACCGCCGTGCTGCTGGACGCCGAGGGCTTCGTCACCGAAGGGCCGGGCTTCAATGTCTTCGTGGTCCGCGACGGCCAGGTGCTGACGCCGGACCGCGGGTCGCTGGAGGGCATCACCCGCCGGTCGGTGCTGGAGCTGTGCGAGGAGATCGGCGTGCCGGCCCGGATCGCGCCGCTGCGGCACGAGGACCTGCTGCAGGCCGACGAGATGTTCTGCACCACCACCGCCGGCGGCGTGATGCCGGTGTCGCGCGTCGACGGCCATGTCATGGGCAACGACCGGCCGGGGCCGGTCAGCGCCCGGCTGAAGGCGCTGTACTGGGAGAAGCACGCGGCCGGCTGGTATCGCACG